>JBHJIY010000074.1:0-37215 GCA_050042985.1 Phormidesmis sp. | reverse complement strand
TCTAATGCAGTTTGCACATCCATCCGATAGTCCAACAGATTCGTGAGGAAGTGAGCTTGACCAGCCGGCTGATATTGACCGCCCATGACGCCGAAGGGCATGACTGCCTTACCGGCTTTCATCAACATGCCAGGGATGATGGTGTGGAGTGGACGTTTGTAGGGAGCGATCGCATTCCTGTGCCCCTCTTGCAACACAAATCCCGCTCCCCGATTTTGCAACACAACACCTGTCTTAGGACTCACCAACCCACTGCCAAACCCATGAAAAACAGAATTAATGAAGCTAACCGCATTTCCTTCTTCATCAACAACACAAAGATAAACCGTATCGGGATGAGTCGGAAAATCTGAATCTTGTAGCGGTGGCATTGCCTTGTCTAAACTGATTTTGGCGCGGAGTTGGGCGGCGTAGTCTTCGGAAAGGAGAAAGTCTATAGGAATATCTGATTGATCTGGATCGGCGACGTAGCGATCGCGCACGCCATAGGCCAATTTCGCCGCCTCACACTCCAAGTGCAGCCGTTCGGCACTCATCGGCGCATAGTCAGTGAGTGAAAAGCCCGAGAGAATATTCAACATAATCAAAGCGGTTATGCCTTGACCATTCGGTGGACATTCCACTACGTCGTAGCCGCGATACTTTGTAGAAATAGGTGCGACGTATTCTGCTTGTGGTGCGGCAAAGTCTTCTAAGGTATGGAGTCCGCCGAGAGATTGGAGATAGCTGACGATGTCTTCGGCAATAGGGTCAGTGTAGAAGGCAGAGCGGCCATTTTGTGCGATCGCGGCTAAAGTCTCACCAAGTTCTGGCTGATGATGGCGATCGCCCGCCTTCGGAGCCTCACCATTTACCAACAGCATTTTCGTTGCGTTTTCTGTTGCTTTTAACTTTTTCGCCAGCTGCGCCCAGTCGTAAGCCACCCGTGGATGCACCGTATAGCCTTCTTTTGCCAATCGAATCGCCGGGGCGAGCAGTTCAGAAAAGTCCTTTTTACCGTAGTCTTTATGCAGCTGGCACCAAGCATCTACCGCACCGGGGACTGTAACAGAATGCGGACTTTGCAGAGAGATTTGTTTCATTCCCTGGTTTAAAAACCAGCTGAGTTCGGCCTTAGCAGGCGCTTTACCAGAACCATTGAGTGCGATAACTTCACCGCTGTTATTAGCAGGGGCATAGAGGACAAAGCAGTCGCCGCCGATACCAGTGGCTTGAGGTTCTACGACACATAGGACAGCTGAGGCTGCGATCGCCGCATCTACCGCGTTGCCCCCCGAGCGTAAAACATCGATCGCCGTTAAGGTAGCTAGAGAATGAGACGTCGCAGCCATCCCCTTATTTGAGTAGGCAGGAGAACGGCCGGGCAGTTGAAAATCACGCATGGGGTTTACTTCTTGAGCCTCTGCAACATGAGATAAACTGAAAATACAGCATTGCGCGACTTGCTATGGCAACTATCCAGATCACAATAGATCTTCCAGAAGAAGCTTATCAACGAGCAAAGCGATTTGCTCGTCTGATCAACCGCGACTTATCTAGTGTATTGACAGACACGGTTGTTTCATCGTTGCCGCCGCTCAGTCATGAAGCTGACATCCTTCCACCTGTGTCTGAAATGTCTGACCGGGCTGTTCTTGACTTGGCCAATTCTACGCTACCGACAACACAGGATCAACGGCTCTCTGAGTTACTAGAGAAACAGCGCGAGGGAGAGCTATTAGCAGATGAGCCTCACGAATTGGAGTCACTGATGCAAAAATATAACGAAGGCTGGCTCCGAAAAACTGCGGGCTTAGTTGAAGCGGTTCAGCGAGGCTTGATGGAGCCCCTGAATTCGTGAGTGACTATATTTCCGCTGAGCTTAGAGATCGCATTCGACAACAAGCAGGTAATCGTTGTGGTTATTGTCTAAGCCTTCAGAAATATGTCTGGGGGACTCTGGAAATCGAGCACATCATTCCGAAGGCAGCAGGAGGGAGCAGTGATGAAAAGAATTTGTGGATGGCCTGTCGCCCTTGCAATAGTCATAAAGCTGACCGAACTCATGGAACTGATCCGCTAACAGATAAAATCATAGCGCTTTATCATCCACGCCAACAGAAATGGTCTGAGCATTTTAGCTGGTCGAACGAGGGGACTCATATTATTGGAACAACACCCTGCGGCCGTGTCACTGTCGAAGTTCTGCAACTTAACAATCCTTTTGCGATCACAGTTCGTCGTTCTTGGGTTTCTGTCGGTTGGCACCCGCCTGAAACGGAAAATAACTTTCCACCCTAGAGAGACATAAAAGAGAAGTTGAACGTCGCTGCAAAATATCCTCCTACCAGGGATTCCCAACCATCGTAAAGGCCGACCAGAAAAAAGGATGGTCCAGTGTCGCTGAATCTGGCATATTCCAGTCGGCGGGGAGGGGTACTTCACCATGCCCGGTCATTAAGTTGCCACCTTCAATGCGAGTTTCGCCTTTTAGTAAGGCCAATTGAGCTCGGCGTAGCGCCTCAAACCGCATGTCTGTTTCCTCTATCTGCGCATAGAATTCGCTCATCAGCGCCAAGGTACCCACATCCGAAACATCCCATAAGCTACCTACCGTTGCATCTACCCCAGAAGCAGCAGCTAATCCGGCAAAGCCTAGCTCAGCATTGCGGCTACCCAGCGCAGTAGAGCAAGCGCTCAAAATCAACATTTCCAAATCAGATTCTTTCCAGTCGAGCTGGCTAAATTCGCGCATGCTAAGTTGTTCATTCCACAGATGAATGTAGGAGTCTTCGGGCGATCGCCGATCGAAACTGGCATGGGTCGCCAAGTGCAATACCCCAGGCTGCTCTAACGCCTGCACACTCTTAATTGCATCCAACGTCGTGTTTTCATTGAGTACCGTCTGCGACACGGGCACAAACTGATCCACAACGCTGAGCTCAATCGGTACAGCAGGTAGCGGTGCTTGGGTATCAAACTCTGAAACGCCCATCGCAACGGTGGCGCGGCGCACCGATACGGGGAAATCTGCCTGCATGAGGCCCACACTGGGCACCGTCGAAATGCCGTAGCGCTCCAGCGCAAAGCCCTCGTAATCACGCATAGCCGTAATCGGCGCAGTCCGCAGGCCAGAATCTAAGGCGTACATCAGGTTGTGTACATTCTGTGCAGCTAAGTCTTCTTCGATGGGTGCTAGAAGCCACTGATATAGCTGCTGGGCCAGCGGCTGATAGCTTCTAGCATCTTCTGGGTCTGATACAGCGGTGCGAAAATAGCGAACCTGACGAACAGCTTCTTTACGAGTTACAGGTAGCTGATAGCTCACCAGCTCACCTTCTGGCAGCACCACGGATAGATTCAGCAAGTCATCTTCGCTCAGCGTTGGCTCCATGCTCAACACTTTCGAGTCATCTTCTTCAGGCGGATTTTCTGGCGAAAATACAGCGTAGATAACGGCTGAATTTACTTTGTATTCTTCTTGAGCGCGGCGCAAAATAGCCTGGACATCTTCAAAAGTTGTGTCTACGCCAGCGGACAGATCCCAATAGTCTTCAAAACTCTGACTGAAGGAGCGCTCTAGCCGACGAATAGAGCTATTGGCATCGTCTAGGGCGTGTTCTGTGCGGCTCGCCAACAAAGTATCTAACTCGCTAAACGAAGTCGTCGGTAGCGTTGGATCAGGAGACTCCGATTGCGATTGAATGGCTTCGCCCACAGAAATAGCCAACAGCTGGTCAGCAGAGAGTTCTACCGCGCCAATGTCTACGGCGCTGCCAACAAGGCGAACGCCTTGCCGCTGGTCTACGGATGGAATATTGAGGGCACTGCCCGCATCTACAGCGACGCTAGTCGGTAACAGCAGATGAGTTTTTGTCGGCCCTCCATTGTCTGCAAGGGGGGCTAACTGAGGATTGACCGGGTTGGTGGCAGTGCCGACAAATTGGCTACGCGTAAAGCCGGTTGCACCTTCGCTGCTGCCAATTAAGTTGTTGCCATCGTCGGTGAAGCTGCCGCTGACGTCATCTGCGATAGTGCTCGTATTTGCCGCCACAATCGTATTCTGCAAGCGAGCGAGCTGTGAGCCAGCTTCAGCAATGCCGCCACCTTCTACACCCGCTTGGTTGTTAGTGACAGTGCTGTTGCGCACAGTCAAAGTTGCCGCTGCGCTGTTGGTTCTAATCGCACCCCCAACATCGCTAGCCCTGTTGCCACTGATCGTAGTGTTCACGAGCTCAGTTGTGCCTAGGTTGAACAGAGCACCGCCTGAAACCGATTGATTGCCTTCAAAGGTCGTCCTGGTCGCCTCTAAAGTACTGCCGGTATCGACTTGAGCGCCGCCACCGAGCAAAGATGCAACATTGTCAGTCAAGGCTGTGTCGGTTACCGTTACGGACCCACCAGCACTCACTTCGAGACCTGCGCCGAATCGGGCTTGGTTAGCTAAGAGCTGGCTATTCGCAAGGGTAAGGCTCCCCTCAGAAACCTGAACCCCACCGCCATCTATCATGGCTTCGTTCGCATGAAAGAGACTGTCTCGAACAACTGCTGACCCATTTATCCCGTGATAAAAGCCGCCGCCAGACTGACCCGCCTCATTTTCGATAAAACGACTATTGGTAAGAACAACTTTGTTGCCGGTAGGCACTGTAGAGAGAATATTGTTGCTATAGAGGCCACCGCCGTTTTCAGCAACAGTATTATTTTCAAAATTAGCATTGTCAATAGTGGCCTGGCTGAGTTCAGTGACCGATACGCCACCCCCATCATCACCCGAAAAGTTCCCGCGAAAGAGTACACCGCTGACCGTCAATGTACTCTCATCAAGCATAGCAATTCCGCCACCGTCTCTCCCAGCCTGGTTATCGACAAAGCGAGTGGTCGCACTTGTCGCAACGCCGTCACTATCTGTTGTCAGCGTGCCAGTAACGGTAGCTGTGCCGTCACTGTCGACAAACAGGCCACCCCCTTGAGCTGACGACTCATTGCTGGTTACGACAGTATCTGTAAGCGTTATGTCACCACCATTGATCACGGCCAGCGCCCCACCTCGGCTGGCGGCACCTTCGGCTCTGTTGGAGATGAATTGACTTTCTTCGACGACTGTTGTTGTTCCACTATTGACAAAAACCGCACCGCCATCTTCCTGAGAAACATTTTCAGAAAACGTGGCATCGCGAAGCGTTAGCGTTTGGCCGGCGGCATTGTGAGCGATCGCACCCCCATCGCTCATCGCTGTATTGCTATCAAACGTGGCGTTGGCAATCGTCAGCGTACCAGTGTTGGAGTTGTTAGCGATCGCACCGCCCTGTTGTGTCGCGCTATTGCCCTCAAAAGTAACCGCGTCTAGCTCAGCATAGGTGGCTCCACTCGTGCGCAGAGCCCCTCCGTTTGTTGCGGTGTTATCAACAAAATGGCTCCCGTTATTAACAATTAACCTAGCGTTGCTTACATTAACTGCACCACCGCTATTGGGAGACTCATTATTCTCAAACAGCGTATTACTAATTTGGTTGGTCCCAGAGGCGTTCCCGAGATGAATAGCACCGCCACTGCCGTTTGACGCTGACCGATTATCTCTAAACTCGCTGTTGAAGACAGCTAGGGAGCCACCATTGAAGCTATCGATCGCGCCGCCGTTTTGAAAAGCTCTGTTGTCAACAAAGTGGCTGGACTCTACTGTAAGGTTGCCATTGTTGCGAATGCCGCCACCGATATCATTCACGCCTAGGCCAGAAGTGGTGAGCGTAACATCCCGAAGCGTCGCAGTCACACCGGACTCTACCCGGAGCACTTGATTACTGGTTATCGCCCGTAGCGATGTGTTGCTTGCGCCCGCCCCCGCGATCTCAACGTCTGTCGTCAGCGAAACCGGCCCAGAAAAATCATAGTTGCCCGCCCCTAAATTAATGACACGACGACCGCCAACGTTACCAATCGCAGCGATCGCACTTTCAATCGAGCTCGCATCCAGCGTCGATTCTGAATTGACTACGTTCAAATCAAACGTGAGCGACCCCGTGCTCGTCAAATTAATGTCATGACCATTATCTTCAAATCGCCGCCCAGCAAACGTTAAGCTCGCATCACCGCCGCCCGTCTGATCAATCGAAGTCAGGAGCGCAATGTCACCGCTGCCACCAGAACCTGTGGTAACTGCCACATCCGTCCCCGCATCCAGCACACCCTCAATCAAACCAGGATCAATCTGATTGAAACTCGAATTGCCATCTTCAATATCAATGTGGGATTGCTCAATCAGCCACTGCCCACCATCGTCAACACCTGCCACCGCCAAGGTCAGATCAAAAAAGTCAATGCTATTCGCATCGGTCGTTACTGTCCCGCCTGTGGTGGTCCCCTCAGCCAAGATCGTACCTTGAACACGGGCGCGAGCATCAGCCACAATCGAGATATCCCCACCAGCACCATTTACCCCTTCTGCACGGATTTCCGATTGGCGAGTCAGCCAGGCAGCTTTCGTCTCCTGAAGCAAGGTTGACGCATCTGAAGCATGACCTACTTTCACCGTTCCGCCATTTTCGCCAGAGACATCAACGACCGCGTTGACGATATCTACCGTACTACCAATAAGCGCGATCGCTCCACCATCCGCAAACGCCGAACCAGAAACCCCATCTCCCACACTCGACACACTGCCCGTAATAGCAACTTCTTCAGGCTCAACTTCAATAGCACCCAGCTTCACCGTGCCATCAGCTTGCACCGTAAGACTGCTCGGCAACGCAATAGAGCCACCTGTCAGCAGCGTTGGAAGATCTGTCGGTGAAAACGCACTCCCTGTAGGCAAGGCCTCTTCCGCCACTTCCAAACTTAACAAACTACCCGGCACCGCCAAGCGAACCGTACTCTCGCCACCCACCGCCACTAGCCCAATCTCACCACCCGGCGCTTCCAGGCTGCCTGTATTAACAACATTGCCCCCCACCAGTGCGATGGACTCACCAGCAGCAACCGCCAAATCCCCATGATTAACGACCCCGCTCGCCTCATCGTCTGTAAACCGATAGGCCGAGAGGTCTGCCGTCAAAGCGGTATAGTCCGAATCGCTATCGCTAACATCCAACCATTCCTCGCCAAAGCCCACCTGATCTGCTGTGGTTGCGGTAAACGACCCTTGCAAAGACAGCTGCGCATTGGGACCAAACAACACACCAGAGGGATTCACCAAATAGAGATTGGCATCACTGCCAGTCACCTGAACAGTGCCATCAATATAGGAAGGATTCGCTTCAGAAACCTGACCAACAATATTAAAAACGCCCGAGTCGCTCATGAAGTTGGCGGTCTGCGTTTGCTCCAGACTGAACTCGTCGAACTCATGAAACAGATTGCCACCTGCCTGCGTGCCACCGGCAATATCGTACTGGTCACCAGCAGTCGTTACGGTGGTTCCAGCACCATCAGCGGTGGAAACAACTTGCGCCTGCACAGGTTTCTGTGAGGTGGGAAAGAGCGCTGCCACAAAACCAACAATCCAGGTCACTGGAAACCAAAGAGGCTTAGCTACGAGAACAATAGACTGCTGGAGACGCTTTTCCATACCGACATTCCTACCAAGAGAAATAAAACAGAAGTCTTTAGGCGAAAATACTTCTGTCCCATACAACGAACATACCCAAGCAAAAAAAGTAAGCTAAACAGTTTTAGTGACTTTGTTGCTTGTAAGATTCGTACTCCTTTCTTCTGGAAATAAGTAAGGCATCGGCATGAAATATGCTGGGTGAATCTACCGGAATTTAAGCAGATGTAGTCATTCTCTTAGCAGCGCTACGTGTCTTTTCGGAGACAGGAATATGCTGAGTCGCAGCAGCTAGGCCATAGACGGGCATGTTGCCATAAATGCATTCGCACTGCGTCGGCTCTACTTGGTAAGTCTCATGCCAAATGCCAACGCTATCGTCATCGACCATCTCTCGCATAAACCGCTGCCAGGAGGCCCAGTGTGGATCATCTTCGCTGCGCGCAAAGCGGGTCAAATCTTCAAAAGAACGCCAGTAAGACACCAGACAAGTCTCTAACGGCCAAAGCCGAAAAAACATACGAGAGCTAAGCAGCCCTTTTTCAGGATGCTGAGACAACGTCGCCATCATTGGCCCCATGGCACTCGCTGTAGAAAACCATTTTTTGATAGCCCAAAAGCGATTGACGCGCATCCCAATCAGAAAAACCACACAGGGCTCTGTAACCTCAGCCGTGTAGCGACCTGGAAAAATATTGTTCATTTCTTCCACCGTACCATTCCTAATTTTTGTTTATTCAGCCTAAATCTTTCGCAAACAGCCAATATGACAAACCACTCTCGGGGACCGTCCCAGCATGTACCTGGTCAAAACCTAGATTTTGGTAGAACAACAGATTTTGCGGGTTGTCTGTTCTCAGCCAACAGGACGAATGGCCATCGCGTTTCATCTGGCTTAGTGCCGAGAGAACCATCTGTTTGGCTAGGCCCTTCCCTCTAGCCATTGGGTGAACGCCTAGAACCCACAAGTAAGCAAATCCGCTAGGTGCTCTAGTTGCAATCTCGTGCTCACAATACGAGTCGTGCCCCATCAAACGGGAGAAAGCAGGAAATCCCATACTCAGCGGCGTCCAACATATAGTCTCTGGCGCAGCAGAGGTTTCAAGCGCATGAGAAAACGTCATGCCAATTCCTCGTCACCTCGCAGTCGCTTATACGATTGCTTACGGCTTAGGCAGTAGCTAGGAGCCCATCCCGTCACCTGCTCTAGCAGCAGGCTTGCACCCCAGCACAACACCGGATAAATAGACCATGTGATGCTGCCCGCGATCGCAATATTCAACCCCACCAAAAACGCATTGACCACCAGATAAGGAAACAGCTCATACCGATAGAACGCTTGACGCTGCCGCTGCTTTTTCTGCGCATTTAGCTTCTGCACTTGCCAGGCCTCTACCGCATAGCGAAGCGTCGCATCGTCAACAGCTAGCTCCTCTGCCATCTCTTTTAGCTGCGCCGGGGAAGAAGACTCCCTGCCCAGCGCAATCGTCAAAATTTGCTGCACATCTGCTGAAGAATAGGCTTGCTCATCGATCATGATTGCCTCCAATGTTTACACCGTAAACTTACAGGCAGATACTAACGCAGCTATGTTTACACTGTCAACAAGTTGCCGGGTAAATAAGCAGCCAGGTGGGGTAGGATGATTCGCACCCAATAATCTTGCAGCGCAACGATCAAGAAGCATGGCCAAGAAGCAAACCTACCACCACGGCGATCTGCGACAGGCCTTGGTAAACGCGGCACTGGAGGTACTAGAAACTAAAGATGCCAAAAGCATTTCGCTGCGAGAAGTTGCGCGCCAAGCAGGGGTCTCGCATACCGCGCCCTATCGTCACTTTGAAGATAAAGCAGCTTTACTCGCTGCCGTTGCTGAAGAAGGCTTTATAGAATTTGGCACCTATCTACAGGCCGCAGTAGACCAAGCCCAGGCAGCCCCCATCGAAAGCCTGCAAGCAACCGGCGAAGCCTACGTTCGCTATGCACTCGACCACCCCACGCACTTCCGGGTTATGTTCGGCAGTTTTCCAGCCGATGAACCCGCAGACAGCACACTTAGCCAGGTATCCAATGGAACATTTCAAATTTTGGTAGAGGTCATCACGGCTGGGCAAGCCGCCGGACTGCTAAAAGCAGGCGACCCCAACCTACTCGCCTTAGGCAGATGGTCTATGGTGCATGGCTTAGCTATGCTGCTACTCGATGGCATGCTAGGCAAAACCGAAAACACCACCGCTGACCTGGTGAAAACCTTACTTAAAGGCAGCCTCACCAGTATCGTTATCTCGAACAACCCCCAATAAGGCTGCATCCACACTTAATAAGGCTGTGTCCACACTTTGCCAAAAAGCACACTGGTCACGTCAGGGAATCCGCCGTTAGTCCACGACTTGAGCAGCGTCAGCGACTGGGGAGCCTCTAAGCGAGGCAGCGCGTACAGAGAAGTGCGAGAAAGCATGGGCGCGGCTTTTCTTGTAGTCATAGACAATCTGGAAGTAGAGCGCACTACTGGGTCGTCTGCGATCGCCACAGCAGAACGTAGATGATCAGCAGCCCCGGCTATGGCTTCATCGTTGTAACGGTTGTAAGGGAAAGCCAAATGCTGAGGTCGCTCACCCGTCTCGCTCAGAACACGTGAGATAGACAGCTGCATCTCCTCATCGGTTTTATGGCTGTGGGTTCGCAGGTCTATATGGTTGGCGGTGTGTACGCCCAGCGTTACGTTCGGATAGTGCGATCGCAGCTCACGCACATCGTCCCAGGTCATGGTCAGCCGGGGCGGGTAGGCAGTCGGGGCTAGCTGCTGATCGATGAGGCGCAGAAGAGCCTGTCGCTCAGCGGGCAAGCACTCAATCAGATGCTGTGCGATCGCTCTATAGGCCGCTTCACACTCAGCCGCTCCCGTCAGCTGCCACACCATTGGTTCCGAGGCCAAATTCAGCAGCAGCGTATGGCGCGACCGCGCGCGAAAGGCTGAATACAGCGTATCAATCCACTGATTCTCACCTGCACTAATGTAAGCCGTCGCCAGGTAAAGCGTTGCTGGCAATCCGTACTTTGCCAAAATCGGGGCCGCCACCCGCAAATTGTTCAAATAGCCGTCATCAAACGTAATCGCCACCGTCCCTCGCCGAATCGGCTCTCCCGCCGCCAGCTGCTTCGTCAGCGCATCCACACTCACCACATGGCGACGATTCGCCAAAAACCGCATCTGCCCCTCAAACTGCTCAGCCGACAGGCAGTTACGCGGATCCATCCACGGCTGCTCAGCTGGACTCGGCACACTGTGATACATCAAAATACTCGCCACCGAGCTACCCATCAGGCTCTCACGCAGCCAGCCATAGGCCGACGATAGCCCGCTCTGGTAGGAAAGCTCATGCATCAGCCGCACAGCTCGCTTCTTGAGCTTGGGTGCTGGGCGTTCTGTATTTAGCGGCAAAAGCGTAGGAGTGAGCCGAGTTGTTGTAGATGCAGGAGACATGAAGATGGGGAGCGGAGGGAGAGAGGAATGTAAACGCCTCCATAGTTAAAGAATCCATTTTCAATTCATATGTTCCAGCACGTCGTCCTCATCTCTTTCACCCCCGATCGCCCTGTTTTCCTATCCCCAATCACCCTATTTTCCTGCCCTCTATCGCCCTAATCTCATGGCTTCCGTTCCTGATAAACTTCAACCTAAAAATCACCACTATGAACCCCAAGCACACTACTCACTTTGTCAGCAAATGTTGAATATAAAATTAAACATTTTTTAATATTGAGATACTATATATCTATTAATAAAAGAAATTTACTAGAAAGTAGTAGCTACGACTATGCGCTTTTCCTCTCAGCAAATCTCTCCCGAGAAATGGGGTATCTACGGTGAAGCTGGTCTACTGGCAACCGTTTCGTGCCAGGCAGCCTGCGATACGATTATTGCCAATTTGAAAAACGGTAGACGAGACGTGCCTACTGGCGAAATTAACTCGCTCTATCAGGTGCCTAAGCTACAGAAGAAGGCGAACCCCAGCACCGCACCTTCCACTGGGCGTCGTAGCAATAGACCGCCCATCTCTACTCGCAAAACTCGCAGGCTAAAAGTGAGCCCCGCGACACCTCAAGTAAGCGTATCCAAGGCGGCAGAGCAGCTGTCAGAACTGCAAAAGCAAAGAATCAAAATGACGCAGGCGACGCAGGCCACCAGAGCCGCTAGTCAAGCACCCCAGGCTGATAAGGCTGAGCGTGCTTAATCCACTATTATTTGTTGTCTATTTATCGTCACTATGCTGCCCCGCCCTCGTGTCTCAGTTCGTTTGCCTCATTGGTCTAAAGCTCTAAGCTTGGCTTTGATGGTATTACCGGTAGGCTGTAGCAGCAGTCCGCTAGCGACAGTACAGCCGAACACATCCGCAGCAGAGACAAAGGAACAGGCTGTAATTTCACAGCAGCCTGCTGTTGACTCTGCTATTGATAGTGCAGCTGACAGTGCAGCAAATAATAGTGAGGTGTTGAGTGCGATCGCCTCCACCCAAGTCGTCTACCTCGGCGAAACTCACAACAGCGAAGGCGACCACGCCGCTCAGCTATCCATCATAGAAACGCTATCAGCCCAAAACGAAATCGCCATCGGCCTAGAAATGTTTCAAAGGCCGTTTCAACCAGCCCTTGATAGCTATCTGGCTGGAGACATCACCGAAGCCGAGCTAATTGAGCAAAGCGAATACGAAACCCGCTGGGGCTACGACTGGGAATTTTACGCACCGATTGTCCGCTACGCCAAAGAGAACCAAATTCCACTCCTTGCACTCAACACACCCGCTGAAGTCACGCGGCAGGTTGCCATTGAGGGCCTCAAAAGCTTATCGGGAGACGCGCTGAGCTACATTCCGCCCGTCGAAGAAGTCGACACTACAGACGAAGCCTACAGAGAGTCTGTCTCAGAAGTTTTTAGCGCGCACGGTGGCGCAGGGCACAGCCTGAGCTTCGAGAACTTCTTTGCAGCACAGGTGCTGTGGGACGAAACAATGGCAGAGCGCGTGGTTATGCAGCTAGAAGCTGAACCCGAGCGGCAAGTAATTGTGCTAGCAGGCGAAGGCCACATCGCCTACGACTACGGTATTCCCAATCGAGTAGAGCGTCGCATTCCAGACATTGAACAGGCTAGCGTACGGCTGACACCCGCAGAGCAGCCCACAGAAGCCGACTTTTCTGACTATGTTTGGATAACGCCATAAGTAGTACCTGTCACTTCACTTTATGCCATCCACAAGCCGTTATACCTGTGCCGGTTTCAGCTCAACTACAGCCTTAGAAGCCCGCAGCTGACCACAGGCCGCGTCTTTTTCCAGCCCACGCGAATAACGCACGCTCACCGCAATACCTTTATCTTTCAACTGCTGGGTGAAGCCCTCAACTCGCTGCCGACTCGGACGCTGATAGTCGACTTCGCTAATGGGATTGTAAGGAATCAGGTTCACGTGGGTTTGGAAGCCGCGTAGCGCGCTCGCTAGCTCCACTGCATGCTCTGGCCGGTCATTTACGTCTGCGAGCAGCACATACTCAAAGGTCACCCGGCGGCCTGTGATGTTCACATAGTCGCGGCACTCATCTAGCAAGTCGGCCATGGGATACTTTTCAGCACTCGGAATCAGCTGATGGCGAAGGGTTTGATTGCTCGCATGCAGGCTTACCGCTAGCGTAATTTGCATCCGCTCTTCGGCTAGGCGACGAATACGGCCAGGGATGCCGACAGTGGAGACGGTGATCATGCGCTGACCGATACCGACATCTTGATTGAGCGATCGCACCGCCGCTATCACATTCTCAGTATTCAGCAGGGGCTCACCCATCCCCATAAACACAATATTGCTCACTCGTCGCTGAAAGTCTTCCTGCACCGTCAGCACTTGGTCCACAATCTCGTAAGTTTCCAGATTGCGAGTAAAGCCACCTTTGCCGGTAGCGCAAAAGTCGCAGGCCATCGGACAGCCGATTTGTGATGACACACATACGGTCAGTCGCTTATCAGACGGGATGCCGACCGCTTCAATAATCAAGCCGTCTTTGAGGCGTAGAAGATATTTAATCGTGCCGTCGGGGGATTCGGAGCGATGGTGAATGTGCGATCGCCCCACCGGGAAATCAGCCACCTCAGCCCGCCACTTCTTCGAGAACACCGTCACCTCATCGAGGGAGCGAATTCCCTTTTGATAAATCCACTGATGCAGCTGCTTACCTCTGTAGGCAGGCTGTCCCTTAGCTACGACCCAGTCTGCAAGAGACTCTACAGAACGACCTAATAAAGGCGCTTCTTCAGTCTGTTTAGGGATTGCAGTCTCTACTGTCGTCGCAAGCATAGGAGTCGAGGTTCTGGGAAAGGTCTCAGCTAAAAAGTTTTAGTCCGATATCTATAGTAGGACGCTTTCAGAAAGACAATTCGGTTCTGTACTAATTGTTAGCCCCGTTAGAAGCATCCCCTTCATTGATCAAGTCCACCAAACCTTCTGTCAGCGCCTTCGGATCCATAAACAGCACCTTGGAATTGTCACTCTCACCAATCTTCTGATTCGCCGCTACATAGCGCTGCGCCAGCAAATAGTGCAGCACCTCTTTACCATTGCCCGTCGCCTCTAGCGCCTGGGAAAGCAACCGCATCGACTCCACATCGGCCTGCGCCTCAGAGATCTTGGCATTCTTCTCATAGGTCGCGGCCCTTTCCTTCTGCATCGCATCGAGCACATTCTGCGGCGGATCCAGCTTTTGAATCTCTACCCGGTTAACCTTCAGTCCCCAAGGAGCCGTCGCCTCATCCAGCACATCTAGCAGGGCTCGGTTAATCGACTCACGCGAAGAAAACAAACTTTGAAAATCCATCTTACCGACTTCAGAACGCAGGGTCGTGATTACCAGCTCCTGGATAGCGGTATCCACATCCTCAATCGCGTAAAACGTTTTCTCCAGATCGTAAATACGCCAGTAAATAATCGCATCCACTTCCAGGTTCACATTGTCTTTAGTGATCGCTCGCTGCGGCGGAATATCCAGTATTTGTTCACGCAGCGAATCTTGCAGCACCACAATTTCGAGCAAAGGCACAATCATTCTCAGCCCCGGCCTCAGCGTTCGATTAAACTGACCCAGTCGCTCCACCAAAGCAGCATTGCCTTCTTTGATAATGCGTACTGAACCAGCGGTGTATCCAACTATCAAAAAAGTGAGAACGGCTACGATCGACGAAAGCATGAGCGATGACTCTAAAGATGTGCTCTCTAATTAGCACGTTTGCCTGAAAAAGTATAGCGATTCTTCTGTGTGTTTCACTAGAAGCCCACAAATGTACATCCAGAACCGCAGCGGGAACAGTAAGTAAGGTTATTCGATATTACCCATTTTATTTGATACGACCCACGATAATTCTGTTCATTCGCGCGCCCTGGCCTAACGACTTACGCCTAATCGCTCACGACACACATCCACTACTCAGAGGGCATCTCAAGGAATCATGGCTAAAAAAACATTTGCCTGCCGACTCACTGGTCGATTAACGGGTCGATTAACGCACCGACTGCCTTACCAGCTGCCTCATCGACTAAGACTTGTCAGCAGCCTAATTGGGGGCGGCTTACTGTGGGGCGCTACACTCAGCCAAACGCCTACGGCCATCGCCCAGGTCAACAACGCCGACCTCGCCTGCTACCTCAACGGCACCGACGGCAGACAGTACGATCTCAGTGAACTCTGTGGCGGCTTTAGCGCCACGCCTGCCGACACCAGAAGTCAAGAAGTTACGCTACAAACTGGCGATGTGCAGGTGACTCTCCGCTGGGAGGGAGACGCCGATCTAGACCTATCGGTAGAAGACCCCGACGGTAGCCAAGTCTCTTTTAGCAATCCAGCCGTGCCCTCGGGCGGCCAGCTAGATGTAGATGCTAATGCCGGGTGCTTTGAACGCATGGCCGCACCGGTTGAGAACATTTTTTGGCCTACCGGCGGCGGCGCAACAGGCGACTACATGGCTATTATTAGTCTCTTCAGTGGCTGCACCACCACGGGCTCTATCGACTATAGCCTCGACATTTTGACCCACGGACAGGTACAAAACCATACGGGAACAGTCTCTACAGACCAGCCCTCGGCACGCGTTCCCTTTTCACTGAGAGAAGTCGGAGCCGCGCCCATCATTGAAGAGGCCACGGGAGGAAGCCTGCCGCCGGTACCTGGACAGTAAGCCCAGGCTTAGGGACGCGCCGCAGAATGGGTCAGCGGCAGCTCCACCGTGAAGCTAGTTTGGCCAGGTTCGCTCGCAACAGAGATATCGCCTTCTAGGTGATCTACTAACTTTTGCGCAAGCGCCAAACCCAGGCCGGTACCGCCTTGCTTCCAAGGATCCGCGCTAGGGACTCGGTAAAACTTATCAAAAATACGCTGTCGCTCTTTCTCATCGATTTCGACGCCGGTATTCACCACGCGTAGCTTGACGCTATGAGGCCCCCCAATCACGAAGACATTAATACTGTGCTGCGGCGGCGTGTATTTGCAGGCGTTGTTGATCAGCTCGGCCAAGATACGGTCGATACTGGCTAAGTCGGAAAGTAGCTCGGGTAGGTCATCGGAAATAGAGAGGGTGAGGTCTTGCTCGCGGCTAGTGGCGCTAGGACGAAAGCCATTCACTAGGTTTGGTAGCCAGTTCGGCAAATCAATGGGCTGAATCATCATCGGATGGTTGCCCACGTCTAGTCGCTGCAAATCGAGCAGATCGTTGATTAAGCTGATTTCTCGCTCGCATTCCTCTTGCAGAATACAAAAGTAGCGGGCCAGTCTGCTTTTCTCTATTTGCGGCTTTTGTAGCTCTGCTTCGTCTAGGCCATGCTCTTTTTTCAGGGTGACTTCTAGCAGCTGCAAGGCTACTCGCATGCTGGTCACTGGGGTGCGCAGCTCGTGAGACACCGTACTCAAGAAGTCGTCTTTGAGCGTGTTTACGTGCTCTAGCTCGCGCACCTGAGACTGAGACTCTTGGTAAAGGCGGGCCTGGCGAATGGCGATCGCACACTGATTGGTCACCTGCTGCACGAGGCGAATATCCAACTCACTCAGGCAGCTATCGACGTCATTAATTAGCCATAGATCACCGAGCACATCACGATCGTCCAAGATCGGCGCGGCAAACATCGAAACCCGCCCTCGCTGCGGATTCGGCGAGATAGAACAAAACTGAAGATACTGACCATCCAACAGCGTTTGGTAAACCTCAGAGTAAGCTTCCATTTGTGACACTCGGCCACGCATGGTGTTGGTACCCGGTGCGCATTCGTAATACACCGTAGACGTCCCTTGCTCTAGGTCGTAGAGAGCGGTGTTGGCTTCTTTTGCATTGAGCGCTTCCACCAGTTCTTCTACCGCAGCCTGCAAAATCTGCTGTTCGTCCAGGCTATCGCGGACCCGGTCGGTAATACGCTTGAGCGTTTCTTCTAGCAGCAAGGCCGTCTTGAGTTCAGCCTGATTGCTCTTTAGGGCTTGGGCTAGCGAGGCATTTTCCTGCTGAGCTTGAACCACAGCCGTGACATCTTCCAAGCTATTGAGCAGCGCTGGCTTACCTTCTACAGATATCAGCCGACGATGCCCCATCATCTGATAGCCGTTGATAGTCAGCGGATGGTTAGCGCTTTCGTCTTTTTCTGCAAAAAAAGCCTCATCCTGCCCTCGCAGCTGGCGGGCAACTTGCGAAGGCAAAAAGTCGGCCTCGCACCGACCGACAATCGCCTCAGGCGATAGGCTCAGTAGCTCTGCGCCTGCCGCGTTGATGTAGATCCACTGATGTTCGGCGTTTTTAACATAAACCGGCTGCGTAATCGCGCCCAGCAAGTCAGACATAACTGTTGATTCAGACAGATTAGTGGATAGACTCATTACGCAATTCAACGGATATCAGGTACCGGTAGGGTGCCCTTTTGAATCATAAAAATATAAGCCATTGCTGATGTATCGGGGAAGCAATTGGCTATTTTTCTGGCTTCGTACACAACTATTCACGTTTGCGTGCCACAAAAGAGCGACAAGCCCCCAAAAGCGCGTATATTCACACAGAAACCCTTGCTACAATTCACACCCTTGCGATGAACATCGAAACTGCCGCGCTAATTTCACCCCCGCTGGCAATCCTTTCTACCGATTCTGCCCATGCCTCTCAGGCTTCTGTAGATACAGCAGATGAAGCAGATGAAGCCAAAAGTGGTTCAAACGAATCAGAACCCAAATCAGAAGCCGAAAGTGAACCGCTGCGACTGGGCGTTATGGCATCGGGTAGTGGCAGCAATTTTGAAGCGATCGCAGCTGCCATCGAAGCAGGCAGGCTCAACGCCACCATCGAGCTGGTCATTTACAACAATCCCCAGGCAAGAGTCGCAGAGCGGGCTGCCAAGCGACAGATTCCAGCTGAGCTAATAGACCATCGCACCTTTACCAGCAGAGAAGCGCTAGACGATGAGATCGCCCGCCGATTCAAAGGCTGCAATGTGGAATGGGTGATCATGGCAGGCTGGATGCGCCGCGTCACTGAACGGCTGCTGTCCGCCTTTCCATCGCGCATTCTCAACATTCATCCCAGCTTACTGCCCAGCTTTCCAGGCATTCGCTCGGTAGAGCAAGCGCTCAACGCCGGGGTCAAAATCACCGGCTGTAGCGTTCATTTTGTAGAGCTCATTGTCGATAGTGGCCCCATCGTGATGCAGGCGGCTGTGCCTATCCTGCCAGGCGACAGCGTAGAAAGCTTGCAGGCTCGCATTCAGCAGCAAGAGCATGTTATTTTCCCGCAGGCGATCGCATTAGCCGCACAGAAAGTCTCAGCAACAATCCCTGCTACTTCATAAAACTCTACTATCTTCAACCAATCAAAACAATAGAAACCCAGCGAAACCACGTAAGTAATACTGACAGTAAAACCACAGGAAAAACGAAATTATTTAAAACTAAATTTCATAGAGAAGACACGAATAAATTCACCTAATATTCACGCTTAAATAATTAGTTACTGCCACCCAAAAAGCAAAACAAAAGAGTGTTTTAGGCAATAAAAACACATTAGTAGATACACAGAAATGTCATATTAAAACCCTTTACGTGCAGGCTTTCACCTAATTAACTCAAGTTTCTAACGAAAAAAGCATTAACTAAAATAGTTCTTTTAACGGATTGAGTTATCAAAGCAAGTTGCTACATTTTAATTGTCTGGGTGAGTGTCAACTCCCTAATGATTAATCCCACGATTAAATCTATTTTCTAGTCTTTTTGTCCGGAGCATTATGCCGAACCAAAGAAGACTGGAATGTGAGTCATTAGGGTTCAAAAATATGTTTGTAATGTCAAATTTTAAGTCTCGATCAAAAGGTCTTGAGTCGTTAGTTCGGACCGCAATGACCCACGGAGAATTGGCTCCTGGTGTCGCGGCTCAAGTCAATCGCTACCGCAGAGGCAAGCTCTCCTGCGAGGAGCAAAGGCTCTTAGCTATTTTGGACGATGCTATTTCGGATGGCTGCATCGTACCCATAGACGTTCCTGCACTTGCCGTGCCGACACGTCAAGTCGCCTACAGCGTGCGCTAGTACAGGAGCGCCCATTAAAACACCGCTTAAAAAATAACAACCACGTCTTATTTCCTGCGAATTTCAGCCTTTTAATAGGTACTAGAGGCTACAGCAATAAGGTTATATATAGATATGAGGCAAGCAAGGGGATTTTCGCCACTGCTTGCCTTACTATCTTTTAGGGCTACTTCTATAGCCGCGCTCCAGAAATAGTTTGGGGCAATTTCAGCAAAATATGGCGTTGATGAGTCCTCTCGAATTTTCTCGATGGATGCTTTTTTCTATGGGCATTCGCATTCAAGTGCATCATGCCGAAAGGCTCCCGCGATCGCCCTTCCTGATGATTTCCAATCACCGCAGCTTTCTAGATGCACCGCTGCTAGTAGCCGCTGCTGCCCAGCCTGTGCACTTTGCCTGCCATCACTACATGTCGCAGGTACCTGTGATGAACAACGTTGTAGAAGCCCTCGGCTGCTTCCCGCTTGACGGGCCCAAAGAGCGCGGTCGCACTTTTTTCAAGCAGGCCAGTCACTTCCTCAAGTCGCAGCATTCTATTGGCGTCTTCCCAGAAGGCACCAACCCGATGGTGAAGCTAACGGCTCCCGACCAAGTCAGTGATTTCCATCGCGGCTTTGCCCATCTCGCACTGCGGGCCCCGGTCGAAAATCTGCAAATCGTGCCGACGGCCATTGTGGCGATTGAGGAAAAGCAGCAGGACACGGTACCGTTCAAAATTTTGGGCTGGTTCGACCCGAGCGAGCCCTTATTTCAGCAGTCTGGGCTCCACCCAGCCGTTATTTATCGCAAGGTTGCCGTCGTTGTCGGTAACCCTATCGCCATCAGCGACCTACAGCAGCAGTACCACGGCAAACAAGCCGGCAAAACAGCCATTGCCCTAACTGACACGTGTCATAGCGCTGTAGCGTCGCTGTTGCAGGTAGGCTGCTACTAGCCCCGTGTCCGTGGAATCGTGCCAGAGAAATTCTGCCTGTGAGTCCTCTTAAGTTTCTATCGCCAAATCCAGCCGACCCCAGCAAACCGCTGTTTATTTTTTTGCCGGGGATGGATGGCAATGGCAGGTTATTGCGCCCACAAATAGAAGGACTCACGCCCTGGTTTGATATTCGCTGCCTGGCGCTAGGCCCACAAGATGCTAACGAGTGGAAACCGCTAGCTCGCCAGGTGAGCCAGCTGATCGCCCAAGAGCTGCTGGTATCACCGACCGACCGTAAGCGTGCTGTCTACCTCTGTGGTGAATCTTTCGGTGGCTGCTTGGCCATGCAGCTCCTGGTGCTCTCACCTCACCTGTTTGACCGCGTTATCCTAGTCAATCCAGCGTCTTCGTTTCGTCGGCTGCCCTGGATGCAGCTCGGCCCGCTGATTACGCGTCAGCTGCCAAATTTGGCCTATCGCTACAGCGCCAAAGGCATTATTCCTTTTTTGATTGAGCCTTCTAGAGTGAGTCGGCGCGATCGCGTTGCCCTAGAAAGCGCCATGGAATCCGTCCCGGCCAAAACCGCTGCCTGGCGAATGTCGCTCCTCAGCCAATTTGAGGTAGAGCGTCTCCCCCTAGAGCGCATGACCCACCCGGTACTGCTCATTGCCGGTGGGAACGATCGCCTACTTCCCTCCCAGCGAGAAACCAAAAGCTTACTGGCCCGCTTTCCCAATGCTCAGCTCGTGCTGCTTCCGCGTAGCGGCCATGCCTGCCTGCTAGAAACAGAAACAAACCTGAAAAAAATATTGACTCAAGAAGGCTTTCTGCCAGCGTAGGAAGTTGAGTGAAGAGACCTCCCGTATAGCCTTTTAGCCTTGACTCAAAAGATTGAAATGCAGGCCTACTTTTTTGTAGGCCCAAATAGTATTGACGACACCAGAGGCCATAAGGCCGCAGGTCGTAGCGATCGCAGCGCCAGTTACGCCATAGCGAGGAATCAGCACCAAATTCAGCGCAATATTAATCAGGACGCTGACTAACCCAGTGATTGCCGTGAGTCTGGCATGGCCAGTCATACTCAGCACCATAGGTGCTAGACCCACAAATACATACAGAACTTTCCCTATACAAAGCACCCTCAAAGCCTCTAGACCTGTATCAAAACCGGGGCCAAAGACCAGCAGATACTGCCTGCCAAAAATCAATAATGCGGTGGTTGCGATCGCAGAAACCAGCAAGCACACGCGAGCCGCTTTGAGCAAAAGCTGTTGCAACTCCTGCTGTTTCCCTGTGGCATACAGGCTCGCAATCGTCGGCGACAGCGGCCCACTAAACGCCATCAAAACAAACACAATTAGCTGTGCCCCCCGATTCACAGGCACATATATGCCCGTAGCCTCAACCCCGTTGAGTTGACCTAGCATCAACAAATCAGCGCGGGCGTTGATTACGTTGACACTTTCTAAAAACATAAAGGGCAGCGCCCGCGTCAGCCAATCAATTCGGGCATAGCGTGGGAGCGCAGTTTGCACATTGAAAGGCAGTATCCGCTCGAGCTGCGTCATGCTCAGCGCCAGCGTCACCCCCGTTGCCAGGACATAGATGCCGACGGCCCAAGATGCCGTGAAGTCATCTTGTAACCACACAGCACTCAACGCGACGAGTACCAGAATTAGCGCGGGTGCCACCAGCATTTCTGGGAAAAGACCCAGAACAATTCTGTCGAGTCCCCTCATAGAGCCCCTGCGAATGTTGCGCAATGCCATCATCGGCAGCGCCAACATCACCAGCAAAAAGCACAGCAGCAGATGAGGATCACCGCCATCGGCCGACGAAAATGCGATCGCTGCGGCAGTCGTCGCGATCGCCAAAGAAGAAAAAATAGTCAGAATGTTTGCCCACCGGAGCAAGCCGCTAATGTGGCTCCAAGAAAGCTTCGCCTGATAAATAGAAATTTCTCGCCCAACCAGGCCTTCAAACCCTAGCGTTGCCGGAATCGCCAGCAAATAAGCCCAGCTCACCACATAGGTATAAGTACCAAATCCAGCCTTTCCCAACAAACGTGCCAGCACAACGCTCGTGACAAAGGTCAAGAATGTGTAGGAAATCCTGAGGCCAAAAGTCCCAGCAGCACGCTTAAGCAAACGCTTCATAAGATGTCAGCTCTAACGGAATCAGGACATAAGTCAACAGAACAGCAGAACGGTTGCCAGTGCGATTAGCACTTAATCTTATACAAGCAATTCAGACCCAAACCGTAGAATATCATCTCACCCTTTATCTACATGTCAGCGATACAAAGCTGGAAACTACATAAAGCGGCGCAACATTAAATGCCGCAACATTAAATGCCGCAATATTAGAGTCAAGAAAATGGACAAAAGGATATTGCCGGAGAAGGGCTTTCCTCATGCACAATTCCCTTATTATTTAAACCACACCCTTACACCACAAAGGCCCATGTCAAAACCTTTTGGCTGGCTCCGTCAGCTAGTTTGCTTCGCCGCCATCCTCCTCTTCACCCTTCCACTCTTCAGCGCACCAGCCCTGGCCACTAGCCTGTACAGCATGCCGCAGACGGTGAAGAGCGATACCTGGATAATCGACGAGGCATCACAAATCTCTCGCATCAACGAAGGCAAAATCTCCAACGCGCTAAAACAGCTCGCCCAAGACACCGGCAATGAAGTCCGCTTTGTGACCATTCACCGGCTAGACTACGGCGAAACCGCCCAGTCCTTCGCAGATAAGCTTGCAGAGCAGTGGTTTCCATCACCAGAAGCTCGCAATAACCAAACCGTCATCGTGTTAGACGATGTCACCAACAACATCGGTATTAGCGTTGGCGAGAATGCTACTGACACGCTCACACCAGAACTCACACAGAGTATTATCGGCGAAACCATGAAGGTACCCTTGCTCAAAGGAAACCAGTACAACCTATCGTTCAACGATGCCACCGAACGCTTGGTCGCGGTGCTCTCTGGTGAGCCCGACCCAGGCCCGCCAGAAGCCTACGACGACACCGTAGACACCGAAAGAACCTTTGCAACTGCAGAAGAAACCGAAGCCACACGCGGCTCTTCAACCGTGGTCGTCGTCGTATTGCTAATTGCAGCAACCGTGATTCCAATGGCGACCTACTACTGGTACATCTCCGCCGGTGGCTAAGCGAGTCACAGCAGCAAAATGCCGAAGATAACGGCAATGACCGCAAATATCCATGGCTGAGACTTGTCAGCCTCGGCCATCTCTTCACCCATATCTAGCGCAAAGCGATCTAGAGAAGCGTGTTGAACATCAGAAGAGAGCAGCGAATTGAAGCGGCTATGCTGGGCTACCCTCATGTCCCTAGGAGAAGCGTGCCGAGAAGACAACGGTACGCCCTTCTGCGGGTGACGCCTCGCGGTCATCGTATGATCTTGTTCAAGAGACAGTAGCGTCTGCGGAGAGAAGTCGTCGCGCTGGCCATCTGTTGAAGCATTCGGTCGAGGTGAGCCCAGTCGAGGTGACCGAGTGGAGCGAGTCAATCCAGACTGGCGGGCTATTGGGGGTAGCTCACGATGGAAGCCACAGTTCAGACAGTCAAAAATATTGCTAGAACGCTCCACAATAGAGCGCTTGCCACACTGAGGGCACTCTACCGCATCCACCGAAGCGCTCTGGGCAAAAGACATACCAGATATTGGCAGCAGCGAAGCCGACCGATGAGGATCCGCAGAACTACCCGACGTAGCGGCAGTGAGTGATGTTTTCATGGGAAGTTGCACCTAAAAAAATGAAAGATAAAAGCTCAGCTCAGTAGGCCTACGAGGATACAAGTAAGCTTACTTATGCGTACTATCACCCCCCACTACTCTCATACCCATTCAAAATTGCCACCGGTAGAACTACGGAAGCCTCTCTAGGCATATCTACAGAAGCGGCAAAAAGCCGTAGATATACTCAGTAACGACCGCTAAACAGATAAAAAAGCGATAAAGCTGATTTGAAGCGTAGGAAACAATATCTTCAAATTATCCGTTAGGCTTATAGCACTTGTGATCGATTTCAAAACGTTGTCTATGGATTGGCTCAATCGACTGCCGCGCTGGATGGTGTGGGGAGTAGCATTACCGCTACTGGCGCTCAACGGTTGGGTGGCGCTGCTCATTTTTGACTTTTTTCGCTCCCAGTTCACCATCTTTCTCACAGCAACGCTGCTTTCATTTGTACTGAACTATCCTGTGCAGCTGTTCTCTAGGTTTCGACTGCCGCGATCGCTCTCTATTCTCCTGGTTCTCCTCTGCACCTTTTCCCTACTCGGTGTATTGGGCGTCATCCTCGTTCCACCGCTGGTAGAGCAGCTCAACGAACTTTCCGGTCGTTTGCCTTCATGGATAGATTCTGGCTCATCACAGTTTGTTGCTTTTCAAAACTGGGCGATTAACCTCAATTTACCGATCGATCTCTCCAGCCTGGCCGTTCAGCTCCAGGCCAAAATCACCACTCAGCTCCAGAGCATCAGCGCCAGCGTCCTTGGGCTTCTCCCCGACGCTATCAGCGGAGTTGTTGATTTAGGGCTTACGGTAGTGCTTACCTTTTATTTACTACTTCATGGCGAGCGCCTGTGGGACGGCATCTTTCAATGGTTGCCCGATGAGTGGAACACCCACGCTCGGCCGCTGATCAAGCAGAACTTTCAAAATTATTTCCTGGGCCAGGCCACGGTTGCCCTCATGATGGGCACTGCGATGACTATCGCCTTTGTAGCGATTCGCGTGCCTTTCGGTCTGCTGTTTGGCATTGCCGTTGGTGTCATGGCGCTCTTTCCCTTTGGCCCGGCGCTTAGCATTACTATCATCAGCTTTCTGACCGCGCTCAAGAGCATTTGGCTGGGGGTGCGGGTGGTCACAGTGGCAGCGGTGATCGATCAGGTGGTGGAAAATGCGATCGCCCCTCAGCTTATCGGCGGCTTCGTGGGTCTCAACCCCGTATGGATTTTGGTATCGCTGCTCATGGGCACCAAAATTGCAGGATTCCTCGGCCTTATTGTTGCTGTGCCTGTTGCCAGCTCTATTAAAAGTATTTTTGGCGATCAGAACAATCCACCCTCTGCACCGTCTGCCATCGGAGAACCCGCCGAAAGCGCAAGTGGTTCAACCAGTTCCGCAGTTGCTGCGCTGTAGCAGCATAAAGCTTATGGTTTTCACAAGCGCTCCGCAACTTGCTTCAGCCGCTGTAATTGAGCCTCCATATCTTTCTTTGTAAAGCTGGCAGCAAACTGCCTGAACCCGAAGCTGACCAGCGGGTTAGGAATGGTGAATTCAAAACGGTTGAGCAACGTTGTGCTGGGTTGAGGGCCACCGACTTCTGGCTGCGCTTCCCAGCGATCGCGCCCTCGAAAAAAGCCATCAAAGCCCCATACCACTAGTCCTGGAGCCCGTTCTACCACCACAGAATGAAGCGTCGGCGCCAGCAGTGGAATCTTCAACCTGAAGTCAAACTCACTGCCCACGCTGGTTCGCCAATCGCCCACCGGCTCACAAATCAAGGCAGGGTTGAGCCACTGATGCATGAGCTTTTGTTCTGTAAAGCAGCGCTCTACCGTCGTGGCATTCGCCTGAATTAGTACAGACTGTTCGTACACTAGCGAGTGCGATGTTGACTGTGACATTGGCAGCTGTGTTGGCGTTGGCGATGCAATGTTAGCAGTTCAAACCCCTATTCAAGAACTCTCAATCGGTAGCTTAATGGTGAACTCGGAGCCTTCACCTACTTCAGAGCGAAAGGTCAGCTGTCCGCTGTGGTCTTCGCTCACCACCGCTAGTGAGATCGCCAGTCCCAATCCCATGCCCTTACCAACGGGTTTAGTCGTAAAGAACTGATCGAAAATCTGATGATGAATTTCCTTAGGAATGCCCACACCACTATCGGCAATCTTAATCACAATCTGACCATCACAAACGGAGGTTTCAATCGTCAACACCAGTGGCATACTCAACCGCTGTGCCGGTAGCAAGTGCCGACACTTTTCATCCATCGCGTCAATCGCATTTGTGATCAAATTCAAAAATACATCGTTGAGCTTACTGGCGTAGCATTGCAATGGAGGCAAACTGTCGTAGGACTTCAGAAGCTGGATTTCAGGCCGTTCTGGCTGCGCCCGCAAACGATGCTGTAGGAGTGCCAACGCGCTGTTTAGGCCCACATGAAGATCTGCCTCTTTATAGTCAGACTCATCTAAGCAAGAAAACGTCTTCAACGCCTCAACGATATCGCTGATGCGCTCAGTCCCCGACGCCATAGAGCCGAATAGCTCAACCAAATCTTTCTGAATGAATGGAAGCTCGATATCTGTGGCATAGTCACTCACTACGGAAGGCGGATTGGTATGCTGTTGATAGAGCGAAATCAGCGACAGCAAGGACTCTGAATAGTCTTGGGCCGGGCGTAAATTGCCATGAATAAAGTTAACTGGATTGTTAATTTCATGAGCAATTCCGGCTGCCAGCTGACCCAAAGCAGCCATCTTTTCTTTTTGAATCAAGCTAGTTTGAGCCTTACGCAATGACAGGTGCACATTGATTCTGGCGAGCGTTTCAGCATGGTCAAACGGCTTCGTGATGTAGTCAACCGCGCCCAAATCGAGCCCGTGAACTTTGTTCACCGAGTCAGACAAAGCCGTCATAAACAGAACTGGAATATGTTTGGTTTTAGGGCTAGCTTTCAACCGCTTGCAGGTTTCAAATCCGTCGATGCCCGGCATCATGACATCCAAAAGAATCAGCGAAGGCAGTATCTCCTCGGCTTGTTCTATGGCCGTCTTACCATCTTGAGCAACCGCAACCTGATAGTTGTGGCTATCGAGTAGATCACACAGAAGAACCAAGTTAGTCGAGCTATCATCCACGACCAAGACTGTGTCTTGATACAAGATTGAAGAAAGTTCAGATTGAACAGTACGCTGATACGAAGCAGATGGCATGCCGAGGAAGGGAATAAATGGCTGTTGCGAATATCAGGTGTTTTATTAGGTATTAGCTTTCCCAACTGTTAATACAAACTTTACCTGATACAAACGCGGCCCATTATTCGGCGTGGCTACTGACAGCTTGCTCAAAGGCATCAGTGGCGGCAATCGTCGCTGGCACATCGAAGAAAGACTCAGCGATCGCACTCGAAAACGTAAAGGTATCGACGCCTTGGGCCGCTAACGTTGGAATATCCTCAATATTGCGAATACTTGCCGTCAAAATCCTTGTTTGAGAGCGCACGCTATTCAAAATCTGCTGCATTTTCGCGACATTGGCCAAGCCATCTTGCCCAGCATCGTTCATCCGTCCTAGATAAGGCGCTACATAGCTCGCACCCAGCGCCGCCGCAATCAAAACCTGATGCACCGAATACACCGCCGTCAGCGTCACCGGAATGCCGTCTTTCACTAGCCATTTCGCTGCCGTCGTTCCTGCCTTTGTCGCAGGCAGCTTCACCAGCACGCGTCGGTCGATTCGGCCCAGCGCCCGCCCATTCTCAAAGAGTGACTCGACCTCACTCCCCCACGACTGCAAATGCACCTCCTGCATCCCATAGTCAAAAGCATGACGAGCCAGTGGCTTTAATGAGGCGTAGTCACAGGGAACGCCCGCTTTTGCTAGCAGCGTAGGATTGCAGGTCACGCCGTAAAACAGCCCTGTCGGCAGCCAAGTTTCCCACGCCGCTACGTCAGCCGTATCCAAATAAAACCGCACGTGCGGAATATGAGGCCGCGTTGAATCACTCATTTAATTCTCCTGGCTTTCTCCGCCAACCACAACGTCTTTGATTCGCAAGCTCGGTCCACCGCAGCCTACCGCCAAGCCACTCTGCCCCCCTTTGCCACAGCCGCCAGACTCATCCCAATAAAAGTCGTCACCAATCGCTTCTATATTAGCCAGCGTGCTAAACACATTGCCGGAGAGAGTCACATCCTGCACGGGTTCAGCGACGGTACCGTTACGAATCATCCAGGCCTCACCGGCTGTAAAGGTAAACAGCTCACCGTTTGTTTCCCCGCCAATCCAGTTGCGAGCATACAACCCTTCTTCAATGCCTGAGAACAAATCGTCTACAGGCGTATCGCCTCGCTCAATCCAGGTATTGGTCATTCTCACTAGCGGCGAGAAGTGATAGTTCAGACAGCGTGCATTGCCCGTTGGCACTTCGCATAGGGCACCTGCAGTTTCGCGTGAGTGCAGTCGTCCGGTTAGCACGCCGTCTTTGATGAGCTGAGTCGTGGTCGCGGGTGTACCTTCGTCGTCATAGAGGTAGCTCCCTCTGTGCCCGGTTGGTGCGGCCCCGTCAAAAATTTGCAGCCCCTCAGGGCCAAATCGCCGCCCTAGGCTCATGGTTTCACGTAGGTCAGGATTTTCGTAAATCATGTCTGCCTCAGACAGATGGCCAAAGGCTTCGTGAACGAATAAACCACTGAGGATTGGGTCGATTACGACGGTGTAGGTGCCGCCTTTTGCTGGGGGTAATGTGAGGGAAGTTACCGCGCGATCGCCCGCCGCTTTCACTTTTTCGTCTAGACCCAACACGTCTTCGTAGGCCCGGCGAGATCCCACCGTTTCTCGCCCTGTCTGCACCGCAGCGCCATCGCGAGCCGTGGCGGTAAAGCGCATTTCCATATCCATCCACCCCTGCTCAATCAGCGTCCCCTCGGAAGTAGCCAGCAGTATTCGCTGATGGCTATCGCCGTAGCGAACAGAAGTAGAGGCAATAGCGTCGCCCGAACTTCGCAAAATATCGGTGTAGTGATGACAAAGGGCTTTTTTATCAGCGAGGGAAACTTGCCGAGGGTCCGTTCCGGTCAGCGGTAGATTGCAGGTCGTTTGCACAATATCGATAGGCGCTAGCTGGGTCACGTCATCACCGATTAAGCGAGCAGCCGCGATCGCATCTTCCAGCCGCTCCGGCAAATCACGCAATCGGTTAAAGCTGGCAAATCCCCAGCCGCCTTTGTGACAAGCGCGCACCTGCCCACCGATGGACACCCCTTCACTCAGCGCTTCTGGCACATCGCCCCGCAGCCGCACCTGGCATCCTTCAGATTGCTCTAAGCGAATCGCGAGATAATCAACTCGGTGCTTATGTCTGGCTATCAGATCGCTAACTTGATTTTTGGCCTGATCTTTGAAAGGGTCCATCACTCAACCTATAGCTTGGTGTAAGTTTCTATCGACAGCGAACGACTCGTATTAACATAAGGCTTATTCATCCTTTATTTTAGGGCTCAAAAGAGAAACGCATTTCATGACTGGTGAACTATGACTGGTGAACTCGGCTACTCCTTACCGCCGGCCATCCGCCGCATCGCAAAAAACTTTCGCCTGACTGGCTGGGGTAGCTTCTGGACCCAAATCGTCATCGGGGTGATTTCAACCCTGCTGTTTTTAATCAATGCGCTCGCCCAAGAAAATAACCTCTCCAATCCAGGGTCCAACCTGTTTCAAACAATAGGAATATTGTTTGTATTTCTCGGAGCCTTCTGGGGATTTCGCTACGTACGGCTAGGCCGCAAGCTTAGCTCTAGCAACCCTGACCTACGCCCAAAGCCCAAAGACGCGGCTCGCGCTGTCCGCATTGGCACCCTCATCAGCATGGTTGGCATGCTGCTCACTATTTTTTCCGCGCAGTCAGTCGTCGCTTTGGTTTGGCTGCAAGCGCTCTCACAGGTAAATAACAACAACATCAACTTCAAACCAATTAACGCGGTCGAAATCGCGGTGATCTTTTCGGCGGTAAATACGATGTTTGCGCACTTTTTGGGTCTGTGCGCTTCGCTGTGGCTTCAGTACGTCGTTGATCGTTCATAAGCAAAGTCGCCCGTCACCACGTCCCAATCGTCATATCAAAAACGAGAGCCGGGCTGCTTTAGGAACGCTATTTCTTCAGGCGTGCTCACTCGGCCTAGCACCTCATTACGATGCGGAAACCGACCAAAACGTTCGATCACCTCTCGATGACGCAGCGCATAGCCCAAACCGCCAGCCAGCCCTTTCTCCAGGTTAGGAAATTCCTGGTTCAGCGACGCCATCAACGCCACACAGCGATCTTGATTCACCATTTCCTCACTGTGCTCGAACGGCACATACACAAAGAATCGGTGTGCTGGCATCAGCGTCTTGTGTGCACCAGAATCCACCAGCTCTTTAGCCACACTCAGCGCCTTGGCATCCGTCGCAAAGCTTTGCGGGTCACCTCTGTACAAATTTCGGGGAAACTGATCGAGCAGCAGCAGCAGCGCAACAGATGAGACCGCAGAAGATTGCCACTCATCGTAATCGCCCGCAGCAGCTTTCTCTACGTCCAGAAGAAAGCGCTGACGAATTTTAGCGTCAAAATCAGAATCTTTGATAAACCAGGCTTTACGATACTGGCCGTAGTCTGGATCGGTCGGTTGGCCAAACCAAAAGGCAAGGATAGCGTCAGCTGAGTCCTGAATTTTCATACTCTGAGACTGCGTAGGTGGTTAAAAGGGAGGCGTGGAAGACAACACGGAGATTAAGACCCAGCATTCCGTATAAAATCGGGAGGGCGTCTGCTATTTTTTGACTTACTCTAGCGAAGGGCACCGGTTAAGAAAGGTTAACCATTTCGACAGGTGTTGATTTGCTCTCTAGATAGGGCAGTGTGGAAAAAACTGTCTGCCGTGATTAGCGCAAATTGTTTCTATGTCTTTTCTTCCTATTTTGCTGGCGATCGCACTTATCTTAGCGGTTGTTAGCTGGCTTACAGGCTATCGATTACCAATTTACCGCCCGGTAAAAGGCAGCAATCACACCAGCATTCAGCGCAGTCGAGGCGTGTCTAGAGCGACTCGCAAGCAGCTGCTGGGGCTTGTCGGTGGGAATGCAGCCGTCGCTCAGAGACTGGTGAGCGATGTGAGCGATCGCAATCCTGGGCGCACTGAGCAGTGGTGTTGGGAAAAGGCAATTTATGATATTGAACGAGATCGCCGAGCGTAGGCGCAGCCTAATCGCAGGGCGTGAGCGATAGCTCAATCGCAGGGCGTAGGCGGAAGTCTAATCGCCGAGCGTAGACGGAAGTCTAATCGCCGGGCGTAAGCGATCGCTTAATCACAGAGCGTAGGCGCAGATCTAATCGCCGGGCGTAGATGCAAAGTCTAGGGCGCATATTGTTCGATCAAAAAAGTGCAGAGAACAGCAAGCTTTTTCCAACTACATTAGCTACGCTTGAGCAGACCAACCGGGCTTCCAAACCTTCGAGCCGCCACTGTCAAGGCAGAGAGAGAATTATAAGTAGCGTTTTATACAAAGATAGTGAGTACTTTCACACATTGTTAATAACTGTATCTACTGTTCTCTGTATTGGCTCACTGTCAGCAGTTTTCTGAAGCATTTATTACCAAGAGACCCTCTAGAGCAGATAAAGGACAAAGTTACTATCAAGTGTCCTTGATTTGTTAAAACTTTTAGGGAATCCTGTGCTAAATAGCTGTGAAGTACTCAGCACTGCTTACCTAATTTTTCTATTACTAATCATCAAGGATTCTCCATACAATGACGCAATTGAAACGGGCACTTATCACCGGCATCACGGGCCAAGATGGTTCATACCTGGCTGAGCTGCTGCTAGAAAAAGGCTACGAGGTGCACGGTATCATTCGCCGAACCTCTACGTTCAATACCGATCGTCTCGACCACATTTATGTAGATCCTCACAAGGAGGACGCTCGCCTCTTTTTGCACTACGGCGACCTCAACGACGGCACTATGCTGCGTCGCATCCTGGAACAGGTAAAACCTGCGGAAGTGTACAACCTTGGAGCTCAGTCCCACGTACGCGTGAGCTTTGATTCGCCAGAATATACCGTCGACACCGTAGCGATGGGCGCGCTGCGCTTGCTAGAAGCTATCCGCGACTATCAGCAGCGCACGGGCGAAGAAGTTCGCTTTTACCAGGCGGGTTCATCAGAAATGTTTGGCAAGGTACAGCACGTCCCTCAATCCGAAGAAACGCCCTTTTACCCTCGTAGCCCCTATTCCTGCGCCAAGGTATACGCCCACTGGCAAACCATCAACTACCGTGAGTCTTACGACATGTTTGCCACCAACGGCATCTTGTTCAACCATGAGTCACCGCGCCGAGGCGAGACCTTTGTCACGCGCAAAATCACCCGTGCGGTTGCCCGCATCGTCGCTGGCAAGCAAGACAAGCTCTATCTTGGCAACCTCGATGCCAAGCGCGACTGGGGCTACGCCAAAGACTATGTCAAAGCAATGTGGCTCATGCTTCAGCAAGAGAAGCCCGATGATTTTGTCATCGCAACTGGGGAGACTCACTCCATCCACGAGTTCCTAGATATCGCCTTCAAGTATGTCAACCTCAACTGGAAAGACTACGTAGCCTTCGACGAGCGCTACCTCAGACCAGCAGAAGTTGATTTGCTCATTGGCGCCCCGACTAAGGCCAAGAAGGCACTGGGCTGGGAGCCCGAGCTAGATTTTGAAGGGCTTGTTAATCTGATGGTCGACGCGGACCTTGAGGCGATTGGCGAGAAGCCTATGAACAACAGAGAGGCTGGCGAGGGTCCTGATATTGCCACTGTTCGTCGTCAAATGATTGGATCGATGATGTAAGTATCGATAATTTCTGAATTGGGGCTTAGCGGTGCTTTAGCATTTGCCTCACCACAGGTGATAGCCCCTACATGCCCTGATTTCTCATCGAATCTAAGGGATCTTTATCAAATTTGATTTATGTGGGTGCCCATTTACGGGTATTCATAATGTAGACAAACAGCTGTTATCAGGAGGGCGCGATGGTAAGGCCTCTCCAAAGGAGAATCGCTCATGGACCTCGCAAATAAGAAAATATTAGTCACAGGCGGTGCCGGGTTCTTAGGCAAACAGGTCGTGCAGCAGCTCGTAGCAGCCGGTGCTACCGCCGACAATATCCTGATACCCAGATCACGTGACTATGACCTCACCCAAATGGAAGCCTGCCAAAGGGCTGTCGCTGGACAGGACGTGATCGTACATCTAGCGGCCCATGTCGGCGGCATCGGGCTAAACCGAGAAAAACCAGCCGAGCTGTTTTACGACAATCTCATGATGGGCACTCAGCTCATTCACGCAGCATACGAGGCCGGTGCAGAAAAATTTGTCTGCGTCGGCACCATCTGCGCTTACCCCAAGTTCACCCCCGTCCCCTTCAAGGAAGACGACCTGTGGTCTGGCTACCCCGAAGAAACCAATGCCCCCTACGGCATCGCCAAAAAAGCCCTCCTCGTACAGCTTGAAGCCTATCGGGCGCAGTACGGCTTCGACGGCATTTATCTGCTCCCAGTCAATCTTTACGGCCCCGAAGACAACTTCGATCCACGCAGCTCCCACGTCATTCCCGCCCTGATTCACAAAGTGCACGAGGCCCAAATGCGAGGAGACAAGACCCTGCCCGTATGGGGTGATGGCAGCCCAACTCGCGAATTTTTGTACTCTACCGATGCCGCGCGGGGCATCGTCATGGCGACTCAAAAGTATTCTGACGCCGCGCCCGTCAACCTCGGCACCAACTCAGAAATTTCGATCCGCGACCTGGCCGAACTTATTTGCGATGTCATGGAGTTTGAAGGTGAGCTCGTATGGCAAACCGACCAGCCAAACGGCCAACCACGCCGATGCCTCGACACCGAACGAGCCAAGAAAGCGTTTGGATTTGAAGCTGAGGTTGATTTTCGCACTGGGTTGAAAAATACGGTTAATTGGTACCGCGAGAACGCTGTTTTGCAGCCAGCTTAAGCATGTAAACCTCGGGCAACTATCAAGACCCCGGAGATAACCCAGAGATAATCGCTTAGGAGCAAGGATTTTTTCCGCAAAGCTTCTATAATTAGTTCGCAATAGCATTGTGGAAACCGTGTAGGCGAATGGCAGAGGAAAACAAGTCAGAACAAACCACTGAAAATAACGTGGTTGAAGGCGCTAACCCTGACGACACTAAGGCAGCAACCAAAAAGCCAGACGCAGATGCAACAAGCGTTGAAGCTGCCGACGACAAAAAAGCAAACGAACCAGTTGCCAAGGGCAAAAAAGACGCCGATAAACCTGCCGCTAAAAAACCTGCCGCTGACAAAAAGCCCGCTGCCAAGAAGAAAGCAAAGCCACCCAAACTTGAAGATAAGCCCTTCAACGAGTTTATGGAGCAGCACTATCTACCCAGCCTCAAAGAAGCGATGGCAAAAGAAGGCATCGATGAACTGAGCCTAGAATTTGCCAAGCGCAAAATTGAGGTGATGGGTCAGAGTGATAATGACGACTACTGGCAAGTGCAAGGCGAATGGGAAGAAGCAGGCGAAGGCCAGCGACAGTTCAATATCGCTTTTCTCGATGAGGACATCAAAGGGCAGAAGGTCTTTACGCTGACAGCCAACGGCGCAAAACCCAGCACGATTGAGCAATTTATGGGTGACGAGCGCCGCATTACGCTGGGCCTAATGGTGCTGTACACAATTCAGCGGCTAAATGGCCAGAAATGGTTGACGCGTAACTAGAGATTAAGTCCGATAGGAAGCTAACGATATGTTTGGCAAGGTTTATTGCAGCTTTAGAGGATTCTTATTCAAAGTCCATGCTGGATAGCCTAGCCAGATAATTACTTGCTCACCTCTTTTATTCGTCTCGAAATCGACCGTTTGTGAGGCACATTGCAGAAGGCAAGACTGTCAACGAGTCTATTGCGTTTGATGTGTCTTATAACTTGTTTTATTATCTATGTGTCACTATTAGACTATGTGAACGAGTTATGACACGAAGATATGAAGGTTGGCTACGCACGGGTCTCTACTTTTGAGCAAGACCTAGATTTGCAGATGGATGCGCTGGAGAAGGAGCGGTGCGATCGCATCTTCTGTGACCAGGGCGAGAGTGGAGCGAAGGGTAGTCGCCCGGAGTGGGACAACTGCCTTGACCATTTGCGGAAGGGTGACACGTTGATTATCTGGAAGCTGGATCGCGCCAGTCGCTCGACGAAGCATCTCATAGAGTTAGCCGAGGACTTGAAGGAGCGACGTGTTGAGTTGCTCAGCCTGAAAGAAAAGATAGATACTTCAACAGCAATGGGGAAGTTTTTCTTTCGGATGACGGCATCAATCGCAGAGCTGGATCGCGACATCATTCGCGAACGCACACTAGCAGGGCTGGCAGCAGCGAGAGCTAGAGGACGCAGAGGTGGTAGGAAGAGAAGCATCACTGAAGGCCAGAATCTAGAGGCGAAGCGCTTAGCTGAGGATGGTGAGCTAAGCATTACCGATATTTGCGAGCAGGTCGGTATCAGCCGCGCTAGCTACTACCGGTTAGTGGCGTAGCAGTACTGGTAAGCACTTACTCGGGTGCTCCTTTCACTCTGGGTAAGTAAAGGAGAACTTTGACCCATCACGCAAGTCCACCGTAACTCCACCACCATTGGACGCGAAATACCACGACCCAGCTTCAGTAAATAGGTCTTCTTCTTGTAGGGCAACAAAACCTAAATTGTCTGCGTGTGAGATAGAGACAGAGTTATCTTTGTCCAGTCGAAGATAAGATGTCTTCCCCTCGTCCCACTCCACAAGTACCAGAACGCCATCGTCTGAAGATGAGCTAGCAGTTTCAACTTCCCCCCTAACAGGATGGCTTTTGTTTTTGAAGTATGCCGTTGCTTCGTCAATGGTTTGTAATTGCTCTAAAAGCTCTTGATATTCCCTGACTGCGGCTTCCTGTGTTCTCCTTTCTTGGGCCGATACCCCGTTCCTCGGCCACATACTGTCAAAAGCTTGAATATACAATTGGCTGCTAGCATGGATTATGGGCTTTGCCCCTAAAATCACCAAAAATAGTGCTGTGATGAAAGTCGCGTTCTCCTTCGTAAAGGTTAATACCTCTGCAAATGATTTCAACTCCAGCAGTGATTTTACTGTATGTAGCACCTTGCCTTTAAGTCTTTTTCGAGTGATGAAGCGGAGAGCTGCTGCCCCGGCAAGCGTTAGGATCGTTATGATTGGCCAGCTGAAACAAGCTAAGGTGGCAGACACACCAAGAGCCGAGAAGCAAAATAACTTCCCTGTACGCTTCATTCTCTGTTTGTAGACACGCTGTGCCCTCTCAAGATTGTGAAAAGGCAGGCGTGTAGTAGAGATGGTATTGATGCTTGAGTCTATTTTTTCCATTGCTCCCGGACAGCAGCTATTGTGCTTTGCACTAGGTCTGATATGTCAACAATCGCAAACGAGACTGCTTGTAAGATAGCCGGAATACTTGATGCTATCTGCATGACTATAAGGACGGTTCGGTCTATACCTGCCATTTTACCGAATGGTTCTAAGCAGTAAGTGTTAAATAGCCATGTCACCATGACCCAAAACCACACATAGGCAGTGTCGGCAAGCATAGTGAGTGAAGCAGCGACGCGACTTCCGACAGCCCGTCGAATGGGGTTAATCTTCTCAGCTTTCTCTATTTTTCCTGCAAATTCATGTAATTTGGGACTCATTACGTCTTTGGTAACGAACAGTAGCTTTGTAGAGCCTAGAAGCAGGATTGCATAGATTGGTTCTCTACAGGGTGATCGCTTCACGGCTGGCTTCGGCATGGGTCCGTAACCTGTGATCAAGGAGGAAAGTTCTGGCTCTCTAGGAATTCCCGTGGAGGTTCCCACATCTAGTGCTGAGTTGAGATGGCTCTCTGTAGTCCTATATCCCTGTAGGCTTTGCATTTCCTGCCTACTAGACTCGGGCTCTGAGCGATTTAGTTGCTCCTAGATGCCAGATTTAGTGGCTACCACGGGAATTCCTGAAGAGCCAAAGTTCTCTATGCGATTGAGCCATAGAGAACTTTCCTCCTTGATTCGGATTCGGGGTATGAGTAGTGGCGGATGACTTCACTCAACTGTTTGAGCGGTTTCAGTCAGAATAATATGCAGTAATCGAGATATTGAAAAATGGCAAAATTGCGTTTACAAATACCTTAGAGATTCTGAGAAAGCACCTCTGAGACATGTTATGAGACACGGTTTCTGATGGTATAGAAAAGTCTAGGTTTCTATACGTTGACGCTGAGCTAGAGTTAGGCTGTATTGCCTCAGCTATGGAACTACCTCTATCCAATAAGGGAATAGTGATCTAACCGTTATACTCGTCACAACCAGTCGAACCAGTAAGATTAGTGTACGGA
>JBHJIY010000073.1:0-37141 GCA_050042985.1 Phormidesmis sp. | reverse complement strand
TAAAGAGAGCCCCGTCTTTCGGATTGGAAAGACGGGGCTCTTGGCTGAAAAATCAGCCCGATTCTCCATGAGTGTCAGAGAGCATCAGAGTCGCTAATACCTTTCTACGCTGGAGCTGAAGATGGGCTCTACGCGAATGGCGGCAACGCGGGAGGGGCGAATGACCATGTATTCGCCAGGGTTTACTTTGGGAATGGGGACATTGATAAATTCTTCGGCGGTGGCTTTGGGCATGAGTTCGGAGCTGTACCACTTTTGGAAGTCTTGAATGGTGGTGAAACGGACCTGCTCGGTGTGCCCACCATCGAAGGTCATATGGACGATGTATTCGCTGGGAGTTCTCGGCATGGGTTCTAAGGTTTCTACAGCTGACCAAATTAGTATTGGTTGATGAATGACAAAACTCCCATGCCGACATCAGAAATAGTTGAAGCTACCTAGATTTGGCCAGTTGCCAAGACTACGCACGCACACTCAAATGAGGTTAAAGCGCTGTAATCGTTCTTGAACCAGCTGAGGTAGTTCCTTGGTGAGTTCAGATTTTTTCTCGAAGATCAGGCGATTGCGAGTGGGCGTGTCAAATGGAAACTGGCCGGGCATATCTTTGCGTTCCATTTGAGCCAGGATTATCTGTTCAGAACGTTTGCTTTGTAGGGCATAGCCCATTTCGACGCAGACTTTGGGACTGGGAACGAGTTGAGGTGGGGTACCGTCAATGCTGTGGATGGGTGTGCCGTCTGCGATGTAGAGGAGCGATCGCCTAATCTGTCGCATCAACGTGCTATTTATCTTCACCGCGCCTTGGCTCAATCGGTTGGACTCTATAAGCTTGAGCGGCAGGCGAGACTTGTTATTGAACTTTTTGATGAACGCTTCTAGTGCGTCGCGCAACAGATCGCTGGAGTCTGTGTATTCGGTTTGATAGCTAAGGAAGATAGTGGGGTCGAGGTTTGACAGGGAGTCTTGCTTGGCGAAATAGATTTCGTGGCTGATGAGATCGATATTTGCGATCGCATACACCCCACTTCCTTCTACATAGAACTCAACTGAATCGCCTTCCAGATATCTTTGAAACCATTCGGCCTGCTTAACATCCTCAATATCTTCAAGAAAATCGGCCCGTAGCGCGGACTTGAGCAGGCTATTTTTAGCGAGGCGTAGGTCGTGAGATCGCTTCTCTAGCTCACGAATTGGTTCATAGTTGCTGAGATACCAAGCTTTGAGCGCGATAATAGCCATCAGGGGAAGTGTCCTTGCTTTCCTAGTCTTTTACTCTAATTTATTCCCCGCTCAATGTGGGGAGTGAACAGCAAAAGTAATACATACGATCTATTGAAAAAGGATTTTTTATGGCTGGTGTAGTGGCCGCAGGGCACGAGAAGACGGCTGACGCGGGGCGCGAGATTTTACAAGCGGGTGGGAATGCCTTTGATGCGGCAGTTGCGGCGCTCTTTATGGCCTGTGTTGCTGAACCGACGCTGACTTCTTTAGGCGGTGGCGGTTTTTTATTGGCCCACACTTCGGAGGGCGAAAACACACTATTCGATTTTTTCACACAAACACCAGGAAGCCGTGGTCATTGCGCCCAGCCAGATTTTTATCCGATTGAAGCGAACTTTGGCGATACGGTACAGGAGTTTCATGTTGGGAAGGCGTCTATTGCAGTGCCGGGGTTGCTGGCAGGGGCGTTGAGCGTGCACAAAAAGCTGGGACGGTTGCCTTTGAAGGTGGTGGCTGAGCCTGCGATCGCCTGTGCCCGATTCGGTTTACCTATCAGTAAATTTCAGGGCTACTGCTACGAACTACTGGACTCTATCTTGATGGCGACTGAGGCATCGCGCCAAATGTTTGCGCCCAAAGGCGAGCGATTACAGGCTGGTGAGCATCTATATTTGCCTCAGTTTGCCGATACGTTGGAATATTTGGCAGGGCTCGGAGATGAAGGTGCGCTAAAAGCGTTTTATGAAGGGGAAATCGCACAGCAGGTAGCGCGAGATTGTGCGGATGAAGGTTACTTGACGCTGGAAGATTTTCGAAATTATCGGGTGATTGAGCGATCGCCTCTCTCTATCAATTACCGAGGCGTACAGCTACTGACGAATCCACCGCCCAGTGCAGGAGGTTCGCTGATTGCATTTTGTCTGGAGCTTTTAGACCAGTTTGACTTAGAGGAAATGACGTTTGGCTCGGCGGAGCATCTTGCGCTGCTGTCTCAGGCGATGCGATGGACGAATGTAGCAAGGCGATCTCACCTCGACGCATCACTTTTCGACCCCGACATTGTAGACAGCTTCGTCGCAGCAAACTTAGTCGACAAATACACAGCACTACTTCAAGACAGCATTGGCAAAGGTGTGAATAGATGGGGAAGCACCACGCATATCAGCGTTATGGATGATGAAGGCAACGCCGTAAGTGTGACAAGCTCAAATGGAGAAGGCTCATCTTATGTAATTCCAGGAACGCAAATCATGATGAACAACATGCTGGGTGAGGAAGATTTGAACCCGCATGGATTCAATCAGTGGCCGCTGAATCAGCGTATGAGTTCGATGATGGCACCGACGATGATTTTGAGTGAGGGGAAGCCTCAGCTAGTGCTAGGATCTGGGGGATCAAATCGCATTCGCACTGCGATTTTGCAGGTGATTTCCAATATTTTGGATTTTGGAATGCCGCTGGCAGATGCCGTAGAAGCGCCACGGATTCACTGGGAGAACGGCGTGCTTCACGCGGAGCCAGGGCTAGGTGAGTTGCCTCCTGTTGCCGAATCGCTAGGAACAGAGCAAGTGGTGAAATGGCAGCAATCCAACATGTTTTTTGGTGGTGTGCATTCTGTGGGTACACGCACCGCACACCCACCGGCTGACAAACAGCCAAATCAACAGCGATCAACACAGCTAGAAGGCGCTGGTGATCCTCGTCGAAGTGGCGCTGTGGGCAAGGGATAGTTCAAATTCAGATAAATCAGCAGGCCAAATGAAATGGGTTTGAGAACGCTGCCTTTGCGGGTGGTTAACAGAGCGGTGAAATCTGGTTGGATTCCTGAGGGGCAGGCATTTCTAAAACTAGCTATGCCCTTAGCAGCTGCTCAGCTAGCTCAGTTTGCGGTGAGCTTTGTCGATACGATTATGATGGGCCGATTAGGCACCCAAAGCCTTGCCTCTGGGGGATTGGCGGCCTCGACTTTTCAGATGGCGCTGACGGTAGTCACCGGGTTCGTCGTGTCTGTAGGTGTGCTCGCCGCAGAAGCCTACGGTGCAGGTGAGAAAGACCGAATTACCGGGTTGGCAAGGCAAGGGCTATGGGTCTGTTTGTTGATAGCGGTGCCGTTTACGGTGTTGCTTTGGAATATGACGCCAATTCTCACACTTTTGCAACAGCCCGCAGAAGTAACGGCGCTAGCTCAGCAGTACTTTAATTCGGTCTCTTTTGGCGTACTCCCGGCTTTGGGTTTTTCCATGCTACGTGGCTATGTGTCTGCTTTTTCTTTAGCGAATGTAGTGACCGGAATTGTGGTGATTGGTACGTTGTTCAATGTCGCCTGTAACTATGTGTTGGGCTTTGGCAAGTTTGGCTTTCCTCGACTAGAGCTGGTGGGGCTCGGCATTGGTAGTGCGCTGGCGCTCTGGCTGATGTTTGGACTGTTTGTCGCTTACATTCTGCGCCATCCAGAGCTGCGGCGGTATCGCTTTTGGCGAGGATGGAAGCATCCTAATTTAGGGATTTTGGCGCAGCTGGCACGGGTTGGGATGCCAATTTCCGTGACTTTTATGCTGGAGTTGGGCTTATTTACAGCGGTGTCTTACGCAGCGGGAAGCTTAGGTGCGGATGTGCTGGCGTCTCACCAAATTGCGTTTCAGACAATGGCGCTGATTTTTATGGTGCCGTTGGGGATGTCGCAGGCGGTGACCGCGCGGGTGGGGCTGTGGTTCGGCAAAGGTGATATGGCTGGGGCGAGGCGAGCGGGGTTGGTGGCGATCGCATTCACTATGGGATTTTTGTCTTTGAGTGCGATCGCCCTCTACTACACCCGTTCAACTGCGGTAGCCCTATTCATCGACACTCAAGATCCACAAAATACAGCCGTAACTGTTCTCGCCACAAATCTGCTGCTAGTCTCTGTCGTCGCGCAGATTGTTGACGGCGTGCAGCGAGTTGCGATGAGCGCGCTATATGGCTTGCAAGACTCTGGCGTGCCGATGGTGATGAGTGCGATCGCCTATTGGGGCATTGGCCTCACCACAGGCTATGTTCTCTGCTTTCCCGTTGGCTGGGGAGCTGTTGGTCTATGGGTAGGCCAGTACACAGGCATCGCTGTTGCCGGAATCATCTTTGTCTGGCGATTTTGCTGGCTGACGCGCGCTCCCATCGATTATTGAAGATAATCGGCACCCCTTCTCTGTTTGCCTGTTCGTCGGAGTAATGCACCCGGTCAATCCGTCGCCCTCGTGGCAAGCTTTCACTCGCCGGTTCGTGCAGCGCAATCACACCACTACGATTAGAAAGAATCACCGGCTCTACAGGCTGTACGCGAACCGCCTCACCTGGCAACAAGACGAGCGCGTCGCCTGATAGGGCATCGCTAAGGTTCAAAGGCTCTCGCCGCATATCCGACAGACTCCAACCCGTCAGATCGACTTCTTTTTCAGAGAGATTTATAATCGATATCCACTCATTAGCGCGCTCTTCGCCAACAGCATTCACCATAGCCGCTGCGATGTACACAGGCATTTTCTCATCCACTGCAAAGTCTCTCTTTTCTTCTTTAGAGATCATCTCTTCTGGAACATCCACTTCTATCCTTTCTGGAAAATCAGGGATATTCAGTCTCTCTTTTTTCTCTTCATCTTCGTTGTACAGCAGCGGATTCTTCTCGTAGATTTCATCGGCAAAGTCCAGACCAGTAAGCGATTCAATTTCAGAGACCGTCACCTGATAGCGCTGAAAATCGATAAAGTCTTTCCCTCTTTTGTTAGCGAGTGCTTCGCTATCTTGAAACATGATGAAGGCGCGAACATCTAGCTCTTTGGTTTCCTTGCTAATAAAGCAAACAATCTTGAAAAAGGCAGATGGTGTCTCAGCAGGGGGGCGACCTGAAGGGCTAATCATTCGGCCAAACTCACCGTAAATGGGCCCTGTGAATTCTGTGATTTTGCCATCCTCATCTAGCGTGAGAAACTTTATCCAATTTTCTAGCTCCAGCCACTCGTCTTGATTAAAGTTCTCGTGCTGGAGCGTAGCATTGGTAAAAAAGAACGTCGCATCAGAGGCCTTCTTTGCCTCACGGGCGGTCGCCCCCCAGGAGAGGCTAGATCTTCGCGCTAGGTGTCCACGGTCCCAAGGGTTGGATTTGTAGTAGTCGTTGTTTAGCTGAAACTCCCCGCCGACGCGGGTATCAATGTCCCAGCCTCTCTTACGGCGAGAATCTTTGAGCTGATTTTGGTCGATGTTGAGCGCGGCATAGAGAGGCGATCGCCGCAGTCTGTTCATCACGATGGTGTAGTTGACATAGTCGGCATAGCTGCCATCTCTTAGCTGTAAGCGATCGCTCAGAACATTCCCAATCACAGCAGGCGAAAGAGTCGGCAGCGGTAGCGGCGTATCTTCGCCAAGAAAATTGGGATTGTAAGTCATGGCAATCTGGCCTCAAAATTTGAGCGGCTTGGGGATTATGGATGAACGCAAGCACTACCGCCGTGTTTTTCGGCACAAAGATATTTGAACGTAGCTAGCCGCTATAATAAAAAGCCTGAATCAGGGGTTCAAGGCTTACCTCCCACGCTATGAGCGTTTTTGACCGTTCTGAACACGTCTATAGCTCTTCTGCTTTTGATGAAATCATCAAAGACACGATAAGGTTCTTCAACGGTACACCTGTTCATCCCATCTCAATTCAAGATCGATTATCAGGGACAGGAGTTTACGCCATCTACTTAATTGCAAAATCAGGTCTATATTCCAGATTCCACTCAATAAACCGAACAGCGTTTCACTTGCCAATTTATGTAGGGAAGGCCGTTCCAAAAGGATGGAGACAATCTAGACAAACTGCTTCTACGAATTCTAACCACTACGAACTCAATAGCCGACTACGAGAACACCGTCGCAGTGTAGAGCTAGGCGAAGGGCTAGAACTTTCAGACTTTTATTGTCGATTCATGATTCTCGAAGGAAAAGAGAGCGATTTGATTGGAACGGTCGAAGCAGCCCTAATTCGTAAATATCAACCCGTCTGGAACACGTTGATTGATGGATTTGGGAATCACGATCCGGGCAAAGGTCGCTATGAACAAGCTAAATCTGATTGGGATGTTTGCCACCCAGGACGACCCTGGGCGGCAAAATGTAAAGGACTCTCTGCCGACAAAGAAACGCTTCGTAAAAGTATCGAAGTTTTCTTGATAGGCACAGACACAGAAGATGTCTAAAGTTTCTTGCCTAGAGCTATTTGCTGGAGCCGGGGGACTTGCAAAAGGTCTCGGATTATCAGGAGCACAGCATACTGCATTTATCGAGTGGAATAGGAACGCCTGTCAAACGCTGACACACAACTACAAACGCGAGCTGATTCACAATACAGATATTCGCGACTTTGATTTTGACCGGTTTGGCTACGTAGACATGATTTCTGGAGGGCCTCCCTGTCAGCCGTTCTCAATGGGTGGAAAGCACCAAGGAAATCTAGACCAACGAGACATGTTTCCCTACGCGTGTAAGGCAATTTCTAGCTGCGTACCTAAAACTTTTGTCTTTGAAAACGTGAAAGGACTTTTACGAAAATCATTTCGCGGCTACTTTGAATACGTGTTGCTAAGATTGACCTATCCCAATGTTGGAATAGGTCATCAAGAGAATTGGGAAGAACATCTAAGCAGACTCGAAAAACTGCACACCGCAGGTAACTACAACGGTATCAAATACAACGTCATTTTTCGCTTAATAGATGCGGCTAACTACGGGATTCCTCAACGTCGTGAACGCGTTTTTATCGTCGGTGTGAGAGAAGATCTCAATATTGAATGGTCTTTTCCTCAGCCGACGCATTCTCTAGAGGCATTGCTTTGGTCGCAGTTTGTTAGTGGAGACTACTGGGCAAGGCATCATATTAAACGTCCTAGCATCGATATTTTGGATACACAAGTTCAGAGAAGAATAGAGAACTTAAAGCAGCAACCTGCCTTTTTCCCGCCTTCATTGCAGCCGTGGAAAACAGTAAGAGACCAAGTCGGCAACCTGCCAAGCCCTGACCGAGAGGGCAGCTTTAATCCTGAACACACCTTACGGGAGGGCGCAAAAAGCTATCCAGGCCATACTGGCAGCTACATTGACATGCCTTCTAAAGCACTGAAGGCTGGCGGTCACGGCGTTCCCGGCGGTGAAAATATGATCCGCTATCACGACGGGCGCGTACGTTACTACACAACTTACGAGGCTAAGCGGGTTCAGACCTTTCCTCCCGACTACAGAATCCTAGGCTCATGGAGCGAATCAATGCGACAGATTGGCAATGCCGTCCCTGTAGAATTGAGTCAAAAAATTGCGGGTTCTCTAGTGAACGCTATTCAAAAAACGATATGAGCCAAGAACAGAAAACGGTATTTGAGGCGATTTGGGAGACCCGAGAGGAAGAGATTTATCCGAACCTCTTTGGAGACAAGTGCAGAGGCACTTTTGTTCTCACTGCTGATGTGTTTACGAAAGTCTTTGGACAAGCCTCTTTCGATCCACGATGGTTGCACTACGGCGTAATTGAATTTGAGCCTACTGCCGATAGAAATAGCTGGATATATGTAACTTCTGGAACTTCTAACCCCTGGGAAGCAGAACCATCGGACTATGCGCTATCTGATTACTCTGGATATGGTACTGAGCTAGTGTTGGAGGTACCTCAGCAAAATCAATGGGCAATCATTACGCTACAGCGCTTGCTAGCGTTCAATATTTTGCTAGTTCATGGCAAATATGGAGCAGTCCAGCCGTTGGACTATGGCAGCTGGGTGCCACTACGTGGGCCAATTGACTTCCAAGACTCTTCCTTAACCTATGTTGTCTTAGCCAAGCCTGAGCACTATTCGCCGTCGTTTAAGCTGCTGTCAGGGCAAGTAGATTTTCTTCACGCTGTAGGCATCACATCCACAGAACGTGATTATGCACAGGCTCATAGTTCCGAAGCGCTAATTGACCGATTGAAATCAACGGAGGCCTTTCCAGCCACTGATGCGACGAGAGAAGCTGTGAGATTAATATCTCCATAGAAGCCATATTGTCTCTGCACTACATTATTCAAAGGTTTCGTTGATATTGGGTACCCATAGTACTAGCGTGTTCTTTACTAGAAATGTTCATACTTTCCTCACCCGTACTCGGGGCTGCCTCAAAATCAGTCGAGCCTTTTCTTGTCTTAACTGCGTTTATTGCCTTTCCTGCACTTTGGTGTTTGGTCGTTGGATCGCTGGCAAAAGTAGGAGGATGGCAACAGCTTGCTGAGGCATACAGTATCGAGCAATATCCAGACAGGTTCAGACAAAAAGGCGGTGTGCAAACTATTCGTATCAACAATACGAGATACAAAAATGCAGTCACCATCGACTACGACGAATATGGACTGTACATGCAGACTCTGATTCTCTTCCGCATAGGTCATGCCCTACTCTATATTCCTTGGGAAGATATCGCCATTCACCCAAAGGCTAAAAACTTATTCGGGTTCGATTTCATGAGGGAACTCACTTTTAAGCAAAAACCAGAAGTAAAAGTCGTTTTTCCTAAGAGCCTAATACAGAAATTTGCGCACTTCAGCGATGTGGAAATTATGTAGCTCACAATCTGAACAACTGTACTTCTGATATCGCTGTGTACTCATTGATTAGGACTCGGTGAGGTACGTATAGCGGTCCATGCCTGCTTTGTAGTTGTCCATGAGTTTACGGGCTTCTTCAATGGTGATTTGGCCTTCGTGCAAGGCCTGCTCTGAACGGAGACGGATTTGTTCGATCATGTCTTTGGGGTTGTACTGCACCTGCTGTAATACTTCGTCTGTGGTGTTGCCACGCACAACGTGCTCAATGGTGTAGCCTTGCTGGGCTTTGGCTTTGGAAGCGAGGTGAATGTGGACGGTGTTGATGCTGCCAAAGAGATTGTGTAGGTTGCCTAGCGTCTCCTGGTACGAGCCAACGAGGAACATCCCGAGGTAGTAAGGTTTGTCTTTCTCAACGGGGTGGAGTTCTAATACGTCTTTTGCGCCTTTAGGGCCGATGAAGCGATCGATTTTGCCGTCGCTGTCACAGGTGAGGTCGGCGAGGGTGGCGCGCTGGGTCGGTTCTTCGCCCAGCCGGTGGATCGGCATGATGGGAAAGAGCTGATCGATGGCCCAGCTATCGAGGGCGGCTTTGATAAGAGAGAGATTGAGATAGTAGATGGACGCCATGCTCTTTTCAAGGTGTTCTAGTTCTTCTGGAACGTGATCTTGATGCTGAAGCAGGTCGACAATCTTTTTGCAGCAGCCCCAATAGAGTCTTTCAACGCGGGCGCGTTCGGTAAGCCGTAGGTAGTTGAGATTGAAGAGACTGGCGGCTTCTTTTTTGAACTGGACGGCGTCGGTAAATGCTTCTTGATAGTTTTCGATATTGACGGTGGTGTACACGTCCCAAAGTTCACGAATGAGCTTGTGCTCACCGTCTTGGTAGGGCGTGGGTGCTTCAGGAATCGCTTCGCTGGTGCCGAGCACGTCGAAAATGAGGACAGATTGGTGAGAGGCGATCGCACGCCCACTTTCACTCACCAGCGTCGGCATCGGCACCTCTCTAGATTCACAAGCATCCTTCACATGAAAAACCACATCGTTCGCATAGTTTTGAATGCTGTAGTTCTTTGACCCTTGTGAGCTAGTTTTAGAGCCATCGTAGTCAACGCCAAGACCGCCACCCACATCCAGATAGCCCATGGGCGCACCTAGGCTAACCAGCTCTACATAAATTTGGCTAGCCTCACGCATAGCATCTTTAATTACGCTAATCGCGTTTACCTGAGAGCCAATGTGAAAATGCAACAGCTGCAAGCTCTCTAGCATGTCAGCCGCTTTCAGCTTTTCAACAACGGTGATCATTTCAGGGATAGTAAGGCCAAACTTAGCCCTATCGCCAGCACTCGTCCCCCAGCGCCCAGACCCCTTTGCGGCTAGCTTTGCCCTCACGCCCAAGTTCGGTGCGATGCCAAGTCGTTTTGCCGTGGCGATCACAACATCGACTTCTTCTACTTGCTCTAGTACGATTATTGGTTTTTGCCCTAATCGTTGTCCTAGCATGGCCGTTTCGATGTAGGACTCGTCTTTGTAGCCATTACAAATAATCAGCGCACCTGGCGTATTCAGGCTAGAAAGCGCAATCATCAGCTCTGGCTTTGTGCCCGCTTCGAGCCCAAACTGGTACGCTTTGCCGAACTCAACTAAGTCTTCAACGATGTGGCGCTGCTGGTTGCATTTGACGGGGAAAACACCTTGATAAATGCCTTCGTAACCAAAGCGGGCGATCGCCTTGGCAAAACAAGCATTAATTCGCCCTAGCCGGTCTTCCAAAATCTCAGAAAAGCGAATCAGTAACGGCAGCTGAAAGTCCCGTAGCTTTAGCCCTTCTGCCAGTTTTTGCAAATCTAAAGACCCCCCGCGATCGCCCTGCGGTGACACTGTGATATTGCCTGCGGCATTAATAGAAAAATACGGTTCGCCCCAACCCTTGATTCGATAGAGGTCTTCGCTGTCTTCGATAGTCCAAGTTTTGGCGGTGGCCGCTTCTGTACCGTGTTGCGCTGACTCGCGTCGGTCAGACTTTTCGTTGGGTTTAGCGAGAATATCAGGCTGAGCAGCAGCGTCAGATGTATAGGTTAGGCTCACGATTGCAAAGGCTCTCCGATAGGCATTTCTTCCGATTATGGTATCTCGCAATTGGCGCAGGGTCACGGGACAAGTACACCGTATAAAGATGGGTAAGCGAGGTTCCCCACAATACCTATATTGTGAGAGAACGATGCGGATCACCGCATTTATACGGAGAAACTATATAGTCTTTATGAACCCAGTGTTTCCATCCTGATGCTTCTACTTAATTGCTGTTATTCATAATGAGCGACAATTAATATTGCTCTTATCAATAACTATTGACCTTTTAGAGATAGCGGGAATTTTGAATATACGGCCTATCAGGAATGCTATGAAATACGATCCTCCACACACTGTAAATATTTCGGCTGAGCCATTGCAGCCCTTTCAGCCCCCCATCGTTCAGCCGATGACAACGCGCATGGTGGTTGGGCAGTCTCTCGGTGTAGATATATTTTTCGCATTTCTATCTCTGCTGGTAGGTGTGCTGTTCAGTGGCGCTGTGAACGCAATCGATGTCACCGGCATTGATAACGTGGGGTTGCTAAAGCCACCTACCTGGCTGCTCTTTGCCATCTGCGCACTGCCGCCGACACTGTGGCTATTTATTGATGGGCTAAGCGCAGCAAGTAATCCGGCAGTTCTGCCATTTGCGCGCTCTAGAGTAGCCATGAAGTCCATATACGCCAAGCGTATTCATCTGCTGCTACTCGCTTTTTATTTCACAGCAATTTTAGTAGCGCTGTGCTGGTCAGCCTTTGCCATGCTGCTGGTGTCAAAGCTGTTTGTATCAGCCATCTTTGCAGTGGCGCTGTACGCCCTTGGCCGCAGTGTGCCTTCTCGGCGGCTTAGCTTTGTTCTTTCGGGTCTTTTGTTCTTAGTCGTGCTAGTGACCACCCAGTCCTTCATTGTGCTGAAGATGGAAGCCGACTCAAACCGGGCCGGGCAAGAAGCCCTAGACGAGTTCAATGCGCCCCCCGAGCGAGTCATCGACGAAAGAATATTCGAAGAAAGAGGCGAGTAGCTATTTCCTACGGAAAGGCTTCGCCAACGGCTACGCTCAGCTACCAAGAAGCGGTGCTCTCGAGAAGTAGTGCTTTTTAGGTGTTAGCTCAGCTGTACCACAACCTGGTCTTGCAGCAGCGTTTCAGAAGTCAGCAAATCTTCCACCGTCATTCGCAAAAAGCGCTTGGCATCGATACTGAACAAAATACGAATGCGATCGCTGCCTGGAAATCCTGGTGGCGTCAACGTTGCAATCGTCCGTGCTCCTTCACGGTCATTCAGTGGCTGCACCGTAGGCGTGCCCCCACTACTTGCTTGCCGAGTCAGCAACTGGTCACCTTCAAAGTAGATTTCGGTCTGGGTAGGAGCCGCGTCACCTAGCTCGCCCAAAATCAGCTCAATGCTGGGCTGCTTTTCGCTCGATGCTCCCAAGAAAAACTCTACAGGTTCTGTAGTGGGATAGGGCTGCCCCCGCTGAATAATCGGATGCCAGCCGTGGGCGTTGGTTTTACGGTCCCAGTAGCGAATGCCGTAGCTGTGATACAGAAAGTCCTGTAAGTCGAGATTAGGTAAGCGCAAAGCCCCCTGGGCTACCGCCTCAAAAGGGCGATCGCCGCGAACCTTATGGTCATCAAAGTGACGCCTTGCCCAGCTCTGTACAGCTGGAATTTGGGCGCTCCCACCCACCAGCAATACGGCATCGATATCTGCTGAAGTGATGTTTTGGCGCTGCGCTTGCTGCATCACTTGAGCTAGCCGAGCATCCAATCGGTCGAAAAAGCCTTGCTCTGTGAGAATTTGCTCAAAGCGATCGCGCGTCAAACTCAGCTCATAGCTATCAAGCGTTTCCTCATCAAAATACGCCTCGTTGCAGGGTTGCGTAGCCGTCGCACTAGAAAGCGCAATCTTCAGCTTTTCAGCCAGTCTTAAAGTCACTGACGTCACTGGAAGTGCCTGCGTTTTCTCAAAGTGCTCCACAATCCATCGGTCAATATCTGCGCCGCCCAGATTCTCACCCGCCTTAGCTAGCACTCGAATCGTTTTAGGGCTGTTTTTAAGGCCGGCCGCCGTCGATTTTCCACTATTTCGCTGTTGCCCCCACTTCAGCAAAAAGCCCACTGGCTTAGCCTTTTCAAACGTCGGCTGCACCAGCGAAAAATCCAGCGTCCCACCGCCAAAGTCCACCACCAGCAGCGTCCGCGCCTCTGGGCTTAGCTCATAGCCCAGCGCAGCGGCAGTTGGTTCATCAATCAGCCGCACCTGCTCAATATCAAGAGACTCGCACACCTCACCCAGCCATAGCCGATAAGACTCAAAACTATCGACCGGCACTGTAAACACCAGCGAATTAAAATCCGCATCTTGCGCCTTCAGCTGGCCAATCACCTGATGCAAAAAGCAGCTACCGACTTGTTCAAAGGACGGGTTACAGCCATCTAGCTCAGGAATAAACCCCTGCACCGAAGTGCCAATGCCTCGCTTAAAGTTGCGAAAGAATCGAGGATCACTAGTAAGATCCAGACCGCGATCGCGTACAGTCTGTCCTGCGACTGTTTTCATTTGACCAATGTCAGCCGCTGCTTTCTCCACGTACAGCAAACTAGGAATCAATGGTGGGTTACCTTTTAGCTGCGAGGACAGCCCAGGCAAAAAAAGCGTCTCGGGGGTTCCAGTGGTGTCGTTCCAACGAGTGACCACCGTGTTGCTAGTGCCAAAATCGATGGCATACATAAGATTTCGCAAGGTAGAAATTCGCAGGAGAGGAATTCGCAGGAGAGGAATTCACGGAGCAGGAATTCGCAGGGGAGGAATTCAGTCAAAGACTCAGCTAGGCGGCGGCGGTTGTCATTGTCAGCACGGCTAGCCCAATCACCCCACCAACGCTCAATCCCATAAAGCTCGTGGTCATCACCATGCCAACGCTGCGACCATAGCCAGCTTTGGTCATCAGCCGAGTGCCTGCTTGCGCATTGAGGATGGCAGCGATCGCAGTCAAGAAAACGGCCAGCAGCGTCAACGCGCCTAAAACTGCGATCGCCGTAAAGAAGGGCACATCGTCATAGCTATTCTCGCTACCAATGTAGTTAATTGACACCGCAAGGGCAATCGCCATCATCAGCCCGCCGAGGTAAGCCATCAGTCCGCCGAAGTCTGATTTACCAGCGGTCACTACCGGCCGGTTGAAGCCAAGTGCCAGCATTGGAATGGCCAGTGCGCCTACTATCCACACCCAGTAAGGCGGCATTGGAATAGACATCAACATCCCAATCAACGCATACACCGCAAAGAGAATGCTCATTGCGGCCCACGGCGTCGAAGACTTTACACGGCGCGGCTTGCGTGGCGTAGGCGGCTTACCCCCAGAAAGATTACCAGACGGATTGGGTTTCTGCGACTTAGGGCGAGATCCATTCATTTGCTTGCAGCTATCTTGCAGCTATATAGAGCTATGCGTCAGCTCTTTTTACGGAGCTTAGAGCAGTATACCGGGGGCCAATCCAAACTCTTTAACCGCCGGCATAAAATTACGATTTTCATGGCTAGGACGGCTGAGCTTCACCAAAGCAAAACGCTGTAGCTCACTGAGCCCACTCCACTGCTCAGGCGTCAGCGGCACCTGCTCTGCGGCAAACTTGTCTACCACCCCTTTAGGAATAGTCGCTAGCTGCTGCCAAGGGGGAGCCGATTGAACCTCAAGCGTCTTAGCAGGGGAGCCCGTTTTCGCTGTAATCATCTGCTGTAGCTTTTCTCTGTATATCTGCGCGTTGCCAGGCGTGTCACAAGGCCAATCGACCAGCCGCTGGCGCTCAGCCTGCGAAAAGTGATTCCAATGCTCCAGCTTTAGCTTGACGCCACAGGTATCCAAATGGTGCCGCACCACCATCGGAATACAGCGCAAAGACCCCACAAAATCTTGCTCAAATTCAAAAAAGCCGTTCGGTACAGTATTCGACACAGTGGCACCTCTAACGTTTGGAGTAGGTACCTAAGCACAATACACAAGGCACCCAAACATAAAGTAAATGTACATAAAGGTTAAGAGAGCCTTATAGTAGTAAAGAGCTTCACTCTCATTAAGTGCTAAAAACTGTTAAGTTTTGCAGTGATGTTACTAGTTAAATTTAGTCGGATTGACTACGATGAGAGCAGACAAGGCCCCGTTACGGGCTGCTCAACGGCCGAACCGTTTACTCACTTTTGATACAGCCTCTCTCTTAGAAGAGACTTTTGATATATGGAAACGCTTGAGTTCGTGATTTATCCCGATGGTCGAGTGAAAGAAATGGTCACTGGCATTGTGGGGTCATCATGCGCTGAGGTCACCGCTGCCATTGAAGCTCAGCTTGGCGAAGTGGTTTCTCACCAGCCATCTTCTGAGTATTACGCTCAGCCTGTACAGGTTTCTGCCAACAACAAAACATCACTGCCTACGCATGTTTGCGAAAGCCAGTGGTAGTGAAAGAGAAAGCCAAAAAAACACTGTTTTCCAATCATTTTTGTTCCTTATTTAACCGGTTTTAAAGCCATGTCCCACTTCAGCCAAATCAAAACTAAGCTTCGCAACCTTTCGTCTTTGCAGCTGGCCCTAAGCGACACCGGCACTCGCTGGCAAGCAGGCCCCAAAGCCGTACGTGGCTACCAGGGCGATACTGAAACCGCTGAAGTCGTGATTGAGCAAGAAAATGGCTACGACGTAGGCTTCAAACGTAATGACCAAACCGGTGACTATGAGTTGGTGGCTGATTTGCAATACTGGCAGCAGCCTCTCTCTGTACAGGGCTTTTTGAATCAGGTAACTCAACGCTACGCTTACCACACCGTGCTAAATGAGTCTGCTGGACAAGGATTCCAAGTTTCTGAGCAGGTAAAGAACGAAGATGGTTCTATTCGCTTGGTGCTTCAGCGTTGGGGTGCTTAGAGTTTGGCAGAAAAGTTAAGCCGACTCGTTAAATAATCTGGTTTTATGTAGGCCTTGGCCCTTTTTGGGCTGGGGCTTTTGATTTAGTCGCTCTGAACACAGGTAACAAGAAATGGCTGAAGGTATTGATACTGGCCGCTCCGGCCTAGAGCCAGAATTGGGAGGGCAGCTCAGATCTGCCCAGCTGCGCACAGGCTTAGAACCTGAATTAGGCGGTAATTTTCGACAAAAAGGCGTCTATGTCGACGAGCCTACCTGCATTGGCTGTACGCACTGCGCCCATGTCGCTCGCAATACCTTTTACATTGAGCCAGACTACGGGCGGGCTCGGGTCATTCGCCAAAATGGAGATTCGGAAGATCTCATCCAAGAGGCTATTGATACCTGCCCAGTGGACTGTATTCACCAGATAGACTACACCGAACTGCGAGAGCTAGAACGCGAGCGTCAGCATCAGGTGATTCCGCTCGCTGGGTTCCCTGTGGAGAAATCGCTGACCGCCGTTCAGACTCGGCAACGACGGGCGAAGCGAAAGGCTGAGAGTCAGAAGAAACCTTAGGCGCAAAGGAATATTAGAACTCAGAGCGCGGCGCAAAGGTGAGAAGGTGGACCCTAAAACGGGGTCACTTCAACCGTGCCATCTTGATTGAGCTGCACGCGTAAAACTAGGCTCTCGTTGGATGGGGCGCTAGACGGCAGAGAGCTGGGTTCAAACGTAGGAGGTGTGTCGGTGGGTAAAATGCGATCACGCTCAGCCTGAGAGGCGTCGTCAAGCCCAATGAAGCTAATGACTTCACCCGCAGAATTCAGCTGAAGTCGGTAGGCCAATGGTCTACGTTCTCCGGTTTGCCACCGTTGCTGGAAATAGGTTTGCACTTGGTTAGTAGCGATCGCACTACTAGGCAAAGCTGTACGGCCAGCTGCACGCCTCAATACTTCAGGTTGAGCCTCGCTATTGTCGGCAGGTGGAGTAGAAATGCGGCTGCTTGAAGCGCCGCCTGTAGGGGTGGGGGGCTGGCTAGTCGGTGGTGGACTAAAGGGTTCTGAAGCGGCCCTTTCTACACGTGCCTCTTGTTCTACCTGAGGCAATTCGGCAGCCGGACGACGCGCGAAGTCGCTGTCTTCTGTCGTGTCAGAGGTGCTAGGCTCTGCTGAAGCCGCAGGCGACGGTGCAACCTCTTCTGGGGGAGAGGGCTGCGGTAAATCTTCAGCTTCAGCGTTTGATGTGCTACTTGCCAAATCATCGGGTTGGGTTTCAGGTAGCTGAGTAGTCGTCGTATTACTACCGGTTTCAGGTACGCGATCTACCGAGCTACTTGGTGAGACAGGGCTACTTGGCGGGGCAGGGCTGCTTGGCGGGATGGCAGCGGTCGTTTGAGGCTGTCGCGAGCCGATCTCAGGCTGCCTTGTAGTATCTGCTTGAGCGTCTCTTGAAATAGTGCTTTCGTTCGCGTCAGCGCTTTCACTAATTGCTGGATCTAGATTATCTGTAGGCTCCTGCGATATGGAGGACTCTGGTGATTCTGCTGGTGTAGTAGTTTGTGCCTCTCCGCCTTCGAGCGCAAAGCCTTCCTGCGGCCCTTCAATCACCGTATCAGAAACAACATTGGATTCTTGCAGAGCCGGGTCGCGCGATATCAGTGTAGTGGTTAGCCCCACTACAAATAGAGCAGCAGCGGCGGAGCTAGCCCATGCACCTGTGCGTCTCTTTCGAGTCGTTGGGCGACGGTCAGTGCTCACTCTACGCTGACGACGGACATCAAAAGAAATCACGTTGCTAGGGTTTGGCGCGGCTTCACGAGCACTCTCTTGTGCTATCTCCACACTCGGCGCTGCATCCAAAGCAACGGGTAGGGTCCGCATCGTTTGCTCGTACTGACCAATGACGGTGGTGATATCGCAAAGTTGGAGGTAGCCGAGTGGTTCTATAATTTGTAGGCTTTTTGGCGATGGTAGGGCGGTGGCCTGGCGGGTGCGGCTGAGCGCTGCGATGGCTAAAACCTGTTGAGTTTGCTGCTGAAAGTACTGTGCAAGGACTTGGAGAGCAGTGCGATCGCCCGAAGCAATCAACCGCCTCGCCCCATCTACTTCACCTTCTAGCCGATCTACCTCAGCCTCCGATTCTTCACCCTCATCGTGCAGCCAAAGCCGAAAAGACAGCTCCTTGACAATCGGCCTCGCTGACCACTGCGAAAGTGCAGACGGTTGCACCTCAACTTCGAGCGTGCAGCTGCCAGCAGTATACAGTTGAAAATTAGGGCGAGCAGCGGGCGTAGCCATCGTAAAAAGTATGATTACCTAATGTCAGAATAGCGACGAATCGAGCGCTCAATGTACTAGTTACCGATATAGCAACAGCCTACCGTCATCGGCGTGATTTATTAGAGCGATTATTGTGCGTAGTCGTTAGGTCTATCATCTATCGGATTGTCATCGTCGGTGTCTGGCAGTGGCTTGGAGGGCGGCACAATCACTTTGTAGTCAGCATCGTAAACGCCATCAGGGCCAACAACATCGTCGGCATAGGGCTCACTGGCATAAGGCTCACTGGCATAGCCATCGCCTAGACCACCGTCGTTACCGTAAAGGCTATCGCCATAGGTACGCTTGTCGTAGCGTTCTCCCGGTGGCGGATCGCCATAATCGTCAAAACTTTCCCAGCCTTGGTCGAGGCCGTCGTACCGAGCATCGCCATATTCCTGAGCATGTCTATCGTCGCCTCTGCTACCCGCTCTATCGCCCTCAGGCTGATTATTCCAGCCACTGGCAATATCTTCGGCCAGTCGACCTGCATTGGTACCTACATTACGACCGAAGTTAAACAGGCGCTTGGCCCCTTCTTCCAGCTGAGAAGGCTCACCTACGCTTGTATCCCAGCTATTTATCTGTTCTTTTGTACGTCGCTGACCCCAGTCATCGCCAATGGGTCTTTCTGACGCCTTACCCGATACCTCGGAGTCGTCTTTACGATCTTTTTTTTTACCAAACACAGACTTCAACCCAGCAATCGGCTGCTGCACAAATGTGCTGGCGGCTTCGCTGGCTGTACGCGTATCATCCCGAACTGAGTTGTCACGGAACGAATCGTTACGAGCTGAATCGTCACGGGTCGAATCTTGTGAAGAGGAAGAGGCACCCGCATTGGGTCTGTAATAGGTACTGGGCGGCTCAGCCAAATAATCCTGAGCAGAAGACGACAGATTTGAAAAAGGTGGCGGCGACGATGTGCCTGTTGTCGCTGGACCTGCCGATGGTGGCGTGGCTTTTACCGGTCGGTCTTGGGGCGGCATCACAAAGGGTTTTGGATCAGGTCTTGGATTATTCTTGGGCTCACTCTTGGGCTCACTGACGAAGGCCGAAGAACTGCTGTAACCTGCTGAATAATCACCCAGCGACGAATCGCTGCTAGAACCAGTGGCAGGCAACGGATTGCTGCTGCCGGGCCCCTCTGGATAAGGCACACGTCTACCCATTGGGCGGTATTTGCTCTCAGGTGGGCGACGTGATCCCACCAATCCATGAAAGATCAGCGTTAGCAATGCGCCGATGCCCACCGTGACCAATAGCAATAAGCCAAGCGGCATCGCATCCGCAAAGGTTTTGCCCAAAATCACCAGCGGCACTTCAGTCGCTAGGTTTTGCAAAGCCAAAATGGCCAGTGCGGCAATAGTCAGCAGGAAAACAATGATTCGCGGCATAGTCAAGGCCTCTCTTGGGATCCTACATACAACACTAGCGTCTATTTACCGCTTTTATTTTCCTTCCCACCGACGAAGCGGCACGCAGTCAATCGCCAGCTGATCAAGCGCTCTAGCAATGACAAAATCCACCAGATCATCAATGCTTTGTGGGTGATGATACCAGGCCGGTATCGCTGGGACAATGCGCACCCCGGCCTCTGCTAGTGCCGTTAAGTTACGCAGATGTATCAGGCTAAAAGGCGTTTCTCTTGGCACGACAATCAGCGGTCGCCCTTCTTTGATTTGTACATCAGCAGCGCGCTCTAGCAGATCAGAGCTTAGGCCAGCCGCCATTTTGCCTACGGTGCTCATGCTACAGGGCATCACCACCATACCCAAGGCGCGGTAAGAGCCACTGGCGATACTCGCACCGACGTTCCCCCAGGCGTGGCAGCGCAGTGTTCCAGCTGTTTCCACACCGGCTTGCTCACGCCACCAAAGCTGCTGCTGCTCGATATTGGTTGGCATGGGAGTGCCGTGCTCTTGCTGCCATACCTGCTGCGAAGCACGTGAGGCAACCAGCTCTACGGTGTAGTCTGCGGCGAGCAAATGCTTGATAGCGCGCACAGCGTAGACCATGCCAGAGGCACCGCTAACGCCGAGAATAATGGGAGGCATGCTGTTCGCGGTTTGAGAAGAAGCGGTTTGAGAAGAAGCGGCTTGAGAAGATGCGGCTTGAGGAGAGGTTGGTCGAGAAGAAGCAGTTTCCAATGAGGTTACTCTTCTTCCCGGTTAGTGTCACTGCCATCGCCGTCATCACCACTATCGCCGCTGTCATCGTCAGAGGCTTCGCTGCCACCACCGACGGCAACAAGGTCAATTTGCTGACGGTAGTAGTCAACGCTTTTGACCTGTACATCTACATGGTCGCCCAGTCGATACTGCTGACGATTCTTACGGCCTACTAGCTTTTGCTGCCGTGAGCGATACTCATACCAGTCATCCTTTAGTGAACTCACGTGTACCAAACCTTCCACTAGCAGCTCTTCTAGCTCTACGAAGAAGCCATAGGACTGCACGCCGGTAATCAGGCCCTGAAACACTTCCCCGGTATGAGCCTGCATAAAGGCAGCTTTCTTCAGGCCTTCTAGGTCGGACTCTGCATCTTGGGCAATGCGCTCGCGCTCTGTAAGCTTGATAGGCATACGCGATAGCTGCTCTTCCATTTCTTGTTGCACAGTAGGGGAGAGCACCGCCCAGTTAATGTTGCCGTGGCAGGAGCTGTGGCGCAGATTAACTCTATCTTTTGAACGGGTGGACCGGCGATCGCGTCCATGTTTAAATACCGCATGTAGCAGCCGATGTATGAGCAAATCAGCATAGCGCCTGCCAGGAGACGTGAAGTGTGTGTAGGCCTCATCGAGCGCTAGACCAAAGTGTGCACCCGGCTGAGCGCTGTAAAGGGCAGGCTTCAAGGTCGCCAGCAGCAAATAAGTCAGCACTTTTTCTGTACTGGAAGTCGCAAACTGCTCTGTAAAGTTCCGATAGTCACTAGGATTCACTTCCTCAGCGTTCTCTAGCTGAAGGTCCAGCTCCATGTTATTAGCGAGCTTGACCAGCTCCTGGACATCGGTCGGGTCAGGCGTACGATGAACCCGGTACAAGCCGGGAATACCCAGCTCTTTAATATGCTTAGCAACCAGCTGATTGGCCAGCAGCATAAACTCTGTTACCACAATGCGGGCTGGCATTTGCGCCGATACCACCATGGCACCTAACGAGCCTTCGTCATCGTATTGAAACTTAGGTGAGAGGTATTCCGCTAGCTCTTCTGCTTCTGGGGGAAACTCATGGTCGGGCAGATTCAGCTCAAAGGAACCGCGCTCGTGTCGTCTTTGCTTCACCTCTTGAGAGAGCTGATAAAGGCTGTCGATCAGATCCATGACCGGCTCGAACTCTTCTATGTCGTCGTGAGTGATGCCAAGCTTTTCTAGCTCGTCGTCATCTTCACGCACCAAAATCGCCTGTGCCTGCTCGTAGCTCAGCTGATGCTCTACATGAACCACACTTGGCTGAATTTCGTATTCAATCACCTGACCATCGTCATCTAGGGTAATGAGTACAGAAATGCACAAACGATCTTTCCCAGGCACTAGTGAGCACAGCGCATTGGGAATCGGCGGCGGCAGCATGGGCACGACCTCATCACCCAGGTACACCGCTGTACCCCGGCGTCTGGCCTCGCGGTCAATTACATCGCCGGGCTGCACGTAGTGCGCCACATCAGAAATATGAACGCCTAAGCGGCGATAGCCATCGTCTGTAATGTCAAGACTGAGCGCATCGTCAATCACCTTTGCATTAGGACCATCGATGGTTAGCACGGTTTGGTCTTTCAGCTCAATCCGGCCTTTAACATCGGCCTTGCGCACGCGATTGGGCAAACCGCGTGCGGCGATGAACACCTCTTCAGAAAAAATTCGCGGCAGGTCGTGCTTGCAATAAACAATGTCAATATCAGCCGCATCTTCCGCGTCGCTGCCCAGTACGCGGGAAACCTTTCCTTGAGGGGCGTACTGCGCAATCGGATAGCGCGTGATTTCAACGTGGATTAGGTGCTCATCAGACTCAGAGAGGTCTTCTTCGCTCTCGGTAATGTCTAGTTCAAAGAGCAAACGATCATCTAACGGAATCGCTTTGAACTGTTTCTCTTCTTCGCTTTCCTCTACCTTGACCTTAGCGAGTACCGATGCGTTGGCCCGCTCCAAAATCAGCTTAACTTCCCCTTCTGGGCTGCGCCGCCGGCTGCCGTCTTTGGTGACTTTTACCAAGACGCGATCGCCATTCCAAGCCGTATTCAGCTGCGACTCGCGCACATATATGTCGTCAGCCCCTTCTTCATCTTGAATGGCAAAGCAAAAGCCCTTGCTAGAGCACCGCAGCTTACCTTCAATGATTTCTTCATCTTCTACTTTGCGATATTTCCCCCGAGATTTTTCGAGGACATTGGTGCGCTCAAGGGCATCGAGCGCAATCTGCAAATCCTGCGTAGCACTTCCCCCGCTACAGTTGAGCTTTTTCTCTAAGTTTTTTACGGTGACTAATTTGTCATTTGAAAAATTAGCGAGAAGTGACTCGATCGAAAATTCCATGTAGCGATGAATCCTTGAAATGAATCCGTAAGGTTCGAAGAGATAGGATCGAAAAGAAACAGCAAACCACTCTTACAGCCCCCTTATGGTTCCGTAAGAAGTAGATCACTGTCAAATTTTTCTTTTATTAATCACTTGAAAAAGTGTATGGCCTAGTGTATGTCAGGTGGGCGATTCGGCTCAGCGGCGCTCTCCTGTGATCACATAGGTGACCCGCTTGCCCACATTCGTTGCATGATCTGCAATACGCTCTAGCGCCCGAATCACCAGCACCATCAAAACAATCGGCTCAACAGAACCATTGACTGGCTGCGCATTAATCAGCTGCTGGTAGATTCTATCGTAATCGTCATCAACAACGTCATCTTTGTGCTTGAGTTCGACCCCTGCTTCTGGATCGAGTTCGGTGAGCGATCGCAAACACAGCGCCACCATAGAGCGACACCGATCCAGCATCGTTTCAATCTCACGCATACAGCCGTGAACAGGATAGGGAAAAAGCTTAATCGCTGAGTTGCCAATGCTTTTGTTGTAGTCACCAATGCGCTCTAGGTCTCGCACCATCTGCATAAAGGCGCTCACTAGCCGCAAGTCCTGAGTAACTGGCGCTTCTAAACTCAACAGTGTCGTACAGTCCACTTCTATCTGCCGATAGAGGCTGTCGATTTCCTTGTCTTGAATCGGAATCTGCTTTGCAGCGTCCAGATTTCGGTCGCAGAGGGCTGCTCTAGCTAGCATGCACGAATTCTCAACGAGCGCGCCCATTTTGAGCACTTCTCTTTGCACACGAATCAGCCGACGATCTAGACTAGGCCGACTCAGCTTTGAGCCCTGTTCGATACTCACAGAAGTACTCAGACTTATTTCATCGGTGTTAGCAACCGGCTCCAGGTTAGAAATACTTTGGTCTGAAGCACTGGAGGAATTAGGTGGCTGAACGCCCATAAGCTGATTAACGTTGGATAGGTTCGGTTGAAAAGAGAGCGGACTTCTCATAAGAGATAGGTGGGTTTTAAGAGTGTGTTTTATAAGGAATGGAGCGAAAGGAGGCTTGTTTATCTGTTTCTTAATGAGTGAAATTGTTACTTAGGAGCTATCGAAGAAGCAAGTCAAAAACAGAAATTCCTGACAATTTTAGCTACTTAATAGCTATTTATCTGCCTACCAAGCTTACTAGCAGGCTCGAATCTATCGCTGATAGCATCCCATTACTTATAGCGAAGGGTGACAACAATAGCTGTTGTGTAAACAACACTCGTAATCTTCAGCATGTTCGGCGGCGTGTAACGGTTGGTAACTAAACTGCTAACTTTGTAGCCAACTTGCGAAACAATTTATGTGTATTGCCTCGTTTTGTAATCAAGGATAGTAACCGTCATGGCTTTATCAGATACTCAAATCTTCGTTGCGCTAGGTCTTGCGCTGATTCCCGGATTCTTGGCACTCCGTTTAGCGACTGAACTCTACAAATAAAAACGTTTAAAGAAACGTTTAGAGGCAAAGGCGTAAAAAGGCATTTTTCGTCTGAATCCTCCGTCTGAATCCTAAGGCTCAAAAATCATAAAAAATCTCCCAGAGAGCGATTCACCGCAAGGTCAGCTTTCTGGGAGATTTTGATTTTTTACAGTACGTAGAATGTGCTGGAAATTTGTATAAAAACGTCCGAACACACCGTCAAATACTGACAACACAGTGGTTTAAAGCGTTGCCATGTTGAAATAGCTTGCAAACGCGCCAGATTGGGAAGTCTGGCAATAAGCTCCCGCAAGGTTTGTACATTAGTCAGTACGTCAGAAGCTAAAAGGAATTTAAAAAGTCATCTGAAGTACTTGCAAGATGTCGGAATACATTCATAATGTATCCCAGCATCGATGCGAAGCTCATGTTCCTCAGACTTCCTTCGACCCGTAATTACTCGGACGCTATTCGCCCCGGAGTCCATTACAATCAGCTCGCTATTTTGGTGATTTTCGCTTTATGAACGCTGCTCAGCGCCCGGTCACACCTTCCCCGACTGCATCCCACCAAAACGCTCCTCAGAATGGCTCTTTTCAGGCCGATTATTCTGCTCGGGCTATCTCTACACAAGCGCCTGCTAGCCGGAATCAATCGGGGCCCTCATCGCCCAGTCTTCGCCAGAGAGGCTATCAACCTAAGCGCGTTCCCTATGCAGGTGCACGTCAGGCAATTGCATTCGAGTCTTCGGTAAAGCTCACAGTAAACTTACTGCTAGCCATCGTCGCCACCACCACCATTGCCAAGCTGGTTCCCTACTATCAGTCTCAGCAGGCACGGCTGAACACACTACAAACATCTGTAGGCGATGCAGAAAGGCGCAACGCAGAACTACGCGAGCAGTTCAACCGCAACTTTGATCCCGCTCAAGCGGGTCGCATCATGCAAGAGCAAAGCGGCATGGCCTATCCCAACCAAAAGCAAATCATTTGGACCGAGCCAACAGGCGATCAGCAGACAGGCGATCAGTAATTACCCCGACAAATCCCTCCGCAAACCACGCGTCTCAATCCTGGTAACGATACAATCGAGAAGTAACCGTTTTCTCAGTTTTGTAAGGAATACCAGTGGTTGATGCTGCCCAAGCTCAAGGCTCAAATCCAGTCTCCAATCGAGGCCAAAATCGAGGCCCGAACCCAATACCGGAGCCCGGCCTCGATTTCGAGTTTGATTCGATAGAAGAGGCACTAGCAGACTTGGCTGGGGGGCGCGCTATCGTCGTTGTCGATGATGAGAATCGCGAAAACGAAGGCGATGTGATTTGTGCGGCACAGTTTGCTACCCCAGACCTCATTAACTTTATGGCCGTGGAGGCCAGAGGACTGATTTGTCTAGCGATGACAGGCGATCGCCTAGACGAGCTAGACCTCCCTTTGATGGTCACCCATAGCCCATTTGAGGACGAAAATGAGCAAACGGCCTTTACAGTCAGTATCGATGCGTCGCTTGAGCTTGGTGTCACCACAGGTATTTCGGCAGAAGACAGGGCAAAAACCATTCAGGTCGCCATTAATCCCAAAGCCAAGCCAGCTGACTTGCGGCGACCAGGACACATCTTTCCACTACGTGCAAAAGAAGGCGGTGTACTCAGGCGGGCTGGACATACCGAAGCAGGCGTAGACCTAGCCAGACTCGCCGGGCTGTATCCGGCTGGCGTTATCTGTGAAATCTCTAATGCTGATGGGTCCATGGCCCGATTGCCAGACCTTGTGGGCTATGCCAAACAGCACGAAATGAAGCTGATCAGCATTGCTGACCTTATTAGCTATCGACTGCGCCACGAGCGGTTCGTCAAGCGCGAAGCCGTTGCTGCTATGCCGTCAAAATTTGGTAGCTTTCAAATATATGCCTACCGCAATCAGCTAGATGGCTCCGAGCACATTGCCTTAGTCAAAGGCGATCCTGACACATTTAAAGATGAGCCCATCATGGTGCGAATGCACTCAGAGTGCCTAACCGGAGATGCACTGGGATCGCTGCGCTGCGACTGCCGCATGCAGCTACAAGCCACGCTAAAGATGATTGAGAACGCGGGCAAAGGTGTGGTGGTGTATCTGCGTCAAGAAGGGCGAGGGATTGGGTTAGTCAACAAGCTCAAGGCCTACTCCCTGCAAGATATGGGGCTAGATACCGTAGAGGCCAACGAGCGACTAGGCCTGCCAGTAGACCAGCGAAACTACGGCATGGGCGCGCAGATTTTGATGGATTTGGGAATTGGTCAGTTTCGGCTGATTACAAACAATCCACGAAAAATTGCAGGACTCAAAGGTTACGGACTAGAGATGGTGGATCGGGTGCCGCTGCTGATTGAGGCAACCTCTTACAACGCCAACTACCTGGCCACTAAGGCCGAGAAACTAGGGCACTTTCTGCTGCAAACCTACCTGATTACTGTAGCCATTCAGTGGCGCGACAATCCCAACAATGCACCTACAGGCTCTCAGGAAAACGGACAGGCCCATTCACAGCCTGATCCCGCTACGACCCGATACGAACAGCTCGAAAAGCTCCGCAGCCTCGCACAAAAGCATGGCCTGCTGCTGCAAGAAGAGGCTCGCTCTGTTGCCGTAGCAGTCTTCGGCCAAATGCCGCTCATTGTACACTTGGGGTTAGACCAGCCCGGCCTCGCCGACGAACGCTGGTATAAGGGTTGTGAGCATCCCTACGTGAGTGCGATCGCCGCTCTGCTCGACGAACTCCTCAGCTGGCAAGACATCGAGCAGCTAGAATTCCTCGTCTCCAACGGCAGCGATCCCTTCACTCAGCTACAAATTCGGCTAGACCGACAGATTCTCGCATGGACACCAGGTGACACCCAAGCAAAAGTCATGCCCAGCGATATCTGCCAGCAGCTAGAAACACAGCGTATCTACGTGTTTTCTCAGCACGAAGCACAGAACGAGAAGTACGAACTTCGTTAGTCAGATGTGATATTCAGAGATGATAGTCAGACGTGAACCTGATAGCGCAACTACCTACGGTTCAAGTCTTCCTAGCTGACTGGGCAACTGAGGCGGCATGCTAGGCGAAGCTACAACGGGCACGTCTTGCTGACGACGGGCAATGACAGCCCCTTCGATAGCGGTAACGGCTCTCGTAAACTGCGGGTCGGAGCTGGTGCCACGCAGGCCAGGATTAGTTTCTAGGGCTCTTTGCTCTTGTGAGGTGAGGGTGACATTGATATCGGGCGTAATACCTCGGGTGCTGATATCGGTGCCATCTGGCGTGTAGTAATGAGCAACTGTCACCGCCAAACCAGAACCATCTGAGAGGCCGTGCAAGCTCTGCACCAAGGCCTTACCAAACGTAGGATTGCCAACAACGACAGCGCGATCGTTATCACCAAGGGCACCCGTGACAATTTCGCTAGAGCTAGCCGACTGACCGTTGACCAGCACGGCCATGGGTAAGTCTGTCACCGCCGTACGATTGGCTGTAATTTCGTCACTGTGGCCATCTCTATCGACCGTGCGCACAATACTACCCCTGGGGAGCCACATCCGGCTAATATCGATGCTCGCTTGCAGTAACCCGCCCGGATTGCCCCGTAGGTCGAGCACAAAGGCTTCTGCGCCTTGCTCTGTCAGGGTATCGATAGCAATCAGCATTTGCTCAGCAGCGTGCGCGCTAAATTCGTCTAGGCGAATGTAGCCTACAGCCACGTTACTTGCTCGCTGCAAGTCGAAGCTTACAGTAGGTACAGAGACCACTTGGCGAGTCAATATCAGGGCTTCTTCGCTGCCATCTTGACGCCGTAAAGTAAGCGACAGCTGGCTACCGCTCTCACCTCGGATGAGCTGAGTTGCATTCTCAATAGAAAGGTTACGCGTGGAGCGACCGTCGATAATAAGAATTTCATCACCAGCGACGATGCCGGCTCTCTGCGCTGGGGAGCTTTCTAAAATGCTGCTGATCACAAGGCCACGGTCTTGACCTTGAACGCGAATACCTACGCCGGATACTTCACCAGAAGTTTGTTCAGTCAGTGCTGAATACTGCGCGGGATTGAGGAAGCGAGTGTAGGGATCTTCCAGTCGGCGCAGCACTCGGCGCAGCTCACTGTAGGCAGCATCTCGGGAGGTATATTCACCGCTGAGGAGGGTTTGGCGAACGCCAAGCCAGTCTACTCTGTTGAATTCAGCATCTACATATTCTTGATATACGAGCTGCCAGGCTTCATCCAGCACCATCTTGGGGCTGTTTTGGAAGGCCGAGGCACTTGCGCTCTGGGTTGTACTAGGGGTAACACCGGTCACCATCGCTGGTAGCAGCAAAGCCACAGCACCAGCTGAGCAATGTTTAAGCAGGCTTAAGGCGCGGTCAGTGTTTTTCATTTAAGAAAGCAACAGCAGGTAGTTAATAAAAGTAATACGGAAAATATAAAAGCTGACAACTGTTATACAAAGTGACAAAAAAAGTCGTTCTTAAAAAGCTGAATCAGTAAAGCATACACAAATAACTATAAATATGCTCAATAAGTCGTATCAAGAAAAGATAAATCCACGTTAAGTCCAGATAAATGATCTTTATTGCTACTTACTTCGAGTGCGGGTTGTAGCTATCGGTCAGCCCTAGTGTTTATATGACTATAGTAATAGATGCTTCAGCTTGTGACACCGTGACAATGACCAGCTTGTCAACTGCTCTACGGTATTTTCAGGGAGTTAGACGGCTAAAAGCATACAAAATTCCGGCTATTTGAGCGGTAGGGTCGCCTTATGCACAGCTACATTCCACCCGCACGTTTTTTGCCCTATCTCAGCTGGACTCAGGTCAAAAATCTGCCGAACAAGCTCAATACGCTGATAATTCAGCCGATTGGCGCAATTGAGCAGCATGGACCGCACTTACCACTTGTTGTGGACTCGGCGATCGCAACAGCGGTAGTGGGCAAAGCGCTATCACAGCTAGATGCGGCCATCCCGGCCTATGCTCTACCGCCGCTTTGCTACGGCAAGTCGAACGAGCACTCAGGGTTTCCAGGGACCGTGACACTCAGCGCTTCGACGCTCATGTCTGTGCTGATGGAAACAGCTGAAAGTCTTTACAAATCTGGTTTTCGTAAGCTGCTGCTAGTGAATGGTCATGGCGGACAGCCTCAGGTTTTGGATATTGTGGCGCGTGATTTGCATGAGCGCCATAGTGACTTTATGGTGTTTCCCTTATTTGTGTGGGGTGCGCCACATGGCGTGGCAAAGATTGTAGGTGAGGCTGAGTATGAGCAGGGCATCCATGCGGGTGACGTAGAAACGAGTGTGATGATGGCACTCATGCCAGGTCAAGTCGACATGACATTAGCCGTGAAAGAACTACCCAATAATTTCCCACCAGGTAGTTTGCTGAGTTTAGAAGGGCGGCTGCCGACTGCGTGGGTGATGGATGACCTGAGCCGAAGTGGGGTCGTTGGCGATGCCACTTCGGCCACAGCCGAAAAGGGAGAGGCGATTTTGGCTTCGGTGGTGGCAGGTTGGGTAAAGGTGTTTGAAGAGATTTATCGATTTGAAGGATTGCGGCCATCGGAGGCCTGCGAGCGTGACTAGATAGCGGTACATTAGGGCCGACGTGAGGAGTAGTGTGATGGGCCTGGTAACGCTAGCAGTAGACATTGGGGGAAGTGGCGTCAAGGCGTTGCTGCTCGATGAGAACGGTGAACCGATTGATGAGCGCGATCGCATCAAAACACCCAAACCGGCAACACCTGAAGCCGTAATGGCTGTCCTCGAAGAATTAGCCAGCAAAAAAGAAAGCTTCGACCGGGTTTCTATAGGGTTTCCAGGCGTGATTCGCAAGGGCGTGGTGTACACAGCTGTAAATTTGCATCCTGACTGGTGTGAATACGACTTGGCCGGTGAGTTTTCTCAGAGGGTAGGTAAGCCGGTGCGGGTGGCAAATGATGCCGACTTGCAGGGAATGGGTGCGATCGCAGGTGAGGGCGTAGAGCTGGTGATGACGCTAGGCACAGGCATTGGCGGCGCGCTATTTACCGAGGGCCACATCGTGCCAAATCTGGAGTTAGGTCATATTCGATTTCGCAAAGGGCAGACCTACGAAGAGCAGCTGGGTCGCGCCGCGCTGAAGAAAATAGGACAGGAGACTTGGAATAAGCGACTGCTGAAGGCGATTGATTCACTGTCGCGCACGCTGAACTACGACCGTCTATATATTGGCGGCGGTGAGGTAAAGCAGATTGAGGTGGAGCTGCCTGAAAATGTGGTGGTGGTTTCTAACGTGTTGGGATTGTTGGGTGGGATTAAGCTGTGGAACTAGTCATTTTTTGAGGAATATTCCGCTCTCTGTACAGATGCCATTCAGCGGGATGTCCCAGTCGTCTCTGGGGACTTGGGGAAGGCGGGCGTACTCGAAGACGATGCCAATGGTGGTTTTGTTTTGCCAGGTGCGATCGCTCAGCATCCGGTCATAAAAGCCGCCACCGTACCCTAGCCGATAGCCGTTGATATCGCAGGCAACACAGGGCACCAAAATTAAATCAACTTTGTAGGGTTCTACCAGCGGTGACTTTGGGTGAGGCTCTACAATGCCGTAGGTGCCAGGGTTCAATGGCCATTGGCTAGTGGGAAACCAGCGGTGCCAAATTATCTTTTTGCCTTCGCAGCGAGGAAGGCCCCAGCTCCGCTGCTGAGCGAGCAAAGGACCCAGGTCTGGTTCCCCATTGAAGCTGCAATAGGCTAGTGTCGTTTGCGATTTTTGAAAAGGCCCCCAGCTCAATAGATGCTCACAAATACTGGCCGACTTTTCTTTGCGGATACGCTCGGGCATAGCTTGCCTAGCCTTTAGCAGGGCTCGGCGTTGCGTCTTTTTATCCATGGGCTAGCTTGCCAGCGATCTTGCCAGCGATCTGTAGAGGCCTGCTATTTTTTCGATCACCTGCTCGGCATTCAGGTCATCGGTCACGATTTCTGTCGCGTCATCGGCCTTGATCAAGGGGGACACTGCTCGATTGCTGTCTTTGTAGTCGCGTTCTGCAATAGAAGTGGTAAGCTCTTCTATCGTCGGCAGCTCTGTGTCAGGCACGTTAGCCGATGAGGTCGATTGGGCCGCAATTAGGTCACGATAGCGGCGCTGCGCTCTTTCGTTGACAGAAGCGGTGAGATAAATTTTGAGTTCAGCACTGGGAAATACTTTGGTGCCAATGTCTCGCCCATCGGCGACGATTCCCCCTTTCAGTCCATATTCCTGTTGCTGCTCTACCAGCTTGCTACGAACGGCGGCTTGGGCGGCAATGGTGGAAACTTGAGCCGTAACGGTGGCTGTGCGAATGGCCTGGGTAACATCTTCATCGTTAACCTTGACCTGAGGAGGCTGAGGTTTATTGTCTTGAATATTTGCAATCAGCTGAATCTGACAGTTTGGCAACAGCGCAGCCACAGCCTTTTCATCTGTGGGATCAACACTTTGCTGGAGAACGTACCAGGTCAGGGCGCGGTACATAGCGCCCGTATCCAAATAGAGGAGTTCTAATTCGTGGGCTAGCTGGCGGGCCACGGTAGATTTGCCTGCGCCTGCGGGGCCGTCGATCGCGATGATGGGGGCGTGCCCGTTTACGGCGGTAGAAACGGTAGTGGTCGTAGAAGGCTGCTGTGAATTGCTCAAAATTATATTGTCGAGGAGACGGGCTGTTTGACTGATGGTGTCTGGGTTTTGCGTTTCTGTGAGATCAGGATCTATGTAAGCGGCAATCGCAAGCAATCCCACGCTGCCAATAGATTCTAGCGGCTCTAGTGTATCAGGGTGCACTAGGCTCAGGTAGTCGAGCCGCACCTCAGGTTCGGTGTCGAAAACAGCCTGAACGACAGCTAGCAGCGCAGCGCTGTCTCTCTCGCCTTGCACAAATGCAGCTTCGGCGGCGCGAAGACTGCGATTGAGTACAGTGGCCTGCTGTCGTCCTTTTTCGCTGAGGTAGCGATTGCGAGAACTCATTGCGAGGCGATTTGGCTCTCTGATAATCGGACAGGCAACAATTTCACCGGGTAAATTGAGGTCTGCCTTGATCCTTCTGATGATTGCGACCTGCTGAGCATCTTTTTGCCCAAAGTAGGCACGGGTGGGTCGCACGATGTTCAACAGCTTAGTAACAATAGTGGCAACACCCTGGAAATGCGTAGGGCGAGAGTGACCACACAGCGTATTGATCATTTTTGCCGGTGGCACAACCTGGGTGACAGCTGATAAATCGGGCTGAGGTGTGCCGTAGAGTTCCTGCGGCGATGGCATAAATATGGCATCGACACCGGCAGATTGGCAGAGCGTGGAATCTTCTGCGGCAGGCCGAGGATAGGCATCGAGGTCTTCGCTAGGACCAAATTGAAGAGGGTTGACGAAGATGCTGACGATGACGATGTCGTCTTGTTGACGCGATCGCTCTATCAAACTCAGGTGACCAGCATGCAAAGCACCCATTGTTGGCACAAGCCCAACAGTTTGATCTTCTAGAGTTTGTAGATACTCACGCAACGTCGTAAGCGTATTGAATAGCTGCACAGCCAATCTCCACCGATGAAAAGGCCCTCCTACAAACGTAGAAAGACCCTTTCAGTATCGCTAATTTAGACCTTGTCAGTTAGTACAAGATATCTAGCTGAACAGTACCAACGCCAGAGCTGGTAAGGCCAATTTGGTCCGCCGCGCCGCGAGACAGGTCAATGATTCTATCGCCAGCGTAAGGACCACGGTCGTTAATCCGAACGGTGACTTGGAGACCTGTGTAAAGGTTTGTCACCAGTACTCGTGTGCCGAAAGGCAGTGTACGGTGAGCGGCCGTAATACCGTACTGGTTGTAGGTTTCGCCATTAGCAGTAAGTCTGCCGTGGAAGCCAGGGCCATACCAAGACGCGCCACCGACATTACTGTATGCGATCGCAGGCGTGGGCGCAGCTGCAACTACAACAGGTTCGGGCTCAGGCTCAGGCAAGCCTTCAATTTCTGTAACAGGCTCAGCTTCGCCGATTAATCTACGAAGGCGATTAGTTACCTGCAATGCATCTTCCGCTGCATCTTCGGTGGTGTCCGCCAAAATAGTGCGGCTGTCTAGCGCAATTAGGTCTTCGTCATTGTGAGTAACGATGTAACCGTCAGTCTCTTCGTGCCAGCGAACAGAAAGTGCTTCTGCATCTAGTGCTTCAGGATCGAGCTGCATCCCAAGGTCGGTAGCTCTGAGCACAGGATCGTTCTCGGCAGTAGCGTTCAAAATGTCACCGGAGCCAGCGCCTTCTGCCTGGAAGGAATCGAGGGTGCCGCTAGCTGCGATGGAAATGGCATCATTACTATTGGAAAGACTGTCTACCTCAGTGCCAATGAAGGTCAAAACAGGAATATCTTTGACGAAGAGTGTGGCAGCTTGTCTGCCATCGATAGCGTGAGGATACACGCTGATTTCTTCGCTGAGAGCAGGTGCTAGCTCGGAATCGACAGCAATACCTGACTCTGGAGACTGAGCGGACTTGGGCTCAGATGACTCGATTTCTGAAGCTGCGCTTGAAACTGCGTTGGCTTCAATAGATTCAACATCTTTAGTTGTTGATAGCTGGGTGGACTGCGCACCGGCCAAGGTGGCACCTACACCGGACAGCAGAAGGGCTGCTGTCAAACCAGTCGTTAACTGTTTTTGAATTGAACCTTTAGAAAGCAAAGACATAATCGGCTACATCACAACAGATCGGGCGTCAGGTTTTCACTGCAGGCCACTGGGTATGAGCTGTTGTTTTACTAGAAGCGCTTAACCTCGGAATCGATTTAGGTGAACAACCGTAATCTACACGACCAAAACTAGACCCATATCCGAGGATTTTCTGGGCTCAGGCACCAAAAAAACTTTATGGACGCTTCATAAAAATCTTGAAATGACGAAATGTAAAGGTTTTGCAGGGTCGAGCGGTACATCATGAACATTCCGCAATACTTATTGGCTTACCAGTTTATTATCTGGATAACTAATTAATGAATCCTGATTTTTGCTGTGCATAGTGGAATAGTCTTTTTTGGACTATGCAATTAACTGCATAAAAAGCCAACTTTATCTGTCTTTGGACAGCGTAAAAATCGACCTCAAGTTTGAATATGTTTATCCTTTGAAATGACTTTTTGCTGCAAAAATAGGGTGTTGTTTTTGCAAATGAGACTTCTAAACGCTAGATATAGTTATTCATAGGTCGCTCGGGCAAATGTAACGCTATATGAAGCGTTTTTTGAGCGTTTGGTCCGTAGAGCTACTTGCTATCTGTACTGCTAGCGCTTGAATCGGCCAGCCTATGGAAGTGTCACAGCTCAGAAGGCCTAGCTAAGGCAGTAGGACCCAAAAACGCCTGACGACGGTCTTTTCTCTGCTTTCTGCTTTCAACGTTTGATCTTTAAAGGAAATGTAAGCAATGGACTATCGGCAGGCGGGTGTAGATGTAGAAGCAGGGCGAGCTTTCGTCGACAAAATCAAAGGCATGGTGGAGGGTACCTACCGACCTGAGGTGCTAGGCGCTTTGGGTGGGTTTGGCGGCTGCTTTGAGCTGCCAAGCGGCTATAGCAAGCCAGTGCTGGTATCTGGAACGGATGGTGTAGGTACAAAGCTCAAGCTAGCGCAGGCGTTGAATCGTCACGATACGGTGGGCATCGACTTAGTGGCGATGTGTGTGAACGACGTACTGACGATTGGGGCGGAGCCTCTGTTTTTCCTGGATTATTTGGCAACGGGGAAACTAGCACCGGAGCAGCTAGCAGAAGTGGTCGCTGGGGTGGCGAGTGGCTGCACTACATCTGGCTGCGCGCTGCTAGGTGGAGAGACAGCGGAGATGCCAGGGTTTTACGCGCCGGGAGAGTACGACTTGGCGGGCTTTTGTGTGGGGATTGTAGAAAAAGATCGGATGCTGGACGGATTACATGTAGCGGTGGGCGATCGCATCATTGGCCTAGCGAGCAGCGGCGTCCACAGCAACGGCTTTAGCCTAGTGCGCAAAATTGTGGCGGAGGGTCAAAGAGACGATGGAGAAAAGGGAAACTCGAAAGGCTACAGCTGGGAAGAAAAACCAAAAGAGCTGGGAGGTCAATCTTTGGGTGAAGCGCTGCTGACACCCACTCAGCTGTATGTAAAACCCGTGCTGGCGGCGCTAGCTTCTGAGCTGACAATTCATGGAATGGCGCATGTGACTGGCGGTGGATTACCAGAGAATCTACCGCGCTGCTTAGGAGAAGGTTTTTCGATTCAGCTAGAGGCCGATAGCTGGCCAGTGCTGCCCATTTTCGACTGGCTGCAAAAAGCAGGCAATGTCAGCCTGCGGGATATGTTCAATACCTTTAACATGGGAGTTGGTTTCGTAGTGATTGTGCCGCCTGAGCTAGCGAATAAGACGTGTGAATTCTTTCAAGGAGAAGGCATTGCGGCTTATGACATTGGTGAAGTGGTGACTGGATCAGGAGAATTGCTAGGACTGCCGAGTGCTTAGTCGCCCAATTAGTTGCCTAATTAGTTGCCCAATTAAGAGGGCTGAAGTTGCTGGGCTTGTCTATATATATATAAGAGGAGTTTTTGAGTTGAGTTCGAATACAGGAAATAGTCAGCCGGTTTTCATTGCTGCGATCGCAACCGTTGTCGCGCTAATACTGGCTAGCAGCTTCGTGATTATCAATCCGGGGCAAGCAGGCGTACTTAGCGTACTGGGCTCAGCCCAAGACGGCGTACTGCTAGAGGGCATTCACATCAAGCCGCCCTTCGTATCTTATGTAGATGTGTACGACATCACAGTGCAAAAGTTTGAAGTGCCCGCCGAGAGTTCGACCAAAGACTTGCAGGACTTAAAAGCAAGATTTGCCATCAACTTTCGCCTTCAGCCTGCAGAAGTGGTCGACATCCGAAGAAAACAGGGATCACTGGCAAATATTGTAAACAAGATTATTGCGCCACAGACGCAAGAATCGTTTAAGGTGGCAGCCGCTCGGCGAACCGTTGAGCAAGCGATTACTCAGCGCGCCCTCTTAAAAGAAGACTTTGACAATGCACTCGCAAAACGATTGGAGAAATATGGCATCGATGTACTGGACACCAGTGTGGTCGATTTGACATTTTCGCCAGAATTTTCACGAGCAGTTGAAGAAAAGCAGATTGCGGAGCAGCGAGCACAGCGAGCCGTATATGTGGCACAAGAAGCTGAGCAGGAAGCACAGGCAGAAATTAACCGTGCTAAAGGCCGGTCCGAAGCGCAGAGACTGATCGCCGACACGCTCAAAGCACAGGGCGGTAAGCTGGTGCTGCAAAAAGAAGCCATTGAAGCCTGGAAAGCAGGCGGTGCACAGATGCCTCGCGTGCTAGTAAATGGTGGAGATGGCGGCGGCGTGCCGTTTATCTTCAACTTGGAGAAAAACGACCAATAGCTATCGTCAGATAGCTGATGAAAAAACTCCCTGATGGTCTCTAAACCTATCGGGGAGTTTTTTATTGCATGGTTATTTGACGGAATGTGAAGTCGGTCGGTGAATTGATTGACCAATGTTCGGCAGCAGTGAACCCTTAAGCCACCGCTAGAGCGTTAGACTAAAAGCAGAGTTTAAGAAATGTAACGTTTCATGGTTGGCAGCAGTAAAGCGAAGAAGGTAGTGGTGATTGGGGCTGGGATTGGCGGCCTCACAGCAGCGGCTCTGCTCGCCCATCGAGGCTATGACGTAAAAGTGTTTGACCAAGCGATTGTGCCGGGTGGGTGTGCATCTACCTTTAAGCGACGTGGATTTACCTTTGATGTAGGCGCTACGCAGGTTGCCGGGCTTGAGCCTGGAGGTATTCATCAGCAGATATTTGAAGAGCTAGGAATTGAGCTGCCGCCTGCCAGTGAGTGCGACCCTGCCTGCGCGGTATTTTTGCCTGGATAGAAAGAGCCTATTAGCGTATGGCGCGATTCACAAAAGTGTAATTCATAAAGAGAACGACTGTTTCCTGGGCGTGCACCATTTTGGGCATTTATGAATGCGCTGTTTTACTTTTGCTGGCGCTTTCAGCAGC
>JBHJIY010000072.1:0-5481 GCA_050042985.1 Phormidesmis sp. | reverse complement strand
ACAGCATCGACATTGCCTTTTTACATCCTCCTATTGACGAACGCGGTCTGCAAAGCTCATTTATCTTGAAGGAAAGTTTAGTTGCAGTACTGCCACACCAGCACGCCCTATCACGCTACGATGCTATTCCTCTCAAAGCTTTAGCCAATCAACCCTTAATTATTCATCCCAGAGAAGAAGGACCAGCACTTTACGATGGCTTTCTCCAAATTTGTCAGATGGTCGGATTCCAACCTCAAATTGTAAAAGAGTCGATCTCACTACAAACACGGCTGTGCTTTGTTGCCGCAGGCATAGGCATCACCTTCGTCTCAGAACAATTACAATCTCTGACGGGTAATAACGTTGTTTGTCGCCCTATAGAAGATTGTCCAATTCATCTGGAGTTTGGAGCTGCTTGGCGACAACGTTCTGCTAATCCAGCTCTGCTTAACTTACTAAATATCTTGTCAGATAGAGTCGGCTAAGATCGAGACTGCCCTGATGAGCTTCACGCCAAAACTACTCATACCCCAAATAGTGCTCTATTCCTGTACGTTCATCTCATAGAAAGCAGTCGGGTATGTCTCAGCGATGCCTTCTCGAATGTATCGAAATCCAAGCCTTTCGTAAAAACCTCGTAGTCTGCTTCTGTCTGAATGGCAATCTAAGCGCAGCCAGAGAAGTCCCTTATTCTTAACTTCGTTTTTAGCAAAGTTCACCATTTGAGCGGCGATCCCTTGTCCTTGATGGTCTGACACTACGGATAGCTTGTGAATAAAGCCTGCTTGGTTAGGCGGTACGTCAGGCCAAAAAAGTGGATCGTGATAAGTCAGAACCATTGCTGTTGCAGGGCTACCTTTTATGTACCCTACCACCACGTTTTGATCCTGACAAGCATGAAAAACCTGTTCCATCGTTAAACAATCAAGCTCCCAGAGAGATTCCTGCCGCTCAATGAGATGTGTTGCTGCTTGCCTGATTACAGATAACGCATCAGCCCTGGCGCCGAGTTGAATTGAGTCAATCATTTTTATCTGAGGAGCTGTAAAAGCCCTTGCCCGCTGTATGAATGATAGTGTGTCAGACCTGTGAATAGTTTTTTCTAGAACGCCTGCCTACATTGGCTTTTGTGAGCATTAGTTGGATTTTGAATGACAGCTATTGCTTTTCACCAACCACAAGCACCCCGTGATGGAACAATGCAGCTAGAAAGATATAGACTAAGGCATACTTTCCCGATATCTCAAAAGGTTTGAAATTTGAGACTATGTTTGGTTTGAAGTCTTTTTCCGCGCAATAAACTGAACAACGGAAGCAATTCCAGTATGGCCTTCTCCTTCAGAGACTTTTCGTTCGATTTCTCTCAGCAGAATCGTATCCATGCTGGTGAGTTCTCTCTTAAGTTTATCAACCGTCATCAGCATATCCGCATCTTTTGGCCCACCCGTATCTTTCGACAATTGATTCTCAGAGTACGCTTCTAGCAATAGGATTCCATCAGCTTTAAGGGAGCGCTCAATCAAGGGATAGAGCTTATTGCGGATCTTACTCGGCAGGTGTGCGGAGATTGATATGACTGAACTATAGTGGTTTTCTTTTGGTCTGAAATGAGTCAAATCGGCGACTTCTGTTTCGATGATGACGCCCTTTGATTTGGCTAATTTTTTTGCTTTATCCAACCCGACTTTCGAGCAATCTACACCCAGCACACTCAATCCGTGTGATGCAAGAAAGACAGCATTACGACCCTCTCCCTCAGATAACGACAACACAGGGCTGCTAAGCATATCTGCCTTTTGCGCTAGGAATGAGTTCGATTCGGTGCCATACAAGTACGCACCCTCATCGTAGCGTTTGTTCCAAAATGATTCACCGTACATGATGATTTCTCCAAAGTCTAAGGAAGTCGCCTGAGCCTAAGAGGGTGTAATAAGTCATTATATAGATAGTCTGCATTCAAACTAACTGTAGCGCTTATGCCCCCTGTTGATATTCAAGAACATAAAAGCCAAGCGACTTTCATCCCGATCATGCGAGAGCTGGCTCGTACGTACCAAGCCTTTGCGAATTACTCCGATAGTCATGTTCGTGAACTAGGCCTGACGCCTCCTCAGTTTGACGTCATTGCAACGTTAGGAAACACAGAGGGTATGAGCATGAAAGACCTAGCAGAGGCAACTTTAGTCACTAAAGGCACCCTGACTGGGATTGTAGATCGCCTGGAGAAGAAAGGGTTTGTGCGTCGCGAAGTCCCCCCTGAAAACCGCCGTAGCTTCACAATCGTATTGACTTCTAACGGTGAGGCGCTATTTCAGGAGACGTTCCCGAATCATATAGCCTATCTACAGCCACGGTTTGAGCAACTCACACCTTCAGAACTCAAACAGCTACAGAGGCTATTAAAAAAGCTGAGGTCGCAGTTCTAAGGCCTAGCTCTCCACAATAATTTGGCTAAATTCAGAATGATTGTTTGCATTCAAACAATAGTATGTTATCTTTTAATTGTTCGCATTCAAACAGTAAGGGTTTAGACACTATGAATCAGCCTTCTCCTCGCACAGCAACCGTAACGCTTTCTGCCGGAACCCATTGGCTCTGTACCTGCGGTCAGTCGCAGGCCTTTCCTGGCTGTGATGGTTCACATCAGGGGACTAAGCAGCAACCGATGGCACTTGAGTTAGAAGCGACTAAGTCTGTTGAAGTATCAGTGTAAGGCCGATGCTTAGCCTGCTGAGACACGCTTTTCAAAAAAAAGAGGCCCATTATGACAACCCACAAAGCCCAATGTCCTCTCGAAGCATCCGTTTTGCCAAGCTCACGTCGCCCGCGCGTTGTTATCGTCGGTGCAGGCTTTGCCGGACTGCGCGCAGCACAGCATTTGGCTAACACCGCGTTTGATGTTGTTCTTTTAAGTAGAGACAACTATCACACCTTTCAGCCTTTGCTGCATCAGGTGGCAACCGCAGAGCTGGCCGCTAGTCAAATTGTCTGCCCCTTGCGAAAACTGTTGCGCAAAGCAAAAAATATCAGCTTTCAGATGGCAGAGGCTACCCGTATCGATTCTGTTGCTCAAGTTGTAACCACGCAACAAGGGCAGTACCGCTATGATTTTGTGGTGATGGCAACGGGTAGCCGCGTTCCGCTAGAGCGCTTTCCGGGGGCAAAGGAATTTGGATTTCCACTGAAAACAATTTCTCAGGCCGTGGCGCTCAGAAATCAGGTAATACGTAGCTTTGAGCAAGCAGCCTGTTTGCCTATCCTGCCAGCTGGCTTACTTACTTTTACTATCGTTGGAGGGGGTGCCACCGGTGTAGAATTTGCTGGCGCTTTGAAGGACCAGATTGAGCGATCGCTCGTAAAGGACTACCCTAATCTGAGCTGTCAGGATATCCGTGTGGTGCTGTTGCAATCTAGCGATCACCTATTACCCGGCTTTAGCCCCAAGCTACAGACCTATGCAAAACGCCACTTACAAAGACTAGGCATCGAAGTTCGTCTCTTGAGTCGCGTAGCTCAGCTCTCTGCTGAAGGGATTACGTTGACTGATGGCAGCTTCGTAGCGTCTAAAACAGTGGTTTGGACAACAGGCGTTAGCAGTGAATCTGTTCCTTTAGAGAGGCCTCACCTACGTTCCAAAGTAAGCAACAGTCAGCCTGCCCCTAAAATCTCCCTACTACCCACCCTCCAGGTGGCAGACTCTCCCAATATCTACTTTGTGGGCGACACCGCTAGCCTCCTACAGACAGAAAAAAACTGGCCACAGTTAGCCGCTGTCGCCGTTCAGCAAGGCAAAGCAGTGGCTGATAACTTACTGCGTCAGTCCATTGGCAAGGTACCGCTTCCTTTCCACTATCATCACCGGGGCAGCATGGCTATTTTGAGCCGCTACGCTGCTGTCGTTCAACTAGGAAAGATAGAGCTAACGGGCTTTATCGCTTGGATTCTCTGGCTAGGCGTTCATCTAGCGCTACTTCGTGGACATCGCAGCAGTACGTTGTTGCAATGGTGGAATAGTCAGGGGCGGGCCGAGCGTAGCGCTCAGATGCTGCCAAGTTCACAGCGGTGAATTCCTTTTTTGGCCCCTTTTTTTTGCCATATAGTTTGAATTAGTACAATCGGCTTACAAACAATAAAGAACACAATCAATTCTCTAGGAGACACTCTCATGAAAGTTACCGTACGCGACCTTCCCAATGCTCAAGACACCAACCCACGTCAAAGGCAAGTTCGCCTAGCAAAGCCAACTATCGATCTCAACACGGCTCCCTACGCGATTTTGTTGATGAGGGTCAGCTTGGGCGTTCTATTTTTATCGCATGGTTTGCTAAAAGTCTTTGTGTTTACGCTGCCAGGGACCGCTCAGTTCTTCGGCAGCGTTGGTCTGCCGGGGTTTATGGCTTACCCAGTCACCTTTCTCGAAGTCTTTGGCGGCATCGCGTTGCTGCTTGGATTTTATAGCCGCTGGGTGGCGATCGCACTATTTCCTGTTCTTCTCGTCGCCACCTTTCAGGTGCATTGGGCAAACGGCTGGCTATTCACCAACGAAAATGGTGGCTGGGAGTTTCCCGCATTCTTCGCGATCGCGACGCTAGTGCAGTTTCTACTCGGCGACGGCGCATATGCACTCAGCACCCGATTGAGACAAAGACAATAGATTTTAATAGGAGTAGATGGCATGACAACTCCCCTTTTGATGCCCAGTTTATTCATCTCCCACGGCGCGCCTGATCTGCCATTGTCTGAGTGTCCGTCGCGTGAATTTCTCTCCCGCTTAGGTGAACAACTTCCTAACCCGACGGCCATTTTAGCGATCTCTCCTCACTGGATGACCAGCGTGCCCACGCTGGGCACCGCACCGCAAATGCGAGCTATTCACGACTTTGGAGGTTTCTCAGAAGCACTATATCGACTCCGATATGATGCGCCAGGACTTTCGAATGGTTTACATGAGGCGATCGCAGCGCAGCTCAAGGCAGCACAGCTCCCAATGGCGACGGATCCCAGCAGAGGCTTAGACCACGGCGCTTGGGTGCCTCTACTGCTGATGTATCCTGACGCTCAAATCCCAGCTGCTCAACTATCGCTTCCGGCTCACTGGCCACCAGAACAGTTGATGAGCTTAGGCAAAGCACTCGCAACGCTACGCACCAAAGGCGTGCTCATTTTAGCAAGTGGCAGCGCCACTCATAACCTTTGGGCCTTTGGCGGACGCACTTTGAACTCGCCACCGCCAGGCTGGGTACAAGGCTTCGAACAATGGCTCATAGAAACTGTTGAACAGGGCGATACAGAGCAGCTACTAGCCTACTCCCAAGCACCCTACGCTGATGAAAATCACCCCACGCCCGAACACCTATTGCCGCTTTTCGTTGCGCTTGGCGCTAGCGACAACAACTATGGTCAGCTACTTCATCGCAGCTACACCTATGGCATTTTCAGCATGGCAGCGTTCAGTTTCTCTGCTGAGTCATCTTAGACGATAGCTTCACAACAACATTT
>JBHJIY010000071.1:0-46759 GCA_050042985.1 Phormidesmis sp. | reverse complement strand
CCACTAGATCCAACACCGTTGAAAAGGGTTATGGAAGTGCCACCTGGCGATGTTAAAACAACCGTGAGATCTCCATCGTAAGTATGTTCTGCAGAAAAACGAACATCTAAATCTTCAATGCTCGGCAAATCACTATCCACTGAAAAAGCGAAATCTGCGGTTCCTTGTGTTCCTGTAGATGGAATAGCGCCGCCAGCGTCTATATCGACGACTGTAAGGAATCCTTTCGGTGTGGTGTCAATGGTCCCAAGCACAACATTAGCGCCAGAAACCGATAAGTCTCGACCATTCGTTTGCAAATGGTCTTGCATATCTAGCATCACAACATCGCCTAACCCATCAAGATTGGTATCGGCATTTAGGACGATTTGACCGGTTCCGTTTGTGAACCGAAGCTCATCGTCCAAGACATCTTCAATGGTGATCCCATCGGCGGCTTGAAAAAATATTTCTGTGGTTCCAGAAGCATTTGATGGCGGGAAACCCGTTCCGTCTCTGATAACAATTCGATTCCCGATTACCTGCGCGCTCCCTTCCGGGGCTGAGAAATCAACATTACTGTAAACCGTATCTCCAAACAGCGTTATAGTTTCGCGCTGCCCCACTTCCAGTACGGATTCATTTGTTATGTTGCTCTGCGGCTGACTGCTAGAGGCTTCATTGAGTGGTCGGTTGAGCTGTATGCCCAAAGGAGTACTTATACTTAGGAGTGAAGTTTCTGGCGCCTCTGTACTGAATCTCCCCCCGTCCAAAAATCCAAAACTTCCTGCTGTACTCGCCGTAAATGACCCTGCAATATCGAGCTGTGCTTCTGGGCCAAAGATGATGCCATTAGGATTTAGAAAAAACAGATTTGCCGTACCATCAACGCCTAATACACCATCAATCGTTGAAAGAGAGTTGCCCGTCACCTGGCTAAGAATATTGTCGATGTTGACGGGGTTAGCGAAATAAACAGAGTCTCCTTCGCCAATATTAAAATCACTAAAGCTATGAAAAAGATTGCCCCCTCGCGTGGCACCCCCTTCAATCAACTGCACATCGTTGCCATCGACGATGCCATCGCCCACAACTGAAGTCTCTATACCCAGTGTGCTATCTGGGATGATCTGTTGCGAGCGTACATCCGGCGAAACCCCAAACAGCACCATCACAGCTACCACGCTTACCCGACCCAAACGGAGTATCTTCCGTGCGATAGTGTTCATCACTCCACCTCCGTAGGCGCTGCTTCCATCGGCAAGGCATTAGTGATACCGGCTTGTTCTATCAGGGTGCTGAGTGCATTCGCATATGTTGCGTTTTCAGGCTCAGCACTATGTAACGTGATCGCAAGTTCAATCGCCTCATGCCAAATCCCCTCAGCGGCATACTGTTGAAGCTGCTCAAACTGTTCTACGGGTGATATCTCAGGCGTGCTCGTATCGGCCATCACCACATCATCAGCCACCCGCTGAACAGTTCCCGTTACAGACACCGATGCCGACGGACGAGCCTCATCGCAGTAAATTGAAAAGGTCCAGCTGTAGCTTTCACCCATAGCTAGCCCACCTAGCTCTGCCGTTGTAGGAACCGTCAAAAGACCTGCTTTTGCTTCCACCGAGAACTGCTGACGAACTGCGTAGACATCATTGCTATCTTGAATGACGAATTCTAGCGGAATCGCCTCGGTCAAATCGGCAGGCACCTGAAAGAAAAATGTGGGTAGGGCGCTTGTTGTTTGGCTCCACACCACACCGTCTACTTCAGGCACAAGGGCGGTTAGCGCTTGATAATCAAGACAATCTCCTCGGGTTGCGCCGCCGCGCTGACGGCCATCGGGTGAGCCTTGATCGGGCGGCGTCGGTAAAAACTGAACCGTTTGATCGACTTGAGCAAAGGCCCATGGCGCGATTACACTCCAAGCAATCACAGCCCCCAAAAGCCCACTCACACGGTTCGTCTTAGCAAGGTTTCTATATAAATTCATCTGACCCATATCCCTATTAATAATTTCAACAGTGGCGCGCTGCATCAAATAGATATACACAGACTATTCAGGGAATATGCGCAGTCGAGCGACAGTTCACATGTCGTTGCATAGTCACTGGGCAGTCCCTACTTACGGATCTCGACTACCCGCTAGCACCACTGTCGTAGACAACGCACCACCACCAAAAGTGAGCAATGTTGGGACCAGAGGTAACCAGCCACCTATAATCAGCGCGGCCCAAGCCACCCCTACCAAACCACCCACACTCACCAAACAAAGCAACCCTAGTCGCACCGCTTGCCTCGTCCGCATCAGCTGGCTCCACGCCAACAAACTTCCGGCGATCGCACCGCCAAAAATGCACAAAGCCTCACCCCACTGCGGCCACACCCAAATCAAAGGTCGCCCGTCTAATACTGCCGAAATCATCTGGCTCGCCATTTGCGCCTGCAAATACACCCCTGATGTCTTGGCTTGCCCTTGCACGCCGTAGGGCGTAGCCCAGTAGTCACCGCTGGATTCGATGACACCAATAATCACCATGCGATCGCGAATACTCTCCGGATTCACCTCCCCATTCAACAACTTTTTCAGAGGCACCTTTACCGCAATATCATTTGCCGTAGGCCGCACCCGATAGTTCAACAAAATCTGGTTACCGTTATCGTCCATTTGCTGTAGCCCTCCAGTTCGAGGCCCCAGATGAGGAAAAACCACATCTCCTATCTTTAAATTCTCCTGCTCAGTAAACGAAGGCTGAAAGGTGCGATCGCCTGAGGGAGCACTGCGCAAATAGTGAATGGCCATGAGCGCGGCAAACCCATAGGGACTCGTACAAGGAGAAGTTGCATCCGGTTTTATCGTCAATAGCTGACGTCGTAAAATGCCGTCGGTTTCTTCAATAAAGTCGCTAAATCCAACCTGTGTAATCGGTAGCTCGGGCGCAGGTGCAATACCCACCTTGTCAGCGCTAGGGTCTCGACATTTACAGATGCCCAAAATCTCTGGGCGAGCGAGCGTTTCTGCTAACGCGGGGATACTCGCTGGAAAATCTCGATACAAATCTAGACCAATCACCCGAGGTTCATAGCTCAGCAAAGTAGACAAGGTAGCTTGCAAAGTTTCATCCGACAGCGACCCCCTGCGTTCCAAAGAGGTCTGCGAGCGAATATCTTCGCCGTCAACGGTGATGATAACCAGCCGTGAGTCGAGCGCTTCAGCAGGGCGCAGCTTTAGCAGCGTGTCGTAAGCGCTCAGTTCAGTGTTTTGCAGCCAGCCCAGCCAGCGCCCACCGAATACAACAGTTGCGATCGCAACACTGGCTCCCAAGAGCCTCACAAGCGATTGAGCCGTCGAACGTCTTGAGCTAACAGGGCTTTCCTTACGAGCTGGAACTGTTGGAACATCAGCTACGGGTGGAACACCAACCACTGGCAAACTTTTTGAGGGCAATACTTCAGCCGTCGGCTGGCCCATCAGCCCCTGCCAAGTCGGCGGCACTTCCGATGGATTTTGAACAATCACCGGTAGCCATGCGGCATAGCTGCCAAGCTCTGTGCGTCCGTGTAGTTTTTCGCGCGCTTCACGCACCGATAGATACAGCGACTGACCACGCGAAAGAGAAAAGAGAAAAGACTTGAGAAACTGTTGGGCGATCGCATCTGACACGGGCTCTCGCATCACAATGGTTTGCGGCAGGTACAAATCAGCCAATGCCCAAGCCAGCCCCAGCCCATCGCAAGAGTTTAAGATGGCAAGCTGCAACCCATTCACAATCGCTCGCTGCAACGCATACTTCAGCTGTTCAATCGTCAGCGATTCGGTTGCATTCACCTGTAAGTGCCCTGGCCCTTCGCTGGTACTATGGCCCGCAAAAAACAACACATCCCACGACGACTGCCACAGCTGTTGCTGCAATTCTTCTAAGCTCGGCTGAGAGAGCAGCGTGACACAAGCAGACGGCAGCTGCCCCAAAATTTCACGGTCAGTCTCTACATCAATGCCGTCGTCGCTCCCCAGCACGGCTAGGATTCTAACGCCCTTGGCATCCTTTGTTGTTGTTTGTTTAATCGCACGCGTGTACGTTGGCAGACTCACGGATAATTCAGCATTCGGATAATCTTCAAACAAATCCCACAGCTGCCAGGGAAATCGCAAAACGCCTTTGCTGTGGGCAGTGAGCATTACCCGAATCGTCGTTTGGGGCGCAAGCTGTGTGCGAATACGGCGCTCTAGTGACGTAAAGTTAGCGGTCATCAACCATTGGTTCAGCGACGCTTTGAGCTCAATACACAGCGTTTCAAACTCGTGGCGAGATACCCGAGTCGGCGCACTAGTATCAAATTCAAAATCGGCGGCGGCGCGCTGACTGGCTCGTCCGCTTCGCCGCCAGAGATCGGCTTCACCGTAGAGCGCTTCATACAGCTGTTGCCATTGCTGATATTGCGCCTCCAGCTGAGGCGCAGACGGCAGGCTCCCAATAAATTGAACCGGAGACTGGTTGTCAGCCCAAAGCTGAGCGGTCACCGTCGCAAACCCAGTGTGCCAATCGCCCTGGCCCAAATTGAGCAGTATTTTCTGTTCTACGGAGGGTTCTGTGGGAGGTTCGCGCATTGTCCAACTCAGCTGATAAAGTCTTCTTGCACAGCCATATCGGCCTTTTGAATGCGTACGCTAAAGTGTTGCTCGGCTGGGCAACGGAACGGGGGAAGCTGAATATAGTTATCGTGCTCACCGGCCTGCACCGTTTGTAGCATTTCTTCTGTATCGCTCAGCAATAGAGCCAGCGTAATGCCATTGGGCAGGCAACTTTCTACCGTGGTCGTTTCATCGGCAGGGAACTCACCCGCCGAGCGCGACGCCTCGAACGCGGTATTTGATGCGGGGCCTGTCACAGCATCCTGATTTGCAGGATACAGCCGGATACGAATATTACGGCGCTCATCGGGTTCAATCGTTCGTGCGATCGCCAATACCAGTTCAACCGTTTCAGTCGGTTCGGTCGGTTCGATCGATGCAGTGGCTTCGGTGTGACGCCTCAATGCAATGACCTTTCCGCCCGTAACCGCCGATTGGGGCGTGGGCTGGTCTTCCGTCAGAGAATTACTGGCTGAGCGCAAGCTGGCGGCTGGGTTCTGAGGGAGTAAAGACTCTAGTCTTTCCCAGCCTTGGCTAAGCAATTGTTGAGTCCACTGGCTCAGGGGCACAGGTACGTTGGTGGAGACGTATCCCTGCTGTTTTTGACACCGTTTTTGGTAGAGCTGCGATCGCGCAGCAGCATCACTCAATAGCGCGCCCCATAGACCAAAGGGAATCTCCAATCGCGGCTCAACAGATTGGGCCAAACGATTGAGCAAATTATTGCGTTGAATCGGTGAGAGCGCAGGTACCGCATCGACCGCCACCGCATCGACCGCCACCGCATCCATAGACTCATACTGCAAAGCCACCCAAAACGCTGAGAAATCTTGGATCAAATGGTCTTCCCCCAGGCAATAGGTCCGCTCATACGCATCGTAGTGCCCGTTGTTTTTGACCTGAGTGTAGGTGCTATACCCCCACAGCGCTAGCTGCTGATCATCGACATCGACTTAGGCGGCAATGTAATAGTCACCGGCCCAGTCTGGCAAATCTATCCACTCTTGGGGCACCCGCATTTCAGCAGCGTCCATAGCTTCAGAAAGGATGACAACAATACGCCTGTCGCCCAAAGTCAGAGCGAGTCCGCCGACCACATGCCAAATATCTAAAGGTGCTGCCTCAGGCCAAACTTGAACATTACCAAACTGCACCCTCTCTTCTTGGCACCATTGCAATAGCGCCGATGTCACTAACTGATACAAATACAGGCGCCAGCGAGCGGCCGCGGCAGCTGTAGACTCACTACGCGCCCAAAGGTCTGGATTAGCAGGCAGGTCAAGGACCGGCTGAATAGGGTTCTCAAATACAAGGCTCATGGTGTGCTCTCCGACAAATCAAGCTGCAATCGTTCATGCGTAGGGACCGCTTTGGGGGCGTAGTGGCTTTGCAGCCATTCATGAATGACTGCGCTTACATTGGCTAATACAGCTGAGTCTATAGAAATATGCAAAGACTCCTGACTCCACTGAGCCACGCTGCGCAATAGCTGCTGACGCACCCGGCTGAGCTGACGAGAAACCTGATACTGCTTGATGTGGAGCTGGCTAGCGATTTCTTTTTGAGTGAGGTTTTGCTGATAGTAAAGGCGCAGCAGTGTTTGAAGAGAGGGGTCTAGCTGGGCGATCGCATCGATTAATACAGCACCGACCGCCTGCATTTTTTGCTGCTGTTCCTGGTAAGCTTCGGCGGCTAGCATCTCCGCCATGGGCGTATTTTCAGTGGTGAGGTCGTCTAGGCACTCCTTGCCATCGCCATATTGAGGCTGGTTGAGCGAAGTCACCTGAGGGTTTAGATGCGATCGCACGGCTTTTACCGACCGCCGCAAACTTTCTAGCACGCCCTTGGCCGTCACGCTAGCAGGGCTCGGGCTGAGCTGAATGCGCTGCTGATTAAAACGATTGGCCATCGTCGTGAGCTGCTCGGCCGTTGGCTGGCCCAGAGTACGCACCGGAGTAGGCACTAAAGTAGGCACCAAAGTAGGCACCAAAGTAGGCGAGGTGCGATTCTCAAGTTGAGGCCTCCCTGGGACACAGACCGCCTTGAAACATTTCCAAATCAGAATATCTGCGTCTGTTTGTATAAATCCAGCCGTCCGTAAAGATCGATCCAGCTGGAGTTGACTCGTCTTGCGTAGCAAGCCCCAATCACTGCAAATGTTCGCTGCCTTTTGCTGACGCAGCTGATTGCGAATGAGGTTACCAAAAGCCGTTCGAGCATAGGCCTTAAGGCTGCTTCCATAGGTAGGATCGTAGCAATTTAGGATGTGTTCTAGGCGCAAAATTGCCACCTGAAACCCATCCGCCAAAGTGTACTGCACACTGACAAATCGCTTTGTCACTTGCTCTGCGGCCCAGTAACAAGGCTCCTGCACATACGCACATAAGTGCATCAGCGCATGCGGATGGGCTTTTGTGTGCCACTGCTGATACCACTGAAGTACCCAAAAAACCTCAGAGAACTGTGCAGAGGCATGGCCTGATTGCGACTGAGCTAATCGAGCCTGCTGCTGCTTCATCTGGCGCACTAGCCGGGTATCAACAATCCATGCCTCAAAGCGATCGTCCGAAAACTGGATAAACGTTGAGAAAAGATCTAATACAGCAGTTCTAGGACGCATACAGGCATCTTACCTAAGTAGACAAGCGGTAAATAAGTCTGTACAGGTTACCGCACATATTAGCGACGCAAGTAAATATACGGGCTTGCTTTAACGCCTGTTCACATTTCACAACACCGTCCCTCGCAAAAACTCGCAGATTCGTTTTATTCAACGAATCTGCGAGTCATCAAAGCCTCAGCGATGGCCTCTCAACTTAGTCAAACACTCATTAGTCAAACACCCATTAGTCAAACACCCAGCGACTTACGGTTCCATTCACAAGATTGACGTAGTACAGCAAGTCATCTGGCCCCTGCACCATTTGGACAATGTAAGGATCTTCTGTCGTAAAGGTATCCACAGAGCTAACGTCGCCATTGCCATCTAGACTAATGTTACGAACAATGCCTTGGCCTAAATCGCCAAAGAACAAATCTCCTTTGTAGCGATCGGGGTAGGCGTCTCCGGTATATACATCGCCCATCACAATAGCGTTAATGCCAGTGGTGTTGTGGTTGAGCCCAAGGAAAGAAGGTGTGACCGCTGTGCCACTGTTGTAAAACGCTTGGGCTTCTGGAAGTGAGCTGTAGCCAACGGTTTGCCTGCTCTCACCGTCGCCACCTTCGTAGTAGGGCCAGCCAAAGTTCGAGCCCGCTTCACCTGCGTTGACCTCTTCCCACTGGGTCCAGCCCACATCCCCTGTATACACTTTGCCATTGTCAGGATCTACCGTGATTCGGAAAGGGTTGCGCAACCCCAGCTGATACACCTTAGAACGATTGGCATCGGCGTCGCCATTGTAGAAAGGGTTATCTGAGAGGCCTTTTCCGTTGATGGGATTGATGCGCAGAATTTTACCGGATAGATTGTCAATATCCTGTACCCGCGAAGCTCTCGGATCGACTCTGTTGTAGGAAGCGCCGTCGCCATTGCTCACATACAAAGCGCCGTCTGGGCCAAATTCTACGCTGCCCACTGTGTGAGATTCACTATCGGCATTGAGAAAGTCTTGCAGGTTGCTACCATCGGGCAAAATGCCCGCAGGGGCTTCGTCAAAGTCGAAGGTGCTATTGACCTGGCCGTTGAAGTTGTCCCAGGTGCTGTTTTTGCCGAGTAGAACAACTTCACTGCCAGCCACTGCGGTGCGATAGTTGGTGCTGGCGTCGGCAGTCACTCGAATCAGTCTTGCGGCTCTGTTGTTGGTGCCATCTGGTCCTGATTCACCTGTGAAGTTGAACACTTCTGGCGGGTCGTAGGTATACAGAAGATAGACGTAAGGGTTGGCGTCAAAATTTGGGTGAATGGCGATGTCTAGTAGGCCGCGATCGCGAATCCCATTCACCTGATCTGAAATATCAATAAACGGCGTACTTCGCAGGTTACCATTTTCAAATACCTTCACCACGCCGCCTTTTTCAGCAATGAACATTTTGTTCGAGCCGTCGGTAAGCCAGTCGATCGCCGTTGGCTCAGTCAGCCCAGCAATCACCGTTTCACTGTCGAGGGTGCGGCTGTCTACAGGGTCGGAGTAGAGCTGCGATCGCGGCACAATTTCAAACGCCTGACTCGCACTCGACCAAGCCAGCTCACTCAGCGCACCGCCACCGTTCTCGTAATACTCCAGGCGAATATCGTACTGCTGGCCTGCGGCTAGCGTGATGGTACCCGTGTAAGCGGTTGGCCCTTGGTCTTGGAACTCATTGATAATCAGCCGGTCATTCACCCACAGCTTCACGCCATCATCGCTGGTAGTTTGAAAGGTATAAGTCTCCGAATATAGCGGCTCTACCTTACCCGTCCAACGCACCGAAAACGTATCTTGACCAATGGCTGGATCAGGAGAGCCCAGCTCCCAGTCAAAGTCCACCGTGGCATCTGTTCGTTCTAGCGCTAGATCGGTAAAGTCGATGTTGTTGTAATATTCTCCTTTTAGACCGTTCCCTCGACCCAGTACCGGACCGTTGTAATCACCAATTTCAACAATCCCTCTAAAGTTCGTACCCGAACCGCCATCGTCCCACTGGCGTGAGCTACCAAAGTTCAGATAGCCGTAGTCTTGGCCACTACCGCCATCATCAGGCTGCCCTGATGCCCAGTTTGTATAGGCAACTTGCTCACCACTGGCCCATTCAAACTGTCCTTCTGTTTCAGCATCGTTAATGCCAATCCAGAAACTTTCGGTATTACCAAAGGTTTGTCTTAGCCAAGCTTCTTCTTGCGCAGTATTAATAGAAACTAAATTACCGCCCAAAGCTTCGGCTTCGGCTTGCGCCTGCAGCCAAGTTTTGGCGGTAGTGACCACATACTGATTGTCGTTGTAGGTAAAGCCGTCGTCATCGGCGATTGTAATCTGCGCAGTGCGCGGTGCAAGTAGGGTAGCGCCGCCTTGCACGTTATCGATGGCAAAGCCGAAGGTCTCTAGCTCTTCGGGACTATTGTCATCGAGTAGGGTGATATCAACAGACTGCTGCGTTTGGCCATCGGCAAAGGAGAGGGTGCCTGCGATCGCCTCATAGTCTTCCCCAGCACTGGCCGAGCCTGTCACCGTACGATAGTCAACCGTTACTGCACCGTCACGCCCACTCGAGCGATTCACCGTCACCCGCACCGTGCCATCACCTTCACCCGCACTAATCGTGCTAGTTGCGAGCCCAATAACACCGGGTTCTGGATCCACAGTTGGTTCTCCCACTGTCTTCAGCGAGAGCTGATCTAGCAAGCCATCACCATCGCTAGTTCCCTTATAAGACCAAAACCTCGCAAAGCGCGCATCCGCTGGCGCAACAGCTTCGCCCTCATACAGCTGCCACTCCGTACTCCGCACCCGCTGGCCCACACCGCTGCCCTGAATCTTTTTGGCGTCCGCATCGTAAAACGTCACCCCAAAGCCCATGTATCCACTACTCGATGACTTCGCATAGCCAGACACCTGATACGTCTCCCCGGCTACTGCATCTACTATTTGCCGCGCGCCGCTCCCCGCCGTCGATAGCTTCAGCGCCTTCGTCCCAGCAAATGCGCCTACACTTGTCGCAGTTTCCGTTCCCTTGTAGCTCTTCCACTGGTTCAAACCAGACTCAAACCCGGCATTCGCCAGCAGCTGCGTACCACTCGCAGGTGGCTCCGGCGGTTCTACCACGCCTGAGTTCAGCGCTAAATTATCCAAGAAAAAGCTGCCACTATCCGTCGCTTTATACGCCCACACTCGCGCAGACGCTGTACCCACTGGCGCTTCTTGCTCTATCGCAAACTCATCCCAGTTTGCACTCCTTATCTTCTGCGCTTTACCCGCCACTCGGCTGCCAGACCCGTCGTAAAAAGTTATTCCAATAGTTGTGTTCCCCTCGGAAGTGGTTTTACCCGAGCCGGTCAGCGTGTAGGTTTCACCGCCTGTTACCGACAGCGTTTGCCGCACCCCCCGGCTCGTGCCGCCAATCTCTAGCGCGCTGCTACCACTCACCGCATCTGTTGTAATCGATTCAGACCCTCGGAACGCTCGCCACCCTGAAAGCCCCGACTCAAAATCTCCATTCGTTAAGAGTGCTAGCTCACCTTCATAGGAGGCCTGCACAGCTTCGCTGAGCACAACGCTGCTTTCTATCTCACCCACCGCAATCTCCAAATCCCAGTCACCGCCCACGCCAGTCACATCATCTGAAGCAGCAACGTCTGCGCCCGTCAGCTCACCTAGCCGGCTCAGCAACGACAGTCCTTCGGTACCAGCCGCCAGGTTACAGCCATAAATCATCAGGTCAGCTTCTGCCGACAGCGCCGCTGACCACTGCTGCAAACTTTCGCCATACCCTTCCACGTTGGCATTGCTTAGCAGCGTATTGCCCAGCTGCAACAGTCCATCGCTCCCGTGCGAAAAGATATGAACCGCATCTAGGTTTTCCGCATTGGCTAGTGCAGAGGTAATCTGAGCAATGCCATCTTGCTCGCCTTCTATCAACACTATCTGCGTATCTTCTAGGCCTGCTATCAACGTGTCGACAGAAGCAAGCCCCGCATCTACAAAGGCAATATTACGAGATGCACTCAGCAATCCATCATTTAATATTACAGGAGTAACAGGAGAAAGTACCGCGCTAGAAAGTGGCGATGCGGCAGAAGAAACAGCAGGCTCAAAACTGAGTTGGCTCATGGGATTTAGAAAGAAGAAAAAACGCTCTGAACAACCGACATAAACAACAGATGACCTGTATAGCGTTACTAGACGCCGGCCCTGAAAGGAGGTTTCTCAAACCAGGAAACCTTTAATCTTTCGCAATCCATACCACCGTGACAGAAAGAACATAACGACTTATGCCCTCAGTATTTACATGCAAAACAGAAGTGTTAATAGTTACCTGGCTATAGTCAGTGTTGTTAGTCTCATCAGCTTCCAAAATGTTGCCATCGGCATCTGTTATGACTTATGGCTGATGAGTACCGTCTTGCACACTAGTGACGTCTACTGACTAACGAGGCAAATACTGACCATGCACATCAACACATCTCTCCTTAGAAAATTCCTCCTTAGAAAATCTAAAGATTCGAGAAGAATGTCTTAAACGTACTACGAGGATGTTTGATTCCACCTTTAATCACGGACTTAATATCAGCACGACGGGGGTTGGGATCATCATCTGTATAGACCGGGTCAAACCCAACATCAGCCTGGCTAGACCAAGCTAGCCATTGACGTCGCTCAGCCCAGGAAAAGTTACCCGCAATAGACTGAGTCGTTAAAATCAGCCAAAGTCGCCACCGATTGCTAAAGCGATACACTCTGTTGTGGTTCCACTTTTGGTCCTGCTGCTGAACAGTTTTGCCATACTCATAGTTATTGCTAGCATAGGCTAAAACCAGCTGGTCTAGGGGTAGCTCTCGTCCTAGCTCAAAGGCCATCTGCCCATAGAATCTTGGGTTAAAGTCCATGAGTAGCAGCTGGTCGCCATCTACAATAAACTCCACTTCAAAGACGCCATAGTAACCAACTGCTTTACAAAGCGCTTTGATATAATCCACCGCTTTGGGATTAGGGGGACGGCTTTCAAAGCAAAGGCCTACACCTACTCGAATGGGGAATTGCAGCACCTTGGCCGAAAACCGGCTCACAAAAATCTCTTGCTTTTCATCGACAAAGCCAGCAACGCTGTAGGTGTTTTGTCCGGCTGAGGCATGAAAAGACTGAACCATAGGCCAGCTGACATCGCTATCAAAGCCTATCAAGAAAGGATGATAGCAAAATTTCTGTTGATAGGCTGGATAAATATCTAAGAGTTGTTCGCGGCTCTCACACACCTGCCCCTTTTGTCTGCGAATCATACCGATTTGGGTTCTCGGCTTGATCAGTACTGGATAGGTTAAATCATCAGCTTGGGCTTCAAGCTCCTCTAAAGAGATAGGGGAAATAGTGGTTGGCACCGGAATCCCCAATGTTTCAGCAACTGCATGGAGTTTCGGTTTATTTAGCAGCGCATAAATCGTCTCAACATCCGGACTGTAGAGCTTGTAATACTGGCTTAGCTGATCGCGATAGTACGCGATTAGCCAAGTCATATCATCGCTAGATGGATAAAGAAACACCCCAGGTTTTTGTTGGCCGTACGCCATCAGCCAGGAAAAAAACTGCTCAAAATCTTCTACTGGTGGAGACTCTAGGGCCTCAGAAAGATAGCGAGATCTATGACTCAAGGTAGATGTGATGGAGGTTGCTAGCAGCGTTGGGTGAGAATGCTTTCCATAGGAACGAACAGCAGCCAGTGTGCCGCCGTAGTTTCCCATGGTCATCATAATTGGAACCTTCGTAAGTGAGTTCTTAGCAACCATAGGACAAAGTATGAATCTTAAAATAATGTTCTACAAGAGCTTTCAATCTCTCCATCGCGTTCACAGACATCAGCGCTCGAATAAAACTCTCGATTCTTTATGCTGTAGAAAGCTACAGAGGAGAGAAAGAGGCGAAAAAAGCACGTGTGCTTTGGTGAGTCGATAGTTCTTCCCAAGGAGCCTAGGGAGCCGCAAACAAATAACGTAACGCCTTGCCCTCACCCTAAATCCCTCTCCCTTCGGGAGAGGGACTTCAGAGCTGGCTCCCTTCTCCTCTCGGGAGAAGGGTTGGGGATGAGGGCTCGAAAAGCTAAAGCCATCGGTACATTAATTAAGCGCACGTCCCTTAGGGTCTCGAAACCGCAAAAACAAGTTCATATACTCAAAGGCCTACTCAGCCAGGCAATCCATTTGGATAATACTTTCAAAAGTATCAGATTTTCGAATCATAAAGGATTCGCCACTGTTGTTTAATCCTACAATACCAGGTTTAGGAAAAGAAAATGCTCTAGCTTCAGGAGAGAAATAAGCCCCTGAATCCATAATTGCGATCGCATCTCCCTTCTCCAATTGAGGCAAGCGCCAAGCCGGATAAAGAGTATCTCCCATATGGCAAATGGGCCCGACTAAACGATAGAGCTGCAATGGCGTATTGAGCTTCTGTTGCAAAGGCAGCACCTGGTGAAACTCATATTTAACAATCTCGGCCACGCTAATACCCGCATCTAAAATGCCATAGGTAAAGGTTTCTGCGGTCTCTTTAGTATCAACAATCCGAGAGAGCAAAGCCTGAGTGTTCCCGGTAATAGCTCGGCCCGGCTCAACGGCTAGCTCCGGCAGTGACCGATTGACCCGCTTAAAATAGCTCGTAAGATCCTTGGAGATAAACGCCGAAAATGCTTCCAACGTTGGATAGTTGTTAGGTTCAGGTTCACGCACTTCAACTCGAAATGTTTCACTTAGTTTTTTGTCAAAGCCGGAAAACGGGCGGACTGTTGGAATACCAATGCTGCCTCCCACATCCAAAATCTCTGGATGAAAATCAAGTTCCCCGTAAAGGATATCCAAAAAATCCTTAATCTCCTGTAGGTAGCTAGCCATGTCGCCTAGCCCCTCAAACAGCACGCCGCGATGGCAATGCACGCCGATGACGTTGATTTCTGGCATTGTCAACGCTTTGCGATAGGCTGCTAGCGCCTCTCCCGTATCTACCCCCAAACCAAATTGACCACTCCAGCCCTTTGCAAAAATTAGGCGAATCGCAATATTGGCTTTCTTCCCAAGCTGACGGGCAATTTTAGCAAACCGGTCTAGCTCCTCAATATGATTAATATTCAGGAGGCGAATCCCCCGACTAATGGCCATCTCAATGGATTCGTCGGACTTAGCTGGACCATTGTAAATAATCTTTTGAGGATCTACGCCTAGGTGCAGTGCCAGCCACAGTTCGTAAGGCGAAATCACTTCTGCGCCCACACCATAACTATGTAGAAGCTGCAATACCCTAGGAATGGGGTGGGTTTTGTAGGAGTAGTAAACGTTTAGCAGCTTAGTCTGCTGCCCTCCATACATCATGGCGTGGGCATTTTGCTTCAGTTTTTGTGTGTTTAGCAGATGAACTGGACTGCCATATTGCGCCAAAATATGCTGAAGATTAACGCCATGAAGTGTGAGAGCACTGTTGTCGTAAGACATATCCCAGAGCTGAGGAGACAAATCCTGACGCATGCCGACTCTTTTTTGCAACGCTCGAGTACCCGCGTTTCTGACAAATCGTTTTGCTTGAGTCTTGGGCATAAATCAGTTTCCATCCTGAGTCGTTTTAAATCGTAGAAGTTTCTACGATTTAAAACGACTCAATAAAAGGATAAAAGTCTCCTCAACCCACTGTTTCTTTACAAGATCGACACACACAACAAGAAGACATTACGGCATCGTCACGTGAAAGCCTGCCAGCAAAGTTTTAAGTTAGCTGACTGATTGTCTAGACCCTGGTTGACAGGCCTACTAGCATGCTCGATCAACTGAGTTAACCACACCATCTGGCTGACCCGCCATTTGCCCGACCACAGCAAGTACAACTCTACAGAAAGCCGTTGAGAAAATGCCGTTGAGCCGTGCCTGAAAATTACTGAAATCATCCTCTAGCCAGACAAATGACATAAAGAACAAATTGTTTCTAAAGAAACATAGACGAGTTGAATTAAGTGTGCATTAGGCAGGACGGGGCCTGGAGGGGGAAGCCAGGAACAAAACGAACAACCTGTTTAGCATGGCAATATCGCATCAACTTTACATAACACAACATATTTTTTGAGAGATTACCGATTCGCTACACATTTGCTAGAACCACTGGCATATAACGGCGCTACCCTACGCCAGCGCTGAGATACGCCTCAAAAAAGGAGAAATATATCGCCCTAGTACTTGTGATCTACTACCTCTTGTGCTAAAACTACTATCGATGTTTTAAGGCACTCATTCTATGAACAAAGCTGAGCTCATTGATATGGTTTCAGAGAAAGCGGACGTCTCTAAAAAAGACGCTGACGCTGTACTGTCGGCTGTAATCGAGTCGATTATGGAATCGGTTGCAGGTGGCGACAAAGTAAGCTTGGTTGGCTTTGGCAGCTTCGAGCCCCGCGATCGCAAGGCCCGCGATGGTCGCAACCCTCAAACCGGTGAAACCATTAAAATTCCAGCGACTACCGTACCTGCGTTCTCTGCAGGTAAAGGATTCAAGGAAATGGTGGCTTCAGCCTAGAGCCCCAGTCTATGGACCGATGTCTATGGAATCAGCGTCTTAATCGCTAATCTTTATCCATAAAAACGCCGAGCTGTATGTACTACAGCTCGGCGTTTTTATAGTTTTCTACCCGCATTCTGGCAGTCTTTTGGCAGTCTTTTGGCAGTCTAATGAAGTCCTTCTAATAGCGGCTCCAGTTAGCAGCACTAGGTTTTAGGTGTCATTTCCAAATACTTACGACAGCACAACAGTGCAACAGCCAGGGCAGTTAGTGGAATAGCTATCCCCGTTAGCAGCGTCCATTGCCCTTCCATCTTCGCAGCGATGTGCCAGGGCAGCAGCGCCGCCGCCAGATAGGTCAAGCCATGTAGCCTTTTCCAGTTTCTTCTAAGCTTTTTGATACTCCAGTTGTTAGACGTAATCGTCAATAGTGCAAAAATCCCCATAATCATTAGGCCACTAGCACTTTTGTAGTAAAACGATCTCTCAAAAACATCCATGTTGTGCAAACCAATCACAAACGCCGCATGAGCCATCGATAAGTTAAATGTCCAAATACCAATCGAGCGTCGGTGCCTGAGCAGTTTCTTCACTGGCCAGCTCATTTTGAGTGCGGGAAAAACAATTTTAAGGTTGCTAGGGAGCAGCGTTGCTACGTAAGCGAGCAATGCCAAAAACCCCAGTACGTTCTCTGTACCTGACAGCATAAAATTCTCTAATGCTTAAATTTCAAAACCAAAACCTGAAACAGCTCTCACGCAGGTAGTTGCACAGTTGAAGGGGCGTTCCATGCAGCGTGCGTGCGGTCATTCAGGTTTGCGCGGTCACGGGCTTATTTAAAGGGGCGCTAAGCGACGCGCAGTTGATGTGCTTATTCATACTCAGTAAAAACTAGCAATTCCCGAAGTTCATCGACTGTGATCTCAAGCACACACGTGCGTACAAATGCGCACGATTACGTACAAATGCGTACGAGAAAACTCGTCTTAGGGCATCGATTCATTTGAAAATAGCCGCCGCAAACAGCCCATACGCGCGAACAGGCAAGTAAATAATCTATACGAACCAGCTAACTCACCATCCAGCTCACCAATTTCAAGAGACAGTAGACAGGCGACAGTAGACAAGCAAAGGCACTCGCACTCTTCATAGGCTTATCCCCGAGGAAAACAGCATGGGAATCGCCAGCATCAACCCAGCAACCGGTACAACGCTGAAAACCTTCGTCTCACTCGACGCGAAGCAAGTAGAAAACGCCGTGAGCGAGGCGCAGACGTGCTTTGAAACCTATCGAAAAACGCCTTTTGCAGACAGGTCTCGGTGGATGCACAAGGCCGCCGAAGCGCTGATTGCTGAAAAAGAAGCGCTGGGCAAGATGATGACGCTGGAGATGGGTAAAACCATTGGTAGCGCGATCGCAGAAGTAGAAAAATGTGCCTGGGTCTGCCGCTACTACGCCGACAACGCCGAAACCTTTTTGCAAGACGAACCGGCCAGCACCGATGCTAGCAGCAGCTACGTTCGCTTTTTGCCCTTGGGCGTACTGCTCGCCGTCATGCCGTGGAACTATCCGCTGTGGCAGGTATTTCGCGCTGCGGCCCCTGCGCGCATGGCTGGCAACACCATGCTGCTCAAGCACGCTTCTAATGTGCCGCAGTCTGCGCTAGAGATCGCACGCATTTTCACCACCGCAGGCTTTCCCCCCAGCGCCTTCCAAACCCTGCTGATCGGTGCTAGCCAGGTCGAAAGCATTTTGACCGACCCTCGGGTCAAAGCTGTAAGCCTCACAGGCAGCGGCCCTGCGGGAGAAGCCGTCGCCGCCACGGCCGCTCGCCACATCAAAAAATCGGTGCTAGAGCTAGGCGGCAGCGATCCTTTTATTGTGTTGCCAAGTGCAGATGTAGAAAGTGCGATCGCCACGGCCGCCACCGCCCGCCTCATGAACAACGGCCAGTCCTGCATCGCCGCCAAGCGCTTCATCCTCGTTGGTGACATTGCCGATCGGTTTGAGCAAGGCTTTGCCGATCGGTTTCGCAGCCAAAAGGTAGGTGACCCTATGGACCCAGATACCACCGTCGGTCCGCTGGCGACACCCGATATTTTGAAGGAGCTAGAGGCCCAGGTACAAGCCTGCATTACTCAAGGCGCAACGGCTTTGGTGGGAGGTGATCGGCGATCGCTCCAGCAGCAACTACCGGCCAAGCTCCAAGAAGGGAACTTCTACCCACCTACTATCCTCACCGCTATTCCCCCTGGTACGCCTGCCGATCAAGACGAGTTTTTTGGTCCGGTTGCCCTTGTGTTTCGTGTGCCAGATATTGAAAGTGCGATCGCGCTTGCTAATTCCACCACCTTTGGCCTCGGAGCCAGCGCTTGGACCACCGATGCCAAGGAACAACAACAGCTAGTCAACGAACTCGACGCGGGCGCAGTCTTCATCAATGGCCTGGTAAAATCCGACCCACGCCTCCCCTTCGGCGGCATCAAGCAATCCGGCTATGGCCGAGAACTTGGGCGCTACGGATTGTTGGAATTTGTCAATGCCAAAACTGTTTGGATTAAATAACGCATGAATACCGCCGAACTCCTCGTCCGCTGCCTCGAAAACGAAGGTGTCAAATACATCTTCGGCCTCCCCGGAGAAGAAAACCTCCAGCTTCTCCAAGCCCTTAAAAAGTCTTCTATTCAGTTCATCACCACTCGGCACGAGCAGGGCGCAGCCTTCATGGCCGACGTATATGGACGGCTCACAGGCAAAGCGGGCGTGTGTCTCTCCACTCTAGGACCCGGCGCTACAAACCTGATGACCGGCGTCGCCGATGCCAATCTTGATCGGGCCCCGCTCATTGCCATCACTGGGCAAGTCGGCACCGATCGCATGCACATCGAGTCGCACCAGTATCTCGATCTTGTTGCGATGTTCGCCCCGGTGACGCGGTGGACAAAACAAATCGTGCGGCCAAACACAACGCCCGAGATTGTTCGTAAAGCCTTCAAAGTCGCGCAGACTGAGCCACCCGGCGCTGTGCACATCGACCTGCCAGAAAACATTGCCGATATGCCCGTAGAAGGCTCGCCGCTGAGGGCCGATGCCGCCGCTGTACCCGTCGCCTCTGAAGAGAGTTTGCAGCGAGCTGCGATCGCCATTTCCCAAGCCAGCCAACCCATGATTTTGGTTGGCAACGGCGCCATTCGCAACCGAGCCAGCGAAGCCATCACCCGCTTTGCCCAGCAGCAAAATATTCCAGTGACCAATACCTTTATGGGTAAGGGCGTACTGGACTATACCGATGAGCGATCGCTCTGGACGGTTGGCCTTCAGCAGCGCGACTACGTGGCCTGCGCCCTAGACGAAAGCGACCTCATCATCGCCATTGGCTACGACCTGATTGAATACGGGCCCAAAAAGTGGAATCCAGAAGGCAATCGCCCCATCGTCCACATCGCTGTCACCCCCGCCGAAATCGACAGCAGCTACATCCCTACCGTAGAAGTCGTCGGCGATATCTCCGATGCACTAGACGAAATTGGCAACCGCGTTCATCGGCCCAAAAGCGCCAATAAAGACGAAACCATCAGCCCTCGGTTCGCTAACTTGCGCGCCGAGATGCAGGAGAACTACGAGCAATACGCTATCGACGAAGGCTTCCCCATCAAGCCACAGAAGCTACTGTACGATTTGCGCCAAGTGCTCGCCCCCGAAGACATCGTGATTTCTGATGTGGGTGCACACAAAATGTGGATTGCTCGCCACTATCACTGCGCTCGGCCAAACACCTGCCTCATTTCCAACGGTTTCGCCTCCATGGGTATTGCCATTCCCGGCGGCGTCGCGGCCAAGCTCGTATACCCAGAGCGCAAAGTTGTTGCGGTCACTGGAGACGGCGGCTTCATGATGAACTGCCAGGAGCTAGAAACCGCTCATCGTATTGGCACTGCTTTTGTCACTATCATCTTTAACGACGGCGGCTATGGCCTAATCGAATGGAAGCAAGAATCGCACTACAACGAATCTTCCTACATCAAGTTCAACAATCCAGACTTCGTAAAGCTCGCCGAAAGTATGAATCTCAAAGGCTATCGTATCGAATCAACGGCAGACTTTGTTCCCACTCTTAAAGAAGCCTTGGCACAGAATGTACCGGCGGTGATTGACTGCCCGATTGACTATCGGGAAAATCTGTTGTTTAGCAAACAGGCACAGGCACTGAGCTGTCCGCTGCCACAGTAGCCCTTAGAGACATGCATAAGTGGCCGTACAATTCTCTGCCAACTGAGAATCTGGCGTCGTTTGAGGCGTATGTTTTAACAACGCTCGAACAAATCAAGCAGACATTGGTTCAGCTTGAACAGCTGCCTGAAAGAGAAACTTACAAACAGACCTCTCAGCAGTATGCCAACCGGCTACAGCAGCTATCGACTGAGCATCGATGTAGAAAACAACAGCGTAAGTGCGATCGCATTCGCTACCGTCAGCAGCTACAAGGAAACGCACTCGTAACAGCGTTAGCAGACCTCACAAAAGCCAGTCAGCAAGATAGCACCGAGCGGCGACAGTTAAAGCAGGAAAGAGAGAAGGCGATCGCACCTTTTACTGATGTGATCGCTCAGGCCGACCAACAAATTCAAACCCTCAAACAGCAATACAAAACCCTCTCAAAACAGTGGCAAACTCACATACAGCTCGCCTATTCAGTCCCTGAAACAGCACCACCACTGCAAATCATCTATCAAGACAAAGACTTAATCGTAATAGATAAACCAGCCGGACTGCTCTCTGTGCCAGGCCGTAGATACCACCTACAAGATAGTGTTCTCAGTCGGCTGCGGCATCGGCTACCTGAGCAAACCTTTTTGCAGCCGGTACATCGGTTGGATCAGGCAACTTCTGGCGTGCTAGCGATCGCACTCACCCCAGCCGCTCACCGCAACCTCAGCCAGCAGTTTGCCCAGCGCCAAGTCCACAAAACCTATGAAGCTGTTCTCTCTCGTCCCGTCGAACGCAGCAGCGGCACCATAGACTTACCCCTGTGGGCTGACCCTCAAAATCGTCCAAAACAGTTCGTTCATTTTCAAAAAGGTAAGCTCAGCCAAACAGATTTCAAAATTCTCTCATCCGGTAATAACCCCAGAGTACAATTCACTCCATTCACAGGACGCACTCACCAACTACGAGTTCATGCAGCTCACCCACAAGGACTCAACGCACCCATCGTAGGCGACACACTCTACAACGCCAATCAAACAGAGAAAAGACTTCTCTTGCACGCCACTACGTTGAGAGTCCTACACCCCATCACTGGAAAAGAACAGAGGTTTGCTAGTAGCGCAGCCTTCTGACATGCTATGCCCCTACGTTAATGTCGGAAATATCGGATTGTGTAGATGACCAGAGAGCTTACGCATAGGTAGAGCCTACCTTTGCCGAACCAATACCATCACTCGAAATCAAAAAATCATTTTGAACAACAATCTGATTGCGCCACAGTCGCGCAAACTCAGAAGTATCGTTTAGCAAGGTTGAATCAGTCGATTCTACTCGCTGCTGCAAAATAGGAAAAGACTACTCACAACTTGGCCTACGGCATCCGCTTTGAGTAGTACCCGTCAGGGTTATTTCGAGCCCTTGCTCTTCCCTTACTGCCTAAGTTTTTACACAAAGCTTACATCTGCACAAGCAACAGCTATCCGTTCAGGCTTTGAGGCTTTTCAAGGTAGCGCTCTTTCCATAAAAAAGCTTTGCGACCACGCTTATCGGCTCGGCCAATCTCTAAGGTGGCTTTAAGCTTAAAAACATTTGCCAAACCGATTGATAGTATTGACATACGAACCATGAAAAGAAATCACTCTAGACTTGGGTTTTGGACTAAGTTTTTACAAAGCTTCGCCAAAGAGAACTGAGCACAGAACAGAGGGTACTGACCGAGGAAAAATTATGCGTACAAGACATCTACTGGCAGCCATCGGGCTAGTTTCCATCCTTGGAGCCTGCGTTACGCCTTCCACACCTCTGCCGACAAACAACAACCCAGATGCAAGCACACCTTCAAAGTCAAGCCAGGCCCCGTCTTCTGGCACGTCTTCTGGCACGTCTTCTGGCCTATCATCTGACACAGCTGCTGGCACGTCATCCGCAGCTTCCTGCGAGCTAAACGACACGCAGCCTACACGCTTAACCACACCAGACAATACACCCGTCTTCGAGCAGTTCAACTTTCGGCCCATCGAAATTTCAACGGGCGGTGATAGCGTCACAATCACGACGGCTCACCACATCTTCTCTCTGTGCGAAAGCAATGGTCAGTGGTCCATTGCTTCTGCTAACGCAGCTGAAGACGAAGCCCCGTTTAACTACACTCAGCTCCTGGCCGATATGGCAGCCCCCAGTTACGACACCATCGAGCTAAACGGCAAAACCTTTGAGTATCGCATTCGCCTTCAGGCAGAATGGCTAGCCGAACAGCTCAAGCCAGAGACAATTGACCCAGAAGCGACCCCACCTGAGGAGATAGATACATTAGCCGTCGCTACCGAAGACGCCGTTTTCTTTGAGCTGAAAACGCCTGAGGGTGAGCTGATTAGCGAGCAGCTCTATACGGTTAGCGAACTGCAAGAAGCAGGGCTTGGCGCTAGCTTGGGTGCACCGAATATTGCCGATGCGATCGCAACTCGCTCAGATATTTGGTTTGGAGCGAGCGCTAGCCAAGGCGAAGGAGATAGCGGCTTTGCGAGCCTCATTCGCTACGACGCAGAAACCGAAGAACTCAGCGTCGAGCGTCCTGACACCATACAGGGCAGCCAAATTACGTCATTAGCTGTCACTGGCGCTGACACTGCTGATAGCGACACACCGCTAACGCTATGGATGGGCACACAGCGCAGTGGCGAAGGCGTTCCCTACTTTCCCAGCCACGGGCTTGTAGCCTACCAGCCGAGTACTCAAGCACTTACGACTCACACCGTTGCCAACAGTCCGCTTATCGGCGCGATTCCCGGCAGACTGGCCGTAAAAGCAGACCAGCTGTGGAGCGCAACCGGCGACGGCGTTTGTCAGATCAGCTGGCCAACCATAGACCAGACAGATAGCTGGACTTGCTGGCGATTTACAGCCACCGCAGCGCTGCCACCAGAAGGCATAGATCTTTACCAGAGCTTCTTGGCACAAGAGCCCGCTACGCAGCTAAAAGAAAAAGAGGTAGAGATACTCTGGTTGAGTCAGTCTTTCGACACGCCCGAAGATGAACTCGCCATTCGCTACGAAGCAGTCTACAAACCGGGGTTCGAAGTACAGCTTTCGCAGGGTGGCTATCGCATAGCCAACAGCGTCGCTCAGCGGGCAGCCGGTGGCAATGAAATCTTTTGGCCCGGCAATCAGTGGCACTGGGCAGGCGATCGCTTCCGTCGCTCCCTCGATGAGGTCGCGCTCAACTTAGTAGGTGGCGGCCCTCGTGGCCTAGTTGCCTCAAACGGTCGCGGCGGATTCAATTTGGATAATTACGCGATTCGAGGCGAGTTTGACCTACTTGAGCTAACCGACGACGCCACAAAGGTACGCTACTACTCTGGATGGATAGAAGGCGATGAAGTAGACGTGTATCCTACGGTAGTCCCCGTTGAAACAACGGCCAAAGATATGGCCAAAGACACGGCCAATCCACTCACCGAAATGGCTGCTAAGCTAACGGCAACTCAAGGGCCCTGATTCGAGGGCTCTGGCTTGAGCGTTCTAGACATCACAAAATAATCCTCTATGACCGCAGCGGTGCTAACACCTGAACAGCGCTTTCAAGCAGAACTCGACAGCGCTAACCTCACCCGCCCAATGTGGATGCTTTGGCTGCTCTCGGCAGGACTCATTGCGCTGGATGGCTTCGATTTTTTTATCATCGGCGTAGCCATGCCTTTCATTCAGCGCGATTTTGGGCTGAGCGCAAGCTGGGTAGGCGCGTTAGCGACCGCAGCATTAGTAGGTGCATTGATTGGGTCGCTCACCCTTGGGCCTATTACCGATCGGGTTGGGCGGCAGCGCATGCTGGTCATTGACATTGCACTGTTCGTAGTGGCATCGTTGGCCACCGCGCTGGCTTGGAATGCCACTTCTCTGTTGTTCTTTCGGTTCTTGGTAGGGGTGGGCATTGGTGCAGACTATCCTATTAGCGTGGCCTATATCACTGAGAATGTGCCTGCTCGGTTTCGAGGGCGCATGGTGATTGGCGCATTTAGTTTTCAGGCAGTGGGTGCGCTGCTCGGTGCACTTGTAGGATGGCTCACTATTTTTGTGTTTCAGCAGGTAGCACCTGAGCTAGCAGTTGGCTACGCTTGGCGGTGGATGCTAGGGGTAGGGGTTGCACTTTCTGTTCTTGTGGGGGGACTAAGATTGTTATTTTTGCTCGAAAGCCCTAGCTATTACCTGGCAAAAGGAGAGTATACAGAAGCATCAGAAGCAGCTTCTCAGCTCTTGGGCAAAGAGATAGTTCTGAAGCCTTCTGTGAACCCAGAGAGCGACACAACAACAGAGCTAGAATCGCTGAGCTATGCCGACTTGTTCTCATCAACTTACCGTCAGCAGACAGCTTTAGCAGCTATTCCGTGGTTTCTTCAAGATATTGCGACCTATGGCATTGGTATTTTCACACCCACTATCATCGGCGCACTCGCTTTCTCAGAAGAGAGTGGCTTTCTCACACAGGAAATGGCTTCTGCTAGGGGCGCAGCTATTGTTAATGTATTTTTGGTGGTGGGGTTCGCATTAGCCATTGTTCTCATCAACCGAGTCGGTCGCATTCCACTGCAAATAGTCGGGTTTATTGGGATGGCGCTCGGGCTTGGAACGCTGTCATTGCCGGGTGCTGGCACGCAGCTCAGTCTGTTGTTCACCGGATTCATTTTGTTCAATCTAGCGATGAATCTGGGACCAAACTCAACCACTTTTCTGTTGTCTGGAGAAGTGTTCCCATCGGCGATTAGGGCCAGTGGCGCTGGGCTGGCAGGGGGCATTGCAAAATCGGGGGCGGTTTTGGGAGCGTGGGCGCTGCCGGTATTGCAGGAGATGTTTGGCGTGGGGTTAGTGATGCGATCGCTCGCTATCATCTGCCTCATCGCAGCAACAGTAACTCACCTACTCCGACAAGCCACGCCCAATAAGCTACCTGATAAAACATCCACACACTAATAGCGCCCTTTCCCCTCCCTTCCCTTTTCTCTCCCTCACTCTCCTAACCCCTGTTCAATAAAAGCCTTGATTGGGCTAATCTGAAAGCTCTCTGCTAGTTCGTTCAGACGTATCCAGAAAGACGCTCGGTCATCGGGTTCGGCTAGTGCCTGCTGCGATCGCTCCACAATCGCGTATACATCGCCAGTATCCGCAAATTCGGCCAGCACCTTTAGCTCAGCGGCCGCAGGAAATAACCAATCCGACGGTTCATCGGCTTCGGCGGCAGCCGGTTCGGCCGCAACAGAATCGGCGTATGTCCACGTGAGAGAAAGATGAGACCGCACAATGGCAAACAACTCGTCGGCTCGTACCGGCTTAGACAGCATGCTGTGAGCACAAGCTTGCAGGCGATCGCGCTCCGCTGTCATCGAAATACTTGCTGAATACACCACCGCCACCGTCCCATTCAGCTGCGGATAATGCACCATCTGCTCCAGCATTTCTAGCCCATTCATCACCGGCATCGCCAAGTCCGTAATAATCATATGCGGGCCAAACTCAGCTGCCAGCGCTAACCCCGCTTTGCCATTCCCAGCGGAGCGCATTTCAAACCCTAGCGGTTCTAATAAATTCACCACGACCGACTGGTTTTCCCAGCCGTCATCCACCACCAAAATTCGTCGCCGAGGCCCTTCATAGCCCACAATTTTGTGACCGCCCTGCGGCTCAGCAATCGCTAGCTGCTGCTGCTGCGATACCGGCAGCTCCACATCAAACCAAAACATACTGCCGCTACCGGCCTCACTGTTAACCTGCAATTCTCCACCCATCAAAGCCACAATTTTCTGACTAATCGGTAGGCCAAGCCCCGTCCCTTCAGACTGCTTTTTAGTGTCACCCACCTGCTCAAACGGCTTAAAAATTTTGTTTAGCTGCTGAGGGCTCATCCCCACACCCGTATCCTGCACCTGAAAGCGAAACCTCATCACATCCACACGAGGATCAGCTGGTTTTGCAGCCGTTTTTTCGACCGAAGCAATCGCCGTCTTACCCGCCAAAACATCCGTAACCACATCTGTCATAGCGTCCGTCATAACGCCCGTCATAACGCCCGTCATAACGTAGATCGGCTGCACCTTCACAATCAGCGATACCCGCCCCGCCGCCGTAAACTTCACCGCATAACTCAGCAAATTCAGCAGCACTTGTCTCAGCCGTTTTTCATCCACGACTACGCCTTCTGGCAAATCATCGTCTAGCAATAGCTCAAACAGCACCCCTTTCTGCTCAGCGCGCAATCGGAAAAGTTCGCCAACGCCTTCCAAAAAAGAAGCCAAATGAAGATCGTCACCATGCAGCTCCATTTTGCAGGCTTCAATTTTAGAAAGGTCCAAGACATCGTTGATCAGCATTAGCAGATGAGAACCGCACTGCTCAATCACACCGACGCCTTTGCGGGCAATTGGGGGCAAAGTATCTAACCGATCCAAAATTTGGGCATAGCCCAAAATGCCGTTCAGCGGGGTCCGCAGCTCGTGGCTCATATTCGCCAAAAACTCACTCTTGGCCCGGCTAGCCACTTCAGCCGACTCCATCGCCGCCCGCAGCTCTACCGTTCGGGCCGATACTCGCAGTTCCAGCTCCTCTACAGAGTGCCTTAGCTGAAGCGTCACCTGGTAAAACGACTTTTCTAACAGCTCTAGCTCGTCTTTGCCTTCTAGCGCCCCCAGCGATTCACCATCCGATAGCTGACCCATTCGCTGCGCTTCCATTCCAGCAATACGGCGACTCTCTCGCACAATCGGGCTCAGCCGACTGTTTAGCTGCTGAACAAATAGCCACACCACCCCGCCGAGCAGTGAGCCCAGTCCTACGATGCCGCCAAAAGCCAGCGCTAGTGACGGCATCAGCACTACAGACTGCGGCACCGATGCCACCATTAGCCAATCTGTTCCCTCAACATACCGATACGCCCAATACTGACCGTTGCGGCGAATCGTTTCTTGCCCAGCTTGTTCTACCTGCATCCAGGTCGCCGCTAGCGCCGGTACATCTTCATAGCTCGTGAGCACAGCCGCTTCGTCTGGCGCAGGTGGGTAAGCCAGCAAATGACCCTGCACACTCACCAACGAGAAAAATCCTTGAGACTTTACGACGGGCTGATTCACGCGATCGCGCATCGCTGCCACGTCTATCTCCAAGCTAGCCACACCCAAAAGCGGCGTCCGGCCAAAGCCCTCAGTCGTTCCAGCAGTCGTTCCAGCAGTCGTTCCAGCAGCCGTTCCAGCAGTCTGTCCAGAGGCCGTCCCAGAGGCCATCTCAAAAACGGGCACCGCATAGCCCACCGTAGTGATGCCGCCATGAAGCACCGGCTCCGACCAAACGCCTTCTTGTGCAACGACTACCTGCTCATAGTCAGACCGTACAAAGTACGGCTTACCAGCTACTTGCTCAGCCGGGAAATACGCCCCATACCATTGAGTATCAGCCATGACACCGTAAGGCACCTGCCCAAAACCAAACGAGTGAACAAAAGGGGGGGCTACTTCATATAAATCCAGCAGCAGCGACTCATATACGGCCTTATTGTCTACACCTTGTGCCTCTAGTGAAGCCACCGCTGCCGCTGCCGCACTCAAAGATTGGCGCGTCTTAGCCAAGTCACCTTCTAGCGCCAGCACCTGAGTGCTCAAGCTATCTTGTACAGACGCACTTATCTGCTTCTCTATCACACGGTAAAAGCAGTAAGACAAGCTGCCCATCCCCAGCAGCACACTTCCCAACACATAAAGAAACAGCTTAGAACCAATCGAATGGCGAGTTAAGGTCTTCATGGATTGTTCAAAAGCACCGGGAAACGACAGATACATTCAGAACAAATGCATTCAATAGAGTTTTCCCGCGAAAGCTGCACACTATAGCGTTTGTCACTTGGCTGAGGTGCAGCACATCGGCTGAAATCGTTTAGTAACAACGGGCCCAGTGACTAGCGTTTCTCGTTGGCGTAGCCTCGCCTTTGGCGTTATGCATCCGAGAAACGCTCTAACCGTTCTAAGATAGACCCACAGTAGAAAAGCAAGTAGATAGGCAAGTGGAACAACGACAATGACAGAGACCTCTGAGGAAAATTGGTACATCGTCAAGCAAACCTCTGAGCAATGCGCAATTTTATCGGCAGCAGAATTTGAGGCGCTAGGCAATGCAGAAGCAACAGCAGAAAACCCTCCCGAAAAATGGGGCCCCTTTAAAGCAAAAAATCAGGCCATCGCCAAACGCGTAGGCCTGATTAGAGCAGGAAAATGTCAGCCGATTTCGTAGAACGACTGCTGGGTCGTCAGCCCCAAACGTCTAGCGGTCGGCAACGCCAGCCGCACTCGCAGAGTCCCGCTGTGCGCGGATCGCATCAGAAAGCACATCTACAGCTTTTGAGTACTGCGGATCTTCTAGCGTGCCAACTTTATCGCGGTCTTCGGTGAGGGCATCGCGCTGCTCATCGGTAAGCTCTACGACGTAGTCGGGCTCAATGCCGAGCTTGTTGATATCGCGGCCAGAAGGCGTGAGGTACTTGGCGATGGTGACCGCCACACCAGAGCCATCAGCCAGACCCCGTACAGACTGTACCAGGCCTTTGCCAAAGGTTTGGGTGCCTACCAGCACAGCTCGATCGTTGTCTTGCAGCGCGCCAGACAGAATTTCGCTAGCACTCGCAGAGCCGCCATCGACAAGAACAACCAGGGGTTGATTGGTGAGTGATTTGTTGTGAGCGATTTCTTCATCACTCACTTCGTCACGGTCTACAGTAGAGACAATAGTGCCTTCCTCAATCCACATCTCGGCGATTTCAATGCTGGAAAACAGCAGTCCACCAGGGTTAGAACGTAAGTCGAGAACGTAGCCAGTGACGTCGCGCTCTTCTAACGCTTGGATGGCATCTTGCATTTCAGTAGCCGCGTTGGCGCTAAACTGGGTCAGGCGAATGTAGCCCACAGGCCCCTCATCTCCCGTCTCAACAGAATAGCGAACAGGGTGAATTTCAATCCGTGCTCGCAACAGGTCGAAGTCTAACGGTTCACCTTCGCGGCTCACAGACAAGGTCACCGAGGAGTTCACCGGGCCACGAATGAGACTCACCGCATCACTGAGTTCCATGCCCTCGGTACTTTGGCCGTCAATAAACTTAATGACATCGCCAGAAATCAGGCCCGCTTCAAAGGCAGGGGTATCTTCAATAGGGGAAACCACAACGATTTCGTTGGTCTCTTCGTCCTGAGAGATCTGAATGCCGACTCCAGTCAGCTCCCCTGAGGTGTCGATTTGCATATTACGAAACTCTTCAGGATCCATGAACCGCGTGTAGGGATCGTCGAGCTGCTCTAGCATCTCGCGCACGGCGACATAGGCTTCTTCTTGATCGGTATAGTTACGACCCAAATAGTCGGAGCGGACGCTGTTCCAATCGAGAGAGTTGAAAGACTCATCAACGTACTCGTGGTCAATCAGCTGCCATACTTCGTCGACTAGCTCTTTCGGGCTTTCTTTAAAAAATGCTTGGCCATCCGATAGATGAATGCCTGTGCCCGTAATGACCAAGGCGGCACTCGCTAGTGCGGTTGCTCCTAAAATAAAACCGCGCTTAGTAATTGCCATAAATAATCAAAATCCTATGTGCACAAGACGTAATATCACGCCCAATCTAACATACCCGCTTTATCTGTAACCTGAGCCGCAGATGAAGAGACCCTCTTATTGTTTAAGAATCTGTTAGGAAACAGATTAGAAGGAAATGAATATTCGCTTTTTGGGCATAGACCACTTTACTAAGCGCACCGTCTTCTTCAGGCAATCCAAATATTTTGTTGTAATAATTCTGTCATTCTTTCTGTGTTGGCAAAAGATAACAATCGCCTAGTCCACACGTAGCATTTGGCACTTTTCTATCCCTTTCAACAGCTAAGCACATACAACTCCCATACATTAATTGTAACCAAACAAGACGTCTGCTTCTGAGTGAATTTGAGGATAAAAAAAGAAGTTTCAGTATGACGCAACAACAAGAGGCACAGCCTCTATCAAGTGTAAGCAAATCAATAGCTGAGATGACTCCGATCACAACGGCAAGCGGCTTTCAGCCATCAGAAACACACAAGACTAAGGCAGCATTAGGAAACAGAGACGAGTTCGGACTGGTTCACTGACTCTGGCTCGGCATCTGGTTCAACCCAGCGACCATCCGCTTTAATCAGATTGATCAACGCTTCTACACCTTTTTCTTGCGGTACGCGCTCAATCTCTTCTCGTCCTCGGTACAGAGCGATAGTGCCAGGCTGCTTACCCACATAGCCGTAGTCAGCATCCGCCATTTCGCCAGGACCGTTCACAATGCAGCCCATGACAGCGATATCTAGCCCAGTAAGGTGATTGGTCGCAGCGCGCACCTTGTGCAGTACATCTTCTAAATTGAACAGCGTCCGTCCGCAGGAGGGGCAGGCGACGTATTCCACCATAGTTTTGCGAAGGCCCAACGCCTGCAAAATGCTGTAGCAAACCGGAATTTCTTTCTCCGGAGCTTCTGTGAGGGACACTCGAATCGTATCGCCAATGCCCATTGCCAAGAGCGTGCCAATACCCGCCGTCGACTTGATTCGGCCATATTCACCGTCGCCAGCTTCCGTCACACCCAAGTGCAGCGGATAGCTCATACCCAGCGCATCCATTCGCTGCACCATGAGGCGATAAGCCGCGAGCATCACTGGCACCCGTGACGCTTTGAGCGAAAGAACAATGTTGTAAAAGTCGAGGGATTCGCAAATGCGGATGAACTCTAGGGCAGATTCCACCATGCCTTCGGGCGTGTCGCCGTAGGTGAAGAGCATGCGCTCAGCAAGGGAGCCATGATTGACGCCAATGCGCATGGCTTTGCCTTGGTCTCGTAAGGAAATGACCAGAGGCTCTAGAGTTTCGCGAATTTTGTCACCGATGCCGTCAAATTCGGATTGGGTGTATTCGGTGCGGTTGTCGGCAGGCTTTTCAAAGACATACAGGCCAGGGTTGATTCGCACCTTGTCCACATGTTTGGCCACCTCTAGGGCAATTTTCATACCGTTGTGATGCACATCGGCTACCAAAGGCACCGGCTGATAAGACTCAGCAAGCCTAGCCTTGATTTCTGAGAGCGCTCTGGCGTGGGCCATGCTAGGCACGGTCACCCGCACAATCTCGCAACCAATTTCATGTAGCCGCCGAATGGCTGCCACAGACCCTTCAATGTCCAACGTGTCTTCGTTGATCATTGACTGTACAACAACCGGATTGCCGCCCCCGATAGTGACATCGCCCACGCTGACAGCGCGAGTCTTGCGGCGTACGATGGTGGTTTCGATAGGCTGAGACTCAAACGACGTATTGCCAGTGGCGATCGCACTAGGAGAAGTCGAATCAGAAGCCGAAGGGGTAGACAGAGTTTGCATAGGTAAGGGTGACCCGCCAGATAGGTCAGCAAAGAGTTAAACGCCCGTAAAGTCGATCAGAGAAAAGGGTCCGTAATTTCTCTGTACCTCTTTCAGGTTGCCACAAAATGAGGTGGTTTGAGTGGCAAAAGTACGCGCAGTCTACTGGAAATGTATTTGAGGAAACATTGCTCTAGGTTCGCTCTCTTCTAGTCGTCCTTCTGGCCATCCTTCTGGCCGTCCTAGGTCAGCTGCGCGGTACATTCCAAAATCAAACGCTGATTGACGAGGGCGTAGGGCTGCACCGCCAGCGCCTGACGAAAAGCCTGAATAGCAGCGGTGTAGTTGCCAACAGCGCGATGACTCAGGCCCAAACCGTGCAGCGCCCCAAAGTGATGAGGGGCTAGCTCAATCGCTTTTTGGCAGTCTGCGATCGCCTGCCAATAGTCACGCTGGGTAAAGTGAAAAACCGCGCGCCGATTCCAAGCTTCGATAAAGTCCGGCTGCGCTTTGAGAATGCTGCTGAGTAAGGCCTCAGCTTTGCCGATGCGTCCGGCATCGAGTAAGGACTGAGCTTCCATCAGCTGCTGCGCCCCGTGCACCCCTTTTTGATGAAACCATCCATCCCACAGAGCAGCTGTCGCGCGATCGCGAACATCATCATCCGAGCATTTCAAATCTGCGAGCAAACGCTCCACCCGATCTTTATTCATCAGTGCGAGCTACCCGTGCAAACTATCCAGCGCGAATCCATTCGTAGAAATTCTCCCAAAAGCCATCGCCAATCAGCGACTCAATCGGCTTACTTACTTACCAGCTCTAGTATAACGAGCAGCTTCGGTGCTTTCAAAAAGTCTTACTGTCCAACGACCCACTGTATTAACGAGCCACTAACGAGCCATTATTCAACAGCCCACTATTCAACGGCTCGCTATTCAACAGCCAGAGAGACCCGACGCCCACCAATTTTTCGCAGTTCGCTGAGCAGTTCGGCAATATCGTCGTAGGGCAAATTGCGGTCGGCTTTGAGCATCAACGACCCGTCTGGGTTATCGGTAAAGTAGGCTTTAACCACAGGAGCAAGGTCTCTAACCTGAACCACTTCGCCGTCTAGAATCAGTTCTTTCTCAGTCGTCAAGCCGATCGTTAAAGGCGCAGATTCATCGTCTTTTTCGGTGATAACTTCGTTGGCACTATTGACTGACTTAGGCAGCGTTACGCCGTTAATTTGCACGCCGGTAAGGCCCATAGAAATAATGACGAAGAAAATAAGAACCGTCATCAGCACGTCCATCATAGGGACGAGATTGACTTCAGGGACTCGGCTAGGTCGGCGGTGGCGAGTACGCATTATTCTTCCTCCTTTTCCTCTAGGGCTAAAGAAACGCGATCGCCGCCCACCGAGCGCATATCGCCGAGAAACTGCATCACCTGCTCGTAAGGAAGTTCTCGGCTAGGGACTAGGTACACAGTTTGGTCGGCGTTGGCCGCTAGGTAGCGATCGATTTCTACCGTTAGCTGCTCTGAGGTCACTGGAGCGCCATTCAGTATCTGCTGTCCGGTCGCGTCCATCTCAACAATGAATGGCTCTTGAGTCGTGTCGGCAGCAGTGGGGGTATCTTCGGTCTGCTCAGGCGGTAAGTCAACCTGGATGAGCTGCTCACTGCCCAGTGCAACAGAAACCACCACAAAAAAGGCCAGCACACCCATCATTACCGTCAGCATTGGGATGAGGTCGATTGTAGGAATGTCGTTATTGCTTGAGGACTCTCGAAAGCGCATGGGGTATGCCTAAAATTGACCTAAAAATTGGGAAGTTGCCGAGGCGCACGTTGAGGGTCTTCTGCAAACTCTGAAACCGGGGGCGGAGCCTGTGGCGCGCCTTCTTCGTAGGATGGGCGGTAAGGCACATTGCCTTCGTTAGGCCAGCGAGCAGCCTCATACCAATACTCTCGGTAAATCAGCTCTAGCTCATTACCCGCTTCAGAAAAGTAATCCATCTGCTGCGCTTGCAGCGTCACCATTACCCGCAGTACCAATAGCGCCAAAATAGCCACAACCATACCCGCTGCGGTAGTAATCAACGCTTCACCAATACCCGCCGCCGCTTCGGTTGCACCCGAGGCACCATCGCCGCCACCGCCGATATTTAAGCTTTCAAAGGTGGCAATCAGACCGGTTACCGTACCCAACAGGCCCAACAGCGGCGCAACCGCAACCACCGTCTCTAGCAGCTTGTCTCCCTTGCGCATTTTGACGAATTCTTTATCGGCAGCGTTCTCCAAAGACAGACGAAAAGAATCAGGGGAAGGATTTCTCAGGCTCAGAGGTGCTAGCAAGAAGCGACCGATGGGCAGGTCACGGGCTCTTGATGCGATCGCAGCAGCCCCTTCCAAATCATTGCGTGCCTTGTCAAGCACCTCATTAACAACCTTTGCCTCTCGCTTTAGCAAATCCGTCCAAAAAGTTGCTCGCTCTAGCGCGCACGCCAGCGTAAACACCGAAGCACCCACAATAGGGACCATTACAGGACCGCCTTTTGCCAAAAAATCAAATACGGTTGTCATAGATAAGTGACGCGCTTAAGCGGAACGCGTCTATAAAAATTAAGGTAAGAAAACTAGAGAATCTTCAAGCTCTCGCAAGCAGCAGCAAAGAACAGGCAAAAAAGAACAGATAAAGGAGGCTAGATGCTGGAGAAACTATAGCGTCAAGCCTACCCCGGCAGGTAAACGCAAGATTAAAAGATGTCTAGATATCGCAAGATATTCAAACTGCCATCATCTTGGAACCAGTACCCGAAAACTATAGCGCTCCTCTCTATATAATGTTGCGAGTGCGCATGACACTTAATAGCCAATTGGCCATCGTTGCCCGGCGGGTCAGCCTTGGCACTAGCTGGTCGACAGAGTAGCCCTTGAAGCCGAGAAAGGTCTTGAGCAGCTGCTTGTTTTCTTTAGGAATCGACCGCGTGAGCTTCACAGTCGCTGGGCGACTTTCAATAAAAGCAGGCGGCTCGGGATATTTTTCGGCCCAGTCATCGTCTACATCATCAGCGAGCCACGACTGAGCCTGCGGGTCGTAGCGATAGCCCAGGACATGCCACACCAGCTGATGCGTTTGTTCATCAGAGAGCTCATTATTAAGAATTGCCCAGAGCGTTTCAGTGGTTAAAGGAGGAAGGTTAGTCATTACAAAGCCATTCGTTACAGAACCATTTGCTACAGAGCCATTCGCTACAGAGCCATTCGCTACAGAGTCGATAATACCAACCAAACTATCTCTACCAAAAATACAGACAGCACTAGCAGCTGAAGGCAGTGAACTCGGCGTACATCCAAAACTTGCCAACATTCGGCCTCAGTTCGACATCCATCTATTCGACAGCCTGCCTTCAACCAGCACGCAGCTTTGGCAAATGCTGGCCACAGAACCACAGCTAAACTCAAAACCCAATCAAAATACAAGCCCGCAGTCAGAAGCCCTGGCAAAATCAGGCAGCGTCGTTATTGCTCGTCAGCAGTCAGCAGGCCGGGGTCAGCGGAGCCGCAGCTGGCAATCTTCGCCTGGGGGCCTTTACTTATCACTAGCCCTTGAGCCTAACTGGCCCGTTACACGCAGCGCTCAGCTTACCTGTATGAGCGCTTGGGGCATCGCCACCGCCTTAAATAACCTAGGTATCGCTGTAAAAATCAAGTGGCCAAACGATCTCTATTTCAAAGGTAAAAAGCTCGGCGGTATTTTAACGGAAACTAAACTGTCACAAGCCTCGTCTTCTTCATTAGGAGGAGGCGCACTCATCAAGCAAGCTGTGATTGGTGTGGGCATCAACTGGCACAACTCAGTCCCCGAAACTGGCGTCACATTGACCAGTATATTAAGAGACTCATCATCCTCAATTGATAAAAACAAAATAAATTGTTTAGAAGTGCTAGTTGCAGTTGTACTTAGGGGAATCCTTCAGGGGTACATCTATCAACAGCAGGTAGGTAGTCAAGTTTTCATGAAGGCCTACCGAAAACTACTGACACAAGTGGGTAGTACTGTTTCACTAGATAGCAGTGGATTGCTATCGCTAGCGACACCCATTTGGAGTGATGGAAGTATAGGTCGCCACGCAAAACAGTGGGCCAATCGTTCCGGAGAGGTGATTGGCGTTTCAGAAGAGGGTTATTTACAGGTGGCCGTACACTCGCTAGCCTGCCGAAGAGCAAGCCAGAAGGTGAACAGCCAGACAGTAAGTACCCAGAAGGTGAGCCAACCAACCACTAACAGCATCTCTGCTGACAATATCTTGCTGTTTAAGCCCAGCGAGATTCACATAAGTTAAGATTACTTTGGGATCCATTTAGGTTTATGACTATGACTGCGCCCCAGCATGACGCCAAACCCCCATCAGAGCGGCCATCAGAACAGCCATCGGAACGGGCAAACAACCAAACAGCTATCAGACGACAAAAGTTGCAGAGATGCTGGTTCGTTGGCATGGGGCTGCTGGGTGGATTCGGCTTTGTCACCAGCCAAATGAGTTTTGCCCTAGCCGAAACCAATTTTTTGACCTATACCAACGACGCCAGCCAACCAGCAGAGGATGGTGCTGTTGACAACGTTGCAGTAGGCGATACAGCCAGTGACTACACGGCGACAAGCTATGCGGCTGACAGCTACACCCAAGTCGCAGCCGATTTGGCAGCTATACAGCCAACATTTGAGGTACAGACCTACGCCGAACCGATGCCCGTTCCCGAGGCATTTGTTGAAGCCCCAGCGGCACCTGCGGAAGCGATGGCTCCCTTCGCAACATCCCCTTCGACATTAGAAGCGCCCGCTGCGCTACCGATTCAGTCTGCTGTGTCAGCAGAGATGGCCCAAGTAGACACCTACGTAGAAACCCCAGTACTAGCGACAGGAACATCCGTACCAGCGGCAGAAGCTATTCAGCCTACCGCCACAACGCAAACGGCGACCCCCAGCATACAGATTGAAATCACGCCTTTAGTAGCTGCCAACGCCGCCACAGTAGCGCCCACGGTAACAGCAGAGGCAACACCTACGTTTAGCCGTGACGCCAAACCAGCGGTAGCAAAAGCAAGTGCGCGCAGAGCGCATCCACTTGCAGGCCTACTAGAAGCCAATGCTGTAGCAGCGCCTCTTTCAGCATATGCCAACAGCCAGGCAACCCTGATTTCCAATGTGGTTGACATGCGCGGGCTCAGCCAGATAGACAGCGTGGCTACGCTAGCAATGGTAGATGAGCCAGTACTAGCAGCCCCTGCGGCTGAACCCTCTGTTGCCGTAGAAATTACACCTGAAGTTACCCCTGAGATTGCACCCACGGCGGTACCGGACATTTTGCCCGCACCTGCGGCTCCCGCAATTGTAGAAATCGAGCCTGCCGCTGAAGCAGCTCCCCCCTTACAGCCAGTAGAAATCACACCTGCCGCGCTTCCAGAAGGCTCTACCCTCCCCGAAGAGTACAACGGCATTTTCGTAGACCCTACCGACTACAGCATTGGCGCAACAGAGTCCCCTGACGTCGTAGTTTCTGAGCAATCTACAGGATGCGAATTTACGGTAGGACAAGCTCAAGGCGTTCCTAATGGAGCTTGCGGTTTGCCCAATGCCCCGGCACCGGTTGCTGGCACGCCAGGAAGCCCAGCAGCCAACGGCACTGCTGCACCGGTTGCCGCTAATGCTCCGGCATGGCAAGACGCACCCGCAGCCACTACGCCTGTTGCTAGCGCGCCCAGTGTCAACGTCGGCCCGGTGAGCTTTAGTGCGTCAGGCATTCAACTCTCTACAAGCGCAGCCGGTCGCGATTATCTCAACCGCTCAGTGCGCCCACTGGTCAATCTTCAAGCTACCGAGCAATTTATTTTTCCGCTGGCGGTGCCTTCACCCATTACATCTCTGTTTGGCTTCCGGACGCACCCTATCTTTGGAGACTGGCGCTTCCATGCCGGTACAGACATTGGCGCGGAGCAAGGCACGCCAGTATTGGCGGCGCAGGACGGTGTTGTCGCTGCGGCTGAAGCGGCAGGCGGCTACGGACTCATGGTAGTACTACGCCACAAAGCAGAAGAGCTGGAACTGGAAAGCCGCTACGCTCACCTAGCAGAGATCTTTGTTGAAGCGGGCGAGGAAGTGAAAAAGGGCGACATCGTCGGCCTCGTAGGCAGCACAGGTAACTCTACTGGCCCGCACCTTCACTTTGAAATGCGCCAATTGACCGCAGATGGGTGGGTGCCAGTGAATGCGGATAGTCTCGTACAAAATTCGCTGGCGAACCTCATCAATGCGCTCAACAATCCGATGGAAACCTTGAGCTTTAACCTAAGCGATTTTAACCTGAGTAACCTCAGAGCAAAAGGTTCTATCAAAGCACCGACTACGTCCATTCCTACTTTCCAGGTTGGAGAAGATGGTATTCCCTTCCGGCCAGCTCAGCCAAATGCGAGTTAGGGGATTTCAATATCATCGGGTCATTCGCTTTAACGAAACTGATGCGGCTGGCGTCGTTTACTTTGCTAATTTGCTGACGCTGTGCCACGAAGCCTACGAGGCCTCGCTAGGTGCAGCTGGCTTTAACCTGGGACTTTTTTTTTCTAGGGACAGCAGTGTAGCCGTTCCGATTGTTCATACTGAGAGTGATTTTTATCAACCTTTGGGATGCGGTGATGCGATCGCAATTTTCCTCACCCCAAAGCAGCTAACGCCTCACAGCTTTGAAGTAAGCTACAGCCTCTATCACCAGGACCACATCGCACAAGCATCGAACCCAACAAACAAGGCAGTGGTACGTGCACTGACCCGTCATATGTGTATCAATCCGCAGACTCGCCGTCGTCAGCCGCTAACTGCTGAACTGACGGACTGGATAACGTCTTTTGCTGAGCCAACAGCGTCGTAATGAGCCGCGAGCGATTGATCTTGCCCTGCTCATTACGAGGTAAGTGCGGCAAAGAACACCAGTGCTTAGGAATTTTGTATCGGCTGAGCACTGGACCTAGTGCTTCTCCATCCGCCTCGACTAGGGCTGCTTTCAAACTTTCGGGTGAAACGGTTTCATCTACGGGCACGTAAGCTGCGCTCACAGCTTCGCCCCAAGTAGAGTGAGGCAACCCAATGACGCATACGTCGCGGACCTGCCCGGTATTGCGCAGGGCGGCTTCGACTTCGGTGGGAAATATGTTTTCGCCACCGCTGATAATTTTACCGCTGGCACGGCCAGTGATATGCAAGTTGGCGTCGGCATCCAAATAGCCCAAATCATCGGTGTAGAAGGCATCTTGGGCAAAGTCTAGAGACGGTGCGTTGTGATAGCAAATGGCGATCGCATCTGAGTACACCACGACTTGGCCGACTTCACCTACAGGTAGCGATTGGCCAGGTAGCGATTGGCCGGCTCGCTCTATTTTTATCTTTGCGTGGGGCATAGCGCGGCCACTGCCGAGCAGTGGTTTGCCCTGGAGAATTGTCTGCGGGTCGGTAGCACTGACCATCGCAGCGGTTTCAGTCATGCCGTAGGAAAGACAGAGGGGTATTTTGTGAGCGATCACACACTCTAGAAGGCTAGGCCAAGGAGGTGCGCCGCCGAGGAGAACAGCGTGGAATCTGGAGAGACAGGAAGCCTTGTTGGCGTTTAGGAGACGGCTGAGCTGGGTGGGGACAAGGGAGATGAAGCTAACACCTGCGGCGACGCTATGCGACTGGCAACGCTTAGTCACCGGAGGGAGAGGAAAAGAAGGAAGAAGAAGTGCTTTGAAAGGGAGGAGGAAGAGTTGGCCGTTGGAGAGGGCGGTACGGAGGGCTTGAAGGAGGCCACTGACGTGGTAAAGCGGGAGTGTGCAGTAGGCGTTTACAGGTATTGAACTCGGGTCTGAGAGGGAAGGAGAGGTGGGAAAAAAGTGCTGGTGAAAGCCTGTGACTGAAGTGGGGAGGGGCTGCCAGGTGTGATGGGCGAATTTGAGCTGGCCGGAGCTGCCGCCTGTAGGGATGAGGATGGCAGGGACAGTACGCTTTGCAGTCGGTGAATCGGGTGATGCTGAGAATAGGGGTGAGGGGGAGTTGGGGAAATTGTGCCAGACTATTTGGGGCTGGATGAGTGAGGAGGCGGATTGCCATTCTTGGTGACCCCACTGGGCGTTGGCAAGGGTTATATTCCAACCGGAGAGGAGTGCTGCCCAGAAACCTGCTAAGAAATCGGCAGGATCCGAATCGGCAATCATGACCATTGGCGCTGAAGATACTTCCAATGCGTGCTCACTTGCATACCGAGTCAGCTGCTCACGCCGCTGTGCAACCAACGCAAACCACTCACGTCCCACCACCGTAAAACGTAATTTTTCAGAATCCGCTCTCCATTTCCCCTCGGCAGCGAAGTGCGTTTTCCCCCTTTCTCCATCATCATCAACACCAAACACCACCAGCCAATCACGCCTCAGCCGCACCCACACCTCTTCCGGCGTCGCTACTACTGCAATCTGGCCCATAGCGCCTCCCAGTCTGGGTCATCTAGGCCGTCGTTAGGCAGCCACTGCTGTGTGCCCATGCCTAGTACACGGCATGGCGCGTGTGGCAAATGCGTCTGCAAGTCTGCATCTAGGTTGATGATGGCCTGTCTGCCGATATCTGTTTCAAAAACGGAGGAGAGTACGACGTCGATTGGGTTGTCGTGACAAAATTGCTTGAGCCTACTGGGAGAGCCTAGGATGGCAGCTTTGAGCACGAAAATGCCGCGCCAGCCTCTGAAGTAGTGGGCTTTGAGCTGGTCTAGTGAGTTGACAGATTCATCTAGTGCGATCGCAGTGCGGTAGCGATGGGTCAGCTTCATCAGATCTTCGAAGCGACTAGGGGGCAACGGCTGTTCGATAAATTCAATGCGATGACCTAAGCGATCGCATTGATCTAGCCAGTGGTGAACAGCTAACTCGTCTAGCCCGCCATTGGCATCTAGCCGTAACTTAGCGCCGAGAGGAAGCTGTGCCATCAGCTGCGATAGCCACGCTAGCTCAGTAGACACAGGCGCAATGCCAATCTTCCACTTAAAGGTGCGATGACCCAAGGCCCACAGCATCGACCAGGCAGAGAGGGCGGCCTGCCCGGCAGGAAGCAGGGCACTACAGTCGGCAGCGGTCAGCTCAGAGCTTGAAGCGTCGCCAGCAAGATGGTTCAACGCAATCTCGAAGCCAAATTTGCAGGCGGGCAGCGTCGGTAAAATGGCAAATACATTGTCAGCAGAAAGCGTCGGCGGGAGACGCTGACAAAACATCAGCGCTTGGTCTTGGGTCTCTGTACCAAACCAGGGCAGGGGGGCAACTTCGCCAAAGCCGACGCGCCCTTCGTCATTCGTCAGCCGTAGAATGATGCCCTCACGGTATTTCCAGGTGCCATGACTGGTGCGGATCGCCGGCCGAAAGGGCCGCCGATACGGACGGAATTCAAAGGATAGTTCGTGGGAAAGGGACATGGCTATTCCTGACAAAAACCGCGTTGCGTTGACGCACTCACGACGTCGACGCTGCGGCTACGCTCCGAATTGCGTTTGAGGCAACCTTTTGGCACTGAAAAGATTTACACCGAAAAGATTAGAACTGGAAAAATGGGAGCTGAAAAGATCAGAAATAGGAGGATAACATCAGCGCCAGCGTCAGCAACAACCCACTCCAAAAATGAAAGTGAATCGCTAGAAATTTTGAATTACTAACGCGAACTGGCTGATTATGAAAAGTGAGTACGTGGTGGCACAGTCGCACAGCAGCTGGGATTGCACCGCACAGCAAAAGTGCACTCAAAGGAAAGCCGCCTCGGGCGATCGCAATGCCTACCGTCAGTAGCACCATCGTACAGGCGACCGGCAGCAGCTGAGCCCCCCGACGAGTACCTAGCCGCACAATAGGCGATCGTTTACCCGCACTCAGATCGTCTTCCACCTGATGGAAGTGAGAGCAAAACAGCACCAGTGTGGTCGCAATGCCGACGATTAGCGCCGCAGGCAGAAGCGCCGTATGCCAACCCCAGCTGTAAGCCCAGCCCGAAGCATGCCACTGCTGCACCTGAGCGTAGTAGGCCGCGCCGACTGCCAGGGGGCCAAAGCTGAGGAAGCAAAGGATTTCGCCTAGACCCTGATAGCCGAGCCGAAAAGGTGGCCCCTGGTAAAGGTAGCCGAGCGCGCAGCAGCCGAGCACCATGGCTAGCACTGTAAAATCTTGCTGTACTAGCGAAATTGACAGAATGCCTGAGACACCTAACAGCAGCGCGGCATTTCCCAGCCAGAAAATGAGTGAGCGGTTGCGGGTGAGATTCACCAGGGAATGGTGTTTGTTTATATCAATGCCTGTTGCTGCATCAAAGACGTCGTTGCTGAGGTTTTCCCAAACCAGGAGCAAAATTGCCGAGAGCGAAAAGGTCAGAAAAACACCCCAGTGAAAGGTTCCAGTTTCGGCGTAGGCTACCGCACTGCCCACGCAAATTGGCATAGCAGCAACGCAGTACATAGGCGGCTTTAGGGCCGCCATCCACAGTTTTTTGGTCTCATTTTTGGTCTCGGTGGGCACCAAATTTGACTGAACCGTGCGAAGGGTCATAAAAAGACGTGCAAAGGAATAGGTACAGGAGAGTATTTGAGCAATGCGCTGCCAGTCGCTATGCCAGTCGCTATGCCAGTCGCTAAAGGGCTAAAACCTAGCATAGCCTTTTGTTTACGAGCGTTTTGCGACTGGCAAGAAAACTCAAAGGTGGCTATTACCTGCGGTAAGACTACGCCTTGGCCTTGCCACGCCTTTGGCGTTGTGGATACGCTCAGCCACCGAATGTACAGAATAGAGGAAGCGGAAGAGGCATCAAAAAATGTTGGGGTAGGCAGCAGTTTTACCAGTCACTTTTGTTGGGTTCTCTGCTACAGTGCATGGCGACTGGGCATGGAACATCGTTTTGGGAAGTCTTTTGGGCGCTGCCTGTTTGTTCGCACGGCTCTGACTATCAAGTTCTGACTATCAAGCTCTAACTATTAATAAACGTTTTAAGCAGTATGGCTAACCATCACCCAGCAAATTTGGCAAGCAAGATATCCAAGCCATCTAGCTCGACCGCCGACGCCGCAGATCAACCCAAGACTGAATCGAAACCCAAGACTGAATCGATTGAGGAATCGGCACCCAATGAGCAAGCGTCGCCAGGGTCGGGGTCTCGTTTTTGGCCTCGCGCTTTGAAAAAGCCGCCAAAGCTGGTGGGCGTATGGGCAGCTATTTTACTGGGTGGGGGTGCGATCGCTTATTTCAACTATTCTCAAAACGCGCCAAGAAGCCTTTCCCCTGTCGGCACTCAGCTGGTTCCCCAAACAGCGCTAGCAACGGTAACGGTGACCACAGACGAGCTCGCCTGGAGCAAACTGCGCCAGTTTGGTACCCCTGATAGTCAAGAGCAGTTCAACACACTGCTAAATGACTGGGGAGAGCGACTATTCTCCGCCAATGGCTTCAATTTTCGGCAGGACATTAAGCCGTGGATCGGCGATCGCATAACAGTTGCTTTTCTGCCAGATAGACCCAACAGAGCCGCCGAGCAACCCGAGAATGGCGGCCTTGCCGCCGCTACCCAAAACTTGGTGATGGTGGTGCCCATTGCGGATGCTGGCAAAGCCAAAGCACTGCTTGAGGCTAAGACCGATAGCGAACTCTTGTCGCTAGATAGCCGAACCTACAAAGGCATTCGCGTACAAGCGCTCAACGATCAATCTTGGGAAACTCTAGAATTGGCGGTGATTGGCAGCGATTGGCTAGTGATTGGCAACACGCCAGAAGGGATTGAGCAAGCTATCGATACTCACAAGGGCAGACGGTCGTTGCTAGACAACGCAGGCTACCGCAAGGTCGCCACCCGAATCGAAGCCCCGCAACCACGCGGCAAAAACTTCGCCCAGCTCTACCTCAACATCCCAGTGGCAACAGAGGCGATGGCGCCCCCTGCGGGCACAACCAACCGCCCCAAAGGAAGCCTTTTGCCACTGCAAGGATCGCAGGGCATTGTCGCGAACGCCTTGATTGAGTCAGAAGGGATTCGCTTTCAGGGCACTAGCTGGCTCCTGCCAAAAAATGACCTGGCCTATGGAGAGCTAAAAAACGAAGCCGGTGAGATGCCTCGCCGCTTACCTGGTGACGCGCTCGTGACCATGTCTGGCAGTAATCTTCAGCAGTTTTGGCAGGGCTTTAGCGAAGGCAAAACCTCACCGCCTTTCTTCCCCGATGCGCAAAATCTAAAAGCGGGACTACTCACCCAAACAGGCCTAGATATTGATGAAGACATCATGCCTTGGGCCGCTGGCGAATTTGCGATGGGTTTGCTACCACCGCCCAATGAAGCGACCGACACAGCTGAAACGCCAGCGCCAAGCAGCGCACCTGCGATTGCCAGCGCGCCGCTTTTGATGATGGTACAAACCAACGATCGCCAAACCGCCGAATCAGTGTGGTCGCAAATTGACGACGTCATGGTCAATCGCTATCGCTATCAGGTAGAGACCACCGAAGTTGAGGGTGGCTCCATTACCAAATGGATTTCTCCTTTTCAGGGGGTGCAGTTTAGCCACGGCTGGCTACCGGGCAATGTCACTTTCTTCGCGGTAGGCGACGGCGCATCAGAGTCCATTTTTCAAACCAACGGGGAATCGGTTTTGCCCACGCCTAGCCAACCGCTCTCTAGCAATCGTCTTTTTCAGACGCTTACCCGCACTGCGCCTACACCCAACAACGGCCACTTCTACATCAATCTCGCTGAGGTTAACGCGCAGGGCGGCGTATTCCCCCTACCGCAAATTCCGTCAGAAGGTGCTACTTCGGCAATCCAAGCGATTGGTCTGACGTCTACTGTGCGCGATCGCACCATGGACTACGATCTCTACATCAAACTCGCCAAATCTGACTAGAGAAAAGATAAAGTAGCGATCCCTGATAAACTCAAAGATGGCCCTATAGAGCTGAATAGGCTGACTTAAAAGCCCTCATAAAGTTCTGATTAATACCGGCTAGATTCGGCAGTTTGGAGGATAAATACCCCGTGGAAACCACCCTCGGTTTAGAGATTATTGAAGTCGTCGAGCAGGCAGCAATTGCCTCAGCTCGTTGGATGGGTAAAGGCGAGAAGGACATCGCTGACGAAGTCGCCGTAGAAGCGATGCGTGAGCGCATGAACCAAATTCACATGCGTGGCAAAATCGTCATCGGTGAAGGCGAGCGTGATGATGCGCCTATGCTCTACATCGGCGAGGAAGTGGGCATTTGTACACAGCCTAACGCTGAAGAGCTCTGTACCCCCGACGAACTGATTGAGATTGACATCGCCGTTGACCCTTGCGAAGGCACCAACCTTTGTGCCTACGGTCAGCCTGGCTCTATGGCAGTACTCGCCATTTCCGAAAAAGGCGGCCTGTTTGCAGCGCCTGACTTCTACATGAACAAGCTAGCGGCTCCCCCAGCGGCAAAAGGCAAAGTAGACATCAGCAAGAGCCCCACCGAAAACCTCAAGATTTTGGCTGAGTGCCTCGATCGCGGCATCGATGAGCTGGTCATAATCGTGATGAAGCGTGAGCGTCACGACGGCCTCATCAAAGAAATCCGTGATGCGGGTGCTCGGGTTCGCCTCATCAGCGATGGCGACGTATCAGCAGCAATCTCCTGTGGCTTTGAAGGTACCAACGTCCATGGCCTGATGGGCATTGGCGCTGCCCCTGAAGGTGTGATTTCCGCAGCAGCGATGCGTTGCCTCGGCGGTCACTTCCAAGGTCAGCTGATTTATGACCCTGCGATCGTGAAAACAGGTCTTATCGGTGAGAGTAAGGAAGCTAACCTAGAGCGTTTGGCTTCGATGAACATCACTGATCCTGACAAAATCTACACAGCTGAAGAGCTTGCCTGTGGTGAGAACGTTCTCTTTGCTGGCTGTGGCATCACGCCTGGTACGCTGATGAACGGCGTTCGCTTCTTCAACGGCGGCTACCGCACACAGAGCTTGGTTATTTCTAGCCAGTCTTCGACAGCTCGCTTTGTTGATACTGTGCACATGAAGGACAAGCCCAAGCGTGTGAGCCTACACTAATCCTTCGGATTCTGTAAGTAAAAAGTAAAAGAGGGGCGCAGAATTTTTGAATTCTGCGCCCCTCTTTTGTTTCAGTCGTCCATATCTCCAAAGATGGAGTTTTGTTTAGTTTCCTTGAGAGTGCACTGGATTATTTAATACTTTAAAGGAGAGCACTGCTGCTCACCCGATTATAGATAAGTCATACCCAGTAAAAAGAAAATTTTGGATCGTAAGAGACTACTCACAAGAGAACACTCTTTACAACAAGATCCTTCCCCCATAACAAAGAAGCCGAAGGAAGCCGAATGAATATTGCTGTTGTTGGGCTCAGTCATCAGACTGCGCCAGTTGAAGTCCGAGAAAAGTTGAGCATTCCTTCCGCTCAAGTCGCTGATGCGATCGCCCACCTAAGCAGTTCACCCACCATTGCAGAGGTCTCCATCCTCAGCACCTGCAACCGCCTCGAAATTCACATCGTTGCCAGCGAAATCGAAATTGGCGTCCGCGATGTTATGCGCTTTTTGAGCGACCACAGCGGCATTGAGCCAAACGAGCTGCGGCCGCACCTATTTGTACTGCTTCAGCAAGACGCCGTCATGCACCTGATGCGCGTCGCGGGTGGGCTCGACAGCCTGGTCCTCGGCGAAGGCCAAATTCTCTCACAGGTCAAGCATGCCCTCAGCCTGGCACAGCAGCACAAAGGCGTGGGTCGTATTCTCAACCGCTTACTCAAGGATTCGATCAAGGCAGGCAAGCGCGTCCGCACAGAGACAAACCTAGGCACAGGCGCGGTTTCTATCAGCTCTGCGGCGGCCGAACTAGCCCTGATGAAAGTCGAAAGCTTTGACGATTGTCATATCGCTATCTTGGGCGCGGGCAAAATGGCTAGGCTGTTGGTCCAGCACCTGATCTCCAAGCGAGCCAACAAAATCACCTTGCTCAATCGCACCATTGGGCGGGCCAACGATTTGGCTGCTCAGTTTGGCGATGTCGACATTACAACAGGCACCCTCGACGGCATGTTGGATGCGGTGGTCGCGGCGGATGTGGTGTTTACCTGCACATCTTCAACAGAGCCGATTTTGCACCGTGAGAATTTGGAACCCGTCTGTAACGGTAGCCAAATCATGGTGTTCGATATTGCGGTTCCCCGTAATGTTCATAGCAACATCAGCGAGATTGACGCCGTGTTTGCGTTTAATGTAGATGACTTGAAGGCGGTTGTCGCGCAGAACCAGGAGAGTCGTCGGCAGATGGCGCTGGAAGCTGAAGCGCTGCTAGAAGAAGAAGTGGAAGGGTTTATGGATTGGCTGCG
>JBHJIY010000070.1:0-31260 GCA_050042985.1 Phormidesmis sp. | reverse complement strand
GGAGGAGGACGGATACGAGATCGTCAGCATTGGCAGCGGGACGGTAGACGCCGGAGAGGGCAACAACTTTGTTGCGGCAAGTGGCGGTTCTGCCGTTGTTACAGCTGGCAGTGGCAATGACACCGTTAATCTGGTTAAAGGAGCGCTAACGGCTAATCTTGGTGAAGGAGCTACCAACGTTACCTCCGGGGCAGGGGATGACACCATTATCACGGGCTCTGGTGATGATATTGTCCATGCTGGCGACGGCAACAACACCCTGGTATTAGGCGATGGCAACAATACGGTTAATACTCTGATTGTTCAGAATGCGTTTCTGTCGTCGTTTGGTCAAACTACGGTTGCTACGGGCAGCGGCCGTGACCTGTTTAGAATTGGTGCGGGTGCGGGCGTTCTGACTATTACCAACTATGACCCAAGTGATCGCTTTGAACTGGTCGGCTTTAAACCAGACTTCTCGGGTGCGCTCAGCTTTAGCGATGTCACCATTGCCCAAGATAATGCCGATACTGTCATTACACTCACAGGCACAGCAGACGTACTGGCCATTTTGCAAAATGTTCAAGCTGACACCATTACGAGTGACTCTTTTGATCCTGATACGATCACTGCCCCTCCGTTGATAGGGACAGATAAACGAGATCGCCTCTTTGGCACAGATGCTGATAACGTTATCAATGCGCTCGCTGGCCGTGATCTCGTTAAGGGTGGGTTAGGCGACGATACCCTTTCTGGTGGGAATGGACGCGATCGACTCTTTGGCGAAGCAGGCAACGACATCATCAACGGCAACAGCCAGCGAGATTCACTCTTCGGCGGTGCAGGACAAGACATCCTCTTCGGCGACGGTGGTCGCGATCGACTCTTTGGCGACGAAGCGCGAGATATCCTTATCGGGAATACGGGTAATGACTTTCTCAGCGGCGGTACAGGTGATGATCTGCTGATCGGGGGCACCGGGAGAGATGTTCTCGTTGGTGGCGACGGCGCTGATTTGTTCGTCTTTGGTACAAATAATGGCACTGATAGAGTCAAAGACTTTGAAGTCGGCACTGATCTCATTGGTTTAATAGAAGGCGAGTTCACCTTTGCGGATCTTACTATCACTCAAGCTAGGAATAGAACACTGCTCGGAGTTGCTAGCAGCGGGAAAACACTCGCCATCCTTCAAGGCGTAGACGCTTCAACTTTGGGCGCAAATAGCTTTGAGATAGTGCCAACTGTCGCTACCGCTGAAGAGGCTATGGCCATTCTTTAGAGAAAGTAACCAGATGCTCAATTACTGTCATTCGCAGTCAACAGAGAAAACAGATTTGAAAAAGTAAAGTTGGGGTAAAGCTAGTATGAAATTGGAGCTCTTGATATCAATTGTTGAGAAGGAGTCGCATTAAGTGACTCGAATAGCAATATGCTTACAGCTGAAAGACACTATTTTTACGCTAGCGGGTGCAATTTAGGTGCAATTTAGCTCAAGAATTTATCAATAGCAGCAGGATTATTAATTTTTGGAGATTTTCGATTAATGTTTTTTACGCTGAGAAAAAGTCTTTTTATCGGTTTAGCATTAAGCGCAGTGCTTCCAGCCCATGCCGAAGCAGTTACGTTCAATTTTGACTGGACTGGGCAGGTTGCTGGCTTTGAAGTATCAGGCTCGTTTGGCTATGACGAAACTCAAAGCTATTCAGACGGTATTGTCAGAACCGAGGATTTGGATTTTCTAAATATTTCTTTTTTCTCGCCCGACGGTGCACCACTAAGAACATACACAGACAATCATCTCGATCCTGGTGTCAACTTCAACTTTGATACCAGCAGTCAAGAGATTCTTCAGACCGGAAGCTATAACGAGCCCGATGGGCTTAACTTGGGTGCCCTCAACTTCGATCGCGAAAGCGGCAATGATCCTAGCCTTGCTGAGGGTCTTAGCTTCTGGTCTAAGCCACCGCGTAGCAGTACGCCTCACCTGCATGTTGATGACTGGGCCGATGAGTTTGGCTTTCCCATTGGCTTCTCTTCCCATGAAGACGTTGGCTTTCCGACTAGAACAACTCAGGAACTCGTTGATGATGGGCGAGTAGGGGAGGCCTACTCGCCGCCAAATGGACAGCCGGTTACGCCGCTTAGTGAGGCCGGACAGTTTGCCCAAGTCACTGAAGTGACTGCTGTGCCAGAGCCTGCCTCAATCCTAGGTTTGCTATGCGTTGGTGGTGGGTTGATGGCGTCTGGATTTAACCGTCGGCAAGGTGCCAGTAAGGGTTAATCTGTTCCTCGCATAGGCAGCATTCGGATATACAACAATCTGCTGTACCTCCGAATGCTGCTCAATTATAAAAACACATATGACAGCGCAACAGAAAAGTCTTCAAAATAGTCAGGTGACTACTTTGAAGACATGGACTTGAAAAGGAGGTTATAGATTTTATTAGCGAAAAGTGAGTATCAATGAAAGTGTAGAGACTACGCTAGCACCAGCTGTTTCTCAAGATCGCTGGTGTAAGCACCCTGACTAGCTAGGCTGTTGCATTTCGCGCGGTGCAGCAGCTTCTGCTGAGCAACGTCTACATGAGCTGGGACACCAGCCCAATGTTCTAGGGCAGGCTGTTGGATAGCCCGTGCATAGGAGAATGTCACCGGCCACGGACATTGATCGCCAAACTGTTTATTCATCTCGTTGAGATGGGCCGAAGAATCTTCCTTAGTTTGGCCACCAGAAAGAAAGGCGATGCCTGCTACCGTTGCAGGAACATTCTTCAACAGACATTGGATAGTCGCTTCAGCAACCGCTTCGACACTGGCTTTTTCGCCAGAATCTTTGCCAGGGACAACCATACTGGGCTTTAGTATCATCTGGTCGTAAGCAACATCTTGCATATACAGCTGATGGAAAACAGCATGAAGTGTTGTGTCGGTGACCTGATAGCACTTTTGCAAAGAATGATTGCCATCAATCAATACTTCTGGCTCTACGATGGGTACCAACCCACCGGCCTGACAGAGCGCAGCATAGCGAGCTAAGCCGTGGGCATTTGCCTCAATGCAGGCTCGGCTAGGAATGCCTTCACCAATGGTAATCACCGCTCGCCATTTGGCAAACCGTGCACCCATTTTGTAATACTCAGCAATTCGGTCCGCTAATCCATCTAGGCCCTCGGTTACTTTCTCTCCAGGATGGCCAGCAAAATCTTTTGCGCCAGTGTCTACCTTAATACCCGGCAACATGCCCGCTTCTGTAATCACTTTCAGCAAAGGAACCCCTGCCTTTGTCGACTGACGAATGGTTTCATCATAGAGAATCGGTCCACTGATGTAGTTAGACAGGTTAGGTACAGTTAAGATTAATTCTCGATAGTCTCGACGGGAATTTTCTGTCGTTGGAATGCCCAGCGCATCGAACCGCTTGTTACAAGTTCCGTTACTTTCGTCCATCGCCAAAATCCCTTTCCCTCCCGAAACCATTGATTTAGCGTTGTTTTTAAGTTCGTTTGCATAGCCTGACATGGTCGATCTCCTAACTAATTTGAAGCTGTGGTGCCCTCAGAAATAAGCGGTGAAAAATATTTCGTTAGACTGGCACAGCTATTTCTTATTGATATATAATCTCAACAAGCATAGCATTGTCAACTAAAAATGATTTTTGTTTTTTAAGGGTGAGCTGAGGTATCCGTTATGAATGCAAGCGCTCAAGCGCTGTCCATCAGTATCGTTAGGAAAATAGCTAACGTTTCAGCGATTGTTCAGACACAATTTCCTTCTGTATTAGTCGATTTCAGCCCTTGGGCATTGGATGAACAGACTCAAAAGCGGTTTGATCCTGATTCAATCGATATTGCGTTTTCTTTTCCCACTTGGCAGTCTCATCTCAGCTGTGGCTGTATTTTGTTGCAGGTGTATTTTGCAGGAAATATTCAATCTCCTAAGCGCACGCTCAGCAGAATTAAGCTAACTGGGCATGACTGGAAAGGTCAAAATTGGCGATTTTCTGCTCGAGCGAGTCATCAATTTTCAGCTAATTTTTCAGGCATTTACGTACCGTCAAGTGAAGGGCAGCAGCAGCTTAGAGTTGCCGTGAGTCAGCTACTGAAGCTGTTTGGGTGCCCAGCATCTCTACCGCTGTAGCGATAAGCTTTATCAAGAACAACCTCGTAGCCACCGTAGTTTCTGCGGTGGTTTTCTTATTGGCTTAAAGTTATGTAATTCAACAGAATGTTTCCGCTGATACTATTTTGTTGTAGCAACTGTAGCGGTGATTTTTGTGCGTTTGTCTGTCGTTCCATCCAAGTATGCCTCTCTTCTAAAGCGTAATATTTCATAGGCTTCTAGAAGAAAGGAATCCTTTCTATTCGGCTCTTTTACTCAAAAAGAGCTGCTCAAGCTTTGAGCTGGCTAGTAGCGGAGATATTCTAATGAGACCTGTTGCATTTCAAACAACAGATACCTAAAGACACGCACAGTTTGTGAGATTTTGATAAGTTTTATCTGAGATTTTGCGTAGGCTATATGAATAACGTGATAAAGTTGCTTTGCTAATTAATGATTCTGATTCTCGATAAGCAAGTCAAGTCGAGTAGAAAATTATTAAGGGGTTCTTGAGAGAGCCTATTTTTCTCTCGGCACTAACTTTAAGTCGAAAGAGTAGTTTATTTTTTCAGGGTGTTTGAAACTACCGTGCAGGCAATAGATAGGGACTTTGAACGGGTGCTGATTAAGTGCCCCCAATACTAGTGAACAGCTAGTGCGCACTACTAGCGAGCTTATATTTTTGCTTGCAGATCATGTTTATTAATGAGATTTATTCCTACTTACAAATTACAGGCAAACGACGAACATAATGACAACACCTACTGTTTCATTTCAAACAGTCACAGGCACTTTTGATGGTACCCGTGACGAAAATCGCGATCGCATCCTCGCGCCAGAACTGGTTGAATATTTGGGCGAACAGCCCGGCGCTAGTGTCCTCAACCTAGCTTTTAGCGTTGATGGCGACATTCCCGCAGATGGGCTAGAAGTTGTTGTCGGCATCGACAATAACTTTGCGGAGTATTTCTCTCGCTTAGGCCGTGAGCCATTTGGCGGCGGCGGTGAAGTACTGGGTGCTGTGTACGAAGAGGACGGCGTCACACCTAAGGGGATTAAGTTCTTACTCACCAGCCCCAACGCGCTTTTCTCACTCAACGTTGAGCAGGGAGATGTGCCAGAAACTGACGGCGTTGAGACGCTGGACTTTTCTTTAGCCGAAAGCGAAAGCTATGCAATTGATGCTGATGCTGCATCTTCTACCGTTACGTTCTACGATACGCTCGCTGATGTGCCTGCACTGGGCGATGGCCCAACTGTTGGTATCAGTATAGACAACACCGCGCTGGTTGAAAGTGAAGGGACCGAAGTTACCTTTACGTTTAACGTGGCAGGAGACATTCCAGACGGCGGCGTCTTGGTGTACGTCGATAGCGGCACCAGAGCGGCACTAGGCGAACTCAATGTCTTTGGTGCAGACATCAGCGGTGGCGCTTTGCCATCGCCAAACTTTGCAGCCAGCGGCTTTTACTTCAACGTTCTAGAAGACGGTGCCAGCATTAAGGTTGCTGTAAACGACGAAACCACTAATGACCAAATCGAACCTGAAGATGCAGTCGAGGGTGTAGAAGACTTTACCTTTTCAATTATTGAGGGCCCCGGCTACACAATTGACGCAGCAGCAACGTCTGTCAGCTACAGCATTTCTGACGCGCCAGGTGCACTGCCTGTCGTGAGCTTCACAACGTCACCAGCGGTATTGACAGAGTCTGAAGGGACGGTCTCTGTTCATACTTTTGAGGTCAGCACCCTGCCTCCCGCTGAGGGCATTACGGTCTCTATCGATGCACCCAACCTAAATGAATTTGACCTGGCGCAAATTGTAACAACGGGTGGTGAGGTTGTTGGCGTTAGCGATGATGGCACCGGGTTCGACTTTAAGATTACCGATCAGTCGGCTACGATTGAGCTGCCGATTGCTGACGATGGTATTGCTGAAGCGACTGAAACCGCCACCTTTACATTGCAGCCAGGAACCGGTTACATGGTGAGCCCAGCTGCTAATGGCGGTGAGTTTACCCTCAGCGATACTGTGATTGCTGCGCCACCGATAGATACAGAAAGCAACGACACGCTAGACACCGCTGTTGCCACAGGCCTCACAACGAACAATCAGCTAGTGTCTATTTCAGGTGCGCTAGAACAGCAGCGCAACCCTGCAGTTGACCGCTCAGAAGATGTTGATATCTACTCTGTTGAGCTAGCTGCTGGCGATGTTCTTCGACTAGATACCGATGCCAGAGCACTTTTAGATTCTCCTTTTAGCCCCGATACGCTGCTGCAAGTTTTAGATGCAGATGGGAATGTGGTGGCGCAAAGTGACGATGACTTTGCCCCAGACGAAGTGTTTGCCCAGGGCCGACAGGACTCATACATTGAGTACACGGTCGAGAGCGCGGGCACTTATTACGTCGGTGTTAGCAGCTATCCTAACGGGGACTTGGAGCGATTTGTTGAAGACGATGGCAGCCTTAGCAACAATCCTTACGACCCCACAGAACCGGGTAGTGGTACAGGCCGTAGCTATGGTGAGTATACGCTCAACATGTCGCTCAATCAGGCGTTTACAGCGTCTGCTACAGAAATTCCTGCTAGCGATGGCAGTGGCCCAGCAGTTTCTCTTTCTGCCACGCCTGCAACCTACGACAGCAGCGATAATCTAATCTCTAACGCACTAGTGCAGTACACACCGGAGCGAAGAACTGCTTCTATCTTGACCTTGGGTCTTGATGTTGAAGGGGCGATTCCAGAAGAAGGAGTTGAGGTTTATCTCACGAGTGATATTGACCTCTCTAGTGTGTTTAGTACTCGGTCGCCCTTCAGTTCAGAAGGGATAGAAGTCACAGGCGCTGTTTTCAATGACGCCGGTGAACCGACTGGATTGAAAGTGAAGCTAACAGCTAACAGCGGCTTTATCAACCTCAATCTCAGCGACCCTGAAGAAGCACCTACCGATGGCGCAGAAACAATCTCCTTTACGCTTGCACCTAGTGCTGGCTACACCGTGGGAGACGGTACCTTCTCAACAGTTGTATACGACACAATTGATGAGGTTCCGGCGCTGCCAACTGTGCCCACTGTCGGTCTTTCTATTAGCGAAACAGCACTGGTAGAGACCGAGGGCAACACCACCACACTCACCTTCTCACTCGATTCTCCGCCCCCTGCCGACGGTGTCACTATCAATGTCGATAGTGGCATTCGCGCTGCCTTAGGTGAGTTTGATGTGTTTAATGCTGAGATTGCAGGGGGTAACTTCCCCTCACCGAACTTCCGGGCGAGTGGGTTCTTCTTCACCATGACGGAGCAGACGGCTACGATTACGCTGGCTGCTTTTGATGAGACGACCAATGAGCAAATTCCAGCCGAAAATGCGCTAGAAGGGATTGATGAATTCACATTTACGGTGCAGCCGGGTGTAGGATACGCCATCGACCCGACAGCGAGTGAATTTACCCTCACGATTGCCGATAATCCTGACTCTGTTGTTATTCCAGATGATGGCGACGGCGACGGCAACGATGGCGGTGAGGAGCTTCCGTTTGAAACAGAGCTCAATGACACTATTGAAACGGCAACGGATACTGGGCTAAGTCCTGATAGCACTAGCTTTAAGCTAAAAGCAGAAATCGATTCGATTCGGGCAACACGCAGTTTGATTGATGCCACAGAAGATGTGGATATGTATTCCTTCGAGCTGGCAGCGGGCGACACTGTCAAAATTGACATTGATTCCATCGGCTACACCGATGAGAACTTTGAAGGTGAGCAGCGGGTAGATACTGAGCTGCGACTTTTCAACGCAGCTGGTGAAGAACTGTTGCTAAACCGTGAAGGCTCTGCGCCGGGTGAATTGTTTGAATCGGGCCGTGACGCTTATGTTGAGTACACAGCAACCGAAGCCGGTACTTACTATGCAGGTGTTGCCTTGCTCAGTAACCGCGCCTACGACCCCAATGTTGCAGGTAGCGGCAGTGGCAGAGTCTTCCCAACTTTCGGCATTAACGTGGGGGAGTACACTATCGAGGCTAATCTCGTGACACCCGCTCCGGAGGCAGACCAACGCCTCTTTGGCACCTCAGGTGACGATATCTTAGACGGTGGATCGGGCAACGACCTCATTACCGCAGACTTGGGCAGTGATATTGTCATGGGTGGCCGTGGCAATGATGTTATCCGCGCTGATAGCAACCTGCGAACGGCAAACACGACTCAAATGCCAGGCGATGATATTGTCTTTGGCGGTAGTGGTAATGACGTAATCGGCGGCTTTGCGGGTAACGATATCCTGAGTGGCGACGGTGGCGATGACATCATTCGTGGTGGCGCAGGCGATGACATTCTAATGAGTGTTACCGGCTACGATATCCTCAAGGGCAGTAGCAGAAGCGATGTGTATGTATTCGGTAACGGCGACGGCACCGATATCATTCGCGACTTTGAAGTTGGCATAGACAAAATTGGCCTGGTCGAAGGTGAGCTTGCCTTTGAGGATTTAACGATTACTCAGAAGGCTAACTACACTGTGCTGGGTGTGGCTGACACGGGTGAAACTCTCGCTATAATCGGCAAAACTCAGGCATCGAGCATCACAGAAAGCAGCTTTATGGTTGTTCCTGATGTCTCGAATCCTGATGAGGCACTGGCCCTCATCTAAGAACAATCAATGCGTTGTGAAACGTGTTGCTTTTGGCTTGATTTTGTAGACCAATGAAGAAATCAGCGTCCTTGCTCTAGGTCAGGATGCTGGTTTCATTGCTGTTCCAAGGGTGCAACGAAGACTGCTTATTCTCGACAACAATTTGGAGATACTGATGAAATACTTAAAGCGTTCAATGATTGGAATGGGTGTAGCGCTCTCGGCTCCTATGTTGCTGCCGTTGACGGCCCAAGCTGCTGCTTTCAAGGTTGTAGCTAGCGACTCGTACTTTACGTTCGCAGGTAATGTCAGTGGCTCTAGCGATATTCGCTTACTCTCTGATAAAGCTACGGCAATTGGCTTTGAGGGATTTGACACGATTTCTTTTGTACAGTTTGACCTGAGCGACCTGCAAATTCCTGAGGTCCAGAGCGAGTTTGAGCGGGCAACGCTACAGCTGACCTACGATCCGGTGCTGACAGAACCGGCTAACTTGATTCCAGCGACAAGCGATCGCCCGGTAACAGTCAGTGTGTATGATCTCACAGCGCCTTTTGATGCAACAACTGGCAACGGGACAGAAGATATTGACTTTGGGGCAGCAGGGGAAAATGCGATCGCTTCAACTATAGTGGGTGACGGCGGTACTTACAGCTGGGATGTTACCACCCTGGTAAGTCAATGGCTGACAGGCGATGAGCCGAACACGGATCTGGCCTTGAGCGGTGTATTTGGCAATACTGACATCGACGGGCGTAACAGCTACGCTAGCTTTTTCCCAGCAGGCGCTTCTGCCAATGTAGCGCCTACCCTCGTGGTAAAAACAGTGCCAGAACCGGCTAGCTTAGGCGCGATTTTGCTGTTGGGCAGTAGCCTTGCATTCGCAAAAAAACAACGCATTGCCTAAGATACTGATTAGCACCTGAAGAGAATTTTATGGCAAGCCCACAGTCCAACTCAGAGTCCAACTTAGAGCCAAACTCAGCGTCATCTAGCACGCTAACAACTAATACGCTAACTCAAGCGACTTGGCTGGCAATCCGTCTAGCAGCAGGCGGACTGATGATTCACAACGGCCTCGATAAGCTAGCTGATATCCCTGGCTTTGCCGAAGGCGTTGTAAGTTTTATTGGCTTGCCATATCCAGTTTTCTTCTCCTACTGCGCGGCCTACACTGAGATAGTGGGTTCTGTTTTAATTTTGCTAGGACTGCTCACCCGCGTAGGCGCAGCTGCTTTGCTGGGTACCATGACCGTCGCTATTTTCTTCCATCTCAAAGCCAATGGCTTTGCCGTGGCCCCTCTAGAAACCGCAACGCTGTATGCGACTATTTACACCTTTTTGCTAGCGAACGGTGCTGGTCAGTGGTCACTAGACGAATGGCTTGCTGATCGTCTCGACAGTTAGTTTTTTGCGGTGGATGATCCTCTCTAGCTTCACCTGTTCGTAAAATTATGAGCTTAGAGTCTATTGCTCTTATTGGTATTCTTACCCTTCTGACTATTTTTCTGGGGAGCGATCTTTGTCTACTGCTGATAGGTGGATCTGCGCTTAAGTCAACTTACCTTGAAATTTTCAATAGCCAGGTTTACTGGGTAGCAACTTGGCGACTGGGCTTTGTGTTATTTCTTCTCTTTTTGGGCGCTGTTGTGATAAATCTTGCACCCACTACCCGCACGGAAAATTATTTGTTGAAAGTTGGCTTGGGGAGTCTTTTTATCTATCTCGTACTGTTTTTTGTGAGTTTGGTGCCGACGATTGGCGATTTTCTAACAGAGAGACTCCGCGCTGACATCACAAAATCCGCTAATGCCAGCGTTCAATCTAATATGTCTCTGTGGTACAAGATTTGGATGCTGCTGCTGTGGCCCCGAGCCGTGACGGTGCTAGTTTCATTTTGGTCCTTTTTGCACTACGCCATGAACCCCAAAATATAGCTGCACATTTGCAAACGTTTGCAACATGTTCGCTGGCATCAGAATACTTTTAAACAAACGCTTCGCTTCTTCGAGACATCGCTCACAGTGTAGAACTCACAGTGCAAGATCGTTCAGCACCACCAAAACGATTACCTTTTATTGCTAAGCCACCTGCCAGTGAACCATCTGCCAGTGAACCATCTGGAAAAAGTGACAAGGTCACTGGCCCAATCTTCACGTCGCAGTGGCTCATCTCGCCCATCACCGCCTTACTCTGAACTGGAATCACACCGCCGGGCGGAAAAGCCCACCACACGCCATCCTTACAAAAAGGGTCGCTGTAGTTTTGGGCATCGCACCAAGCGTGACAAGTGCCACGAATAGCATTGCGTAAGTTAGCATACTGGGGAAGGCCCATATTGCTCTCGTCTCATAGCTGACAACTTATCTTATAGCCCACAATCCAATAGAGGTTTCAAGATGATGCAAAAGATTGCGGTAAATCTAGGCCCAGTGCAAGAGACTCTTCTCATTCCACTGTTGGGGCGCGCTGTAGAAACTCAGAAAAACAACGGCTTGATTCAAGATAGAAAAGCCGTCGAAATTGTTGACGCATTGGACTACGATTTCTCAAAATGGAAGAAGTCTAAGTCTTTAGGGGGCGCAACTTTAAGGACCAATATGTTCGATCAATACGTTCAGTCTTTTTTATCCGACTATCCAGCCGGAACAGTGATCGAAATTGGCTGTGGTCTCAATACCCGGTTCGAGCGATTGGACAATGGCAAAGCTCAATGGTTCGATCTTGACCTACCTGATTCTCTCGCACTGCGGCGACAGTTCTTTCAAGACCAGCCTCGTCGCACCATGATTGAAGCCAGCGTACTCGAAACAGACTGGATGGAGACGATTGCTGCTACGGGTGGACCCTGGTGCTTTATTTCAGAAGCAGTGATTATTTATTTGGCAGCGGCCCAAGCGCAGCAGGCGATTTCTCAAATTGCCAATCGCTTTCCAGGCGCGTGGATTTTAACCGACACAACTGCTCAAAAAATGGTGGATACTCAGTCTACTCATGACGCAATGAAATATATGTCGCAAGATAGCTGGTTTCGCTGGGGATGTGATGATCCTCGTGAGATTGAAAACTGGGCTAATTTGCGGCTGGTGCGATCGCGCACTTTCCTAGATGCCGGCCCCAATCTCATGAAGTACGCTCCCTTCCCATTTGGTCTACTAGCCCGGTGGGCACCGTGGCTCATTCGTGGAAAAGTAGACGGCTATCGGCTTAATCAGTTTGTCGTTGAAGTGTAGCAGCTACTCAATTTTTTCATTGCAAGCTGAGTAGAGATACACAAGTTGAAAGCAATTACAACAGACACGCTGTCAAAGCATAAACCTAGTAAACACAGGCACTTCAGGCTTTTCTGAACAGGAACTCATGATAAAGTTCTTTTGTTAAAAAGTATGGTGTGAGTGTCGTGAATTTTAAGCCAATTAAGTTTTTCAGCCTCTTGGCGGGCTTGCTATTAGCTGCCCATGGAACAGCAGTCAACGCAGAAGTCAACGTTGAAAATCTATCTTCAAGCGATCGCTCGGATACGCAAAGCGCGGTAGCAACTGCTGAGTCGATGGTTATTGAGCCTCCTCTGTTGAATGCAGATCCGAATGACGAGACAGCAACTCTCCAAACAGTAAAGCGGGCCGTAGACCTAACCGAATCGATAGTTGCTTCGGTTGAGACATTAGAGGCACTTTCAGAAGAGACATCAACCGATCATGCATACGCTAGGTTGCGATCGCTTTTACAGACAGAAGAGTCTACTGAATCGGTGACATTACCAACCGAAGAAGGGGCCTTCCAGGCTGCAGACTATGCCATCGCCGACGAAGCTCGCATGGAGCTTGACGTCTCTCCCAGTGTGGCTTTTCCCAGTGAGGTTTTCCTCTCTAACCCTTTTCTTTCTAACTCTTTTCTTTCTAACCTTGTTCAAGCGCCCTGAGCGTATCTGTAATTCTTTCGGATTTATTAAATTGCCAGAGTAATACTAAATTAGTCGGTAGCTAGTCAGTAAGGCTCTGGTGAAATTAGAGTATTTCACAGTACCAAGTAAGGAGGGCTAGGCTTTTTTGTAGCAGAGCCTCCGAAAAGCGCATCAGGTGTGAGACGTTGACCTGGATTTTACGCTAGCGATCGCCTTTATCAAAGAAAATCATTGCCTTTGGAATACGCCTTTTCTAGAACGTAGGATCTAGAATACAAAGATAAACGGGGTGTTTCTTTTGCGATGATTTGATGATAACTGTCGTACTTTGGTAAAAAGAAATTTCCATGAAGGAAAAAGCTCTAGGGAAAGGTCACAGTACGGGCATAGACAATCTTACAAAGGGTAAACCGCCTTATCTGGCCGTGTGGAACCTAGTCGTGTGGGGCACGCTTGCGCTACTTATTTGCGCTAGGGTTGTGTACTTGCAGGCTGACTTTCCAGCGAACTTGGGTCCCTATGGCTACACCGATGAAGGCTGGTGGTCTAGGAATGCTGTTGCCTGGGTAAGAGAGGGTAGCTGGTACATTGATGATGGCTACAACACCATGACTAGCTTACCGGTGTTGCCTTTACTTCAGGTTGTTTGGTTTAAGTTATTTGGCGTCAGTCTAGTTTCTGTTAGGGCCATTAGCGTTGTTAGCTCTTTGGTTGTCAGCGTTTGGGTTTACTTGTTGGCCCGTCGTGAAATTTCTGCACAGTTGGCTTGGATAGCACCGTTTGTTGTGTTGGCTAACTACCCAACATTTGCTTACAGCCGATCAGCCTTTTTAGAAATGCCGCTGCTAGCCTTTGTTTTAGGAAGCTTGTGGCTAGCCACAAGACAGCGATCACACTGGTTTACCCGTGTCGTGATTTCTGGGCTAGTCTTTACGGCTGCTATTTTGACCAAAACAACGGCATTGTTTGCGCTGCCGGTTATCTTTTTTTCACTTTACTTTCAAGGCCCGTCACCACAGCGATCGCGACAACCGCTCTCGTCACCAGCACCTTCCAATCAACATCAGACGAGGCCGCTAACAGAAGACAGCGTCGCTAAAAAATCAAACGGATTTTGGGAACAGACAATCTCTTGGGCCCAGTTGCCCCTACTATGGCTGCTGGTAGTCGGCATGTCGTTAGGGCTATGCCATCTAGTACTCAATCAGCTAGCCGATCCCCAAAGCCAGGCTTACTTCTCTACCTACAACGTTACCGCAAAAGTGCCGAGAAGCTTATTTGCGTTCGTAAAAGCGCCCTTGCGAGTCCTTGAGCGTAGCTTTGTGCTGTTTCCTTTTTTGTTCCCAGGACTGCTAGGAGCGATCGCGCTGCTACAGATTAATAAAAAACAGTTTAGGAAAAGGCAGGCCGCTACCAGGCCAGTCGCACAAGAGGGGCAAGACAGCCCGCTCTTTAGAATAATCATGCTGTGGACAGCAACATCGCTAGGCATGTTTTCTTTGAGCGACTTTACTGCGCCCAGATATATGCTGGTGCTGATTGTGCCGATTGCACTGGCGATTCCTCTGTGGATACAAAGCACTTTACGGTTACAGAAGGTACGGCGGCCTCAAAAGAAACTAAATGGTTCAGGTATTCACGCCCTCTCTAAGTACAGGCCATGGGTGAACGCTGGGCTAGGCACTCTGTTTGCAACCGCGCTCGTCGTCAATCTGTTTCAGGTTGGACATAGTCTGTGGTTTGCGCAGTTTGAGCTGGTAGAAACAGCAGAAGTCATAGAGGAATATATTGAAGCAACCGCAACAGAATCAAAGGTAGTGATGGGAACCGTGGCTGATACGATTGCCCTCGCAACAGACAGCATCAAGGCTATCAATGATTGGCAAGGATATCGCAGCATTGACCATAGGATACAAACGTTTAACCCCGGCTATTACTTGGCCTTCAATCCGCGAGGATCTGTAGATGAGAAAAAATATTCTAGGATCGAAGAAGCGCTTTCAAAAAGCTATCGTCTGGTACTGATTCGCCGATTTGATTTGTACAAGAACCATGCGGCCAATCGACCCATCTTCTTTTATAAGTTGGAGCCCAAAGCCTAATCTCAGAAAGCCTAATCTCAGAAAGTCTAATCTCAGACCTCTAGAACCAGCCCTCTCAAGGTGCCTCACTCATAAGCTTAATAATTGGCCAAAAACATTACTCAACAAGGCTTTTCGCTATATCATCCTTGCCTCGCAATAGAACAAATGTGCTAATCCAACAAAAAGGCTCACGCGCCGATAAGTGTTTCAGCCGTTTCATTATGCCGGTTTCGTAGTTACTATTAGGATTCTCTCAGTTTGTAGAAATCACTTTTCCAAGTGCGAAGCCCTGAAGCCTTTTCCTACAGAGACTTTCATGAATTATTAAAAGTATTCAATTGACCTTGAAAGGGCTGACCTCTAGAACTAAAAGTATCGTCGGCGCGTTAGCTTGTTGCCCGCTCCCAAAAGAAACCGGCTACCGTAGCCACCTGAGAGAGAAAAAATAGACTGGAAACTTTGAGCGGAGACTTTATGTTGGTCCGCTTCATGGGGTAGGCGAGTAGGTCGGTGTAAAACGTCATCGGCTCTACCTTAACGGCTTGTTCGGTTCTTTGAGCACGACTCTGGTGAAAGCAATAGGCTCCGCGTCCATAGCCGAAGTGCTGTTGCCAAAAAGACTTTAAAGAAAGCGCATGCGCATGTTGAATCGTTGCGGTAGGAACATACTGCATCGGGTAGCCTGCTTGCTGCCAGCAGTCACACAAATTTCTATCTTCGGCAGCCGCTAAAGGAAAAGCGATGTCGAACCCACCGATGGTAAACAGCTGAGAGCGAGCCATTGCAATGTTATTAGAGGCAAAAAACATTCCCTGCGAGGCTGAATCGTAATAGCTGTAAAGATAGTCAATCAGCGACTGCGACGCAGAGGAGTATAGGTTTTGAGGCAGCGCGTTGAGAGTATGGCCGCCGACCATGGCCTGTGGGTTAGTTTGTAGTGCGATCGCAAACGCTTGTAACCATCCTGGCTCGGGCATACAGTCATCATCGGTAAAGGCAATATACTCACCCGTCGCCTGCGTAAGACCTGTGTTTCTAGCAGCGGCAGGTCCTGCGTTGGGCTGACGAATGAGCGTAATGACTGCAGCATTTTCAAAGGGGGCTACGACTGACGTTAGGGGCTCATCGCTACCGTCGTCGACAATAATAATCTCGTAGCTATCTTTCGGATAATTTAGGGCCACTAGCGCCGCTAAACAGCGCTCAAGCTGTTTTGGACGATTGTAAGTAGGCACAACAATAGAAAAAGAAAGAGACAACATTGGCTTGTAGGTTGGGAGATGTCAGTCAGCGGGTAAGGCAACAAAGCAAAGGAATAACTCATATCTGAACCACACCAGCTAGGGTTAGCTACTTGGCTGATGGGGAGAAGGGCAAAAAATCAGTTATCACAGAACGAATCAAACCAATTTCTTGACGGTTAAATTCGCCCAAAAGAAGAAACATGAAAGGAACCATTAAAGCTAGCAATAACAGTTGCGGCAAGAGCCAGAGGCTGGTAACAGACCAAAAAACTGCCAGCGTGTATATGGCTGTGCAAATCAATAGACTGCGCAGCAGTGTCCAAACAGGAGGCCAAATCTGCCAGAGTCTGTAGATTGCCACGACCATCATCACCGCGCCCAGCTGAGCCACTAAAGCAGTGACCCAAGCGGCTCCCATGGCATGTAGCTGAGGAACAGCCCACCAGTGACCACATACCGCCAGCGGCAGCAAAGGAGCGGCGACGAAGAAAGGACTTTTAGGGCGATCTGCCGCAGTGAGAATGGTGGTGCCAATTGAAATCATCATCAGGCCCAAAGAGCTAAAGATGAGGATAGACAGAATCGGAGCAGTGGGCGAGAACGTTTCTCCATAAATCAAACTGACAATGGCTGGCGCGGTTGCGACTGTAATGGCACCCATAGGCAACAGGCCGACGACCAGTCTTAAGGCGTGGCGGGCCAACACTTTGGCTTGGAGCAAATTTCCATCAGCAATGAGACGGCTCAAGCTAGAAAGCAGTAGCGGTGAAAAAGAGATGCTAAGAATAGTTGGAATAAAGGCCAGATTCTGGGCCGCACCATAGATACCGGCTTCTTCCGCCGAGCCGCCGAGCACCTTGAGCATGACGAGATCGAGTTTGTCGTAGAGTCGCATGGTCATGGCAAAGCAAAAGAGGGGCACCGCATAGCCAAACAGCGATCGCACTGGAAAATCAGCCTTTTGAAACCACGGCGTCGGTGCAAAATAACGCGTGATCACAAGCTCCACTAAAGACGAACCCAACGTTCCAAGAATGGCTCCTGTTACCGAAAAGCCTGCCCCCACCAGCAAAACCATCAGCACCAGACGCAGTATCCAGCGGCCAGCAGTTGCGATTGCCCGCTCGCGAAATTTGCCCCTGCCAATTAAAATATTGCGCTGCGCACTGGCCAGGCTAAAGATCGGAATATCTAGGGCCAAGAGCTGTAGATACTGGCCCAGACCAGGTTCATTGAGTCCATTGGCGATCGCAGGGGCAAGCAGCCAAATCAACGCTGTAATCCCTACACTTAGCCCGAGGTGCAATCGCACCACCAGTGTGCCAATGGGTCGCCAGTCCTCTGCTTCTCCCACAAACTTGATGGTGGTGCGGCTAAAAATAGACGTAATGCTCCACTCAATCCACGCTACTACCACCGAAGCTAGGGTAAACAGCCCATAGCCCTGCGGTCCTAAGTGTCGAGTCAAAAATCCAGCAGTGATCAATCCCGTCGGCAAAATCAAGCCTTCAGCCAAAAATACCCAGACCGTACCGTCTAGAATTTGACGATTGGTTTTAGTTGCAGAAGATGTCATAAGCCGTCCTTTTGCATCGCCTTTTGAGAGAACTCTCGCTGGGCCAAAAACAGAAAAAATATCAGTGAGCCGATCCAAAGCACCGTCTGGCCACCAATTGCCAGCGTAGAGATGGGGAAGGATCGATTTAAGAAACGCGCCGGTGCCATGAGCACCAACCAATTGAGGCCAAAAAGAAAGGCGGCAGCAACCCGAAAAGCCTGACTTTGCAGCGTTTTGGCTAGACGAAAAAGCGCGATGAGCGGCACCCACAATAGCAAATCGTCAAAGACTTGATGATCGACCCAAAAGCGAGCTATCAAAGCTGCGACGCTGAGTAATATCCACGGCTCCACCTGCTGGTAGCGCATTGTCCAAACACCCATCACGCATACTAACAGCAGAGAAACAGACAGCATCCAATCCGAGAGTCCTGCCGCTTCTAGCCAGGTATGCACACTGGCATGTCCCCTTGTCCCTAGCTGGGTACCGGCGTGGGATAACCAATCAGCATGCAACGTTAACAAATTGCCTGCTTGGTAATGAGTCGCTAGCAACGCCAAACTGATATAGCCAATTGCTGCGAGCAAAATCGGCCGCCAGCGCCCTGGCATAAAACAAATCAGCCAGAAAAAAGGCGCTGAAAGGGTTGGTTTGACAAAAGAAAAAAGCACCAGAGCAGTGGCAAGCAAATCTTGCCGCCAGCTTGGCTGCTGTTGAGAAAGGTTTGTTCGCCGCAGCAGCAGCAGCCCCGCAACCAAAGGTGGCATTACATGAGTTGCCAATTGACCAACACGGATCCCGGCGCTAGCGGGATAAAGTGCAAAAGGCATCAGAGCGATAAACAGCTTTTCCCACAGTGTCGTGGCCTGACTTTCTCGCATACCTATCCAAGCAAGCCACAGCAAAACCACCATTGTCGTTAGGGCCCAAAGCCCGCGAACCGACTCGCGATCAACCCAGCTCAGCAACGGCCACAGCAGCACATGACTTGCGGGCGGATAGTCACCGTTTTCAATTTCTCCATACACCGGCAGACCAGCAAACCAGCGCTGAATTTCGCGATAACGAGACAGCAGATCAACAGCGTCCACCTCGCTTTGTCCAAAAATCAGTCGAGGCAGCTCTAAGCCGAGCCGCCAGAGAGCCGCTGCGATCATCAGTCCAATGCCAATTTGCAGCAGTCGCTGACCGTACCGCGACCACAGTGCAGCTAGCCACATCATCAACTTGTGGCGATTGCCTGGCTTACCATTTGTCATAGCAGAAGATGAAAATTTCATGATGATGCTTCCACCGCATGTCGCCGTACCACTAGTTGCCTGGCCACAACAAGGAAAAAGATAAGAGAGCTAAGCCAGAGGAGAGCATGCCCTGTTTTAATGGCTATCTCTAGAGGTGAAGACCGTGACAGGGGGTTACTGAGAAATCGGGCGGGTCCCATTAAAGCAAACCAATTCAATGTAAAGAGCAAGGCTGCAATCAGCTTGGTAGATCGCCCCCAGGGCAATACTTTCGCCAAGCGAAACAGGGCAATCATAGGCACCCAAATCAACAAGTCATCGAACATGCGATGATCGGTCCAAAAACGCGCTACCAGCGACGCGACGCTTAGCAAGATCCAAGGATCCGCCCAGCGATAGCGATAGGTCCAAATGCCCGCCGCCGCAAACAACACTAAAGCAGCAGGCAACATCCAATCCGATAGCCCCATCGCTTCTAGCCAGGTGTGAATATTGGCATGGCCTCGGGTACCTAATTGCGTACGCGCCTGAGCAAGCCAGTCTACATGGAGCGATAGTAGATTACCTATTTGAAACTGGGTAGCAATGAAGGCCATTGTCAAATAGCCAAAACTCACCAAAAAAAACGGACGCCATCGTCCTGGTGTAAAACAAACCAACCAGAAAAATGGGGCTGACAGTGTTGGTTTAACGAATGAAAAAATTACCATAACCGCTGCAACGATATCGCGGATAACGATGTTGCGGATAGCGATGTTGCGGATAAGATGCGGATGTGATGACAGGCGGGCTGTCTGCTGAGTTGTCTTCTGATCTGGGCGCGATCGCTGCATCAGCAAAAGGCCCATCACCAGCGCGGGCATCACATGGTTGGCAGCTTGGCCCATATGAATTGTGGCGCTAGCAGGATAGAGCGCAAAAGGCATCAGGAGTATAAATACTTTTTCCCACAGCGTTGTCGCCAAGCTTTCACGCATACCTAGCCAGCCTAGCCAGGCAACCATCATGAGGGTGGTTATCGCCCACAGCCAGCGAGCGGCACTCAAATTGAGCCAACCTACCAGCGGCCAAAGCATCGTGTAGCTAGCAGGCGGATAGTCGGCATTGTTCATTGCACCGTAAACGGGCAAGCCGGCAAACCAGCGATCCACCTCCTTATAACGATTTAGCAAATCGATAGCATCAAATACTTGCTCCCCCCACAGCAGTCGGGATATCTCTAGGCCAAAACGCCAGAGCGCGGCTGCCACCATGAGGCCAATGCCTATCTGCAAGAGCCACTGCCCGTGCTGTGACCATATCGCTTTGAGCCAGATGGCCTGAGCGTCTGCAGATTCAGATTGCTTCCAAGAAGCGGGCGTAGGCGGTTCCATTTGCTAAATCTGCTGAAAGGACTGTGAACTTGGCACTGGGGAAACGGAAATTTCCTCAGCTTGCGTTTCTACCATGACAGAAACGACCTGTCCTGGCATCGTATTTGGCACATCGTGTCCCAGCAAAGATAAAAAGGTCGGTGCTAAATCACGCAGTGCCACCTCGCCAATATTTCCTTTTGCCTGAATATCTGGACCTACAGCTGCCATAAATCCATTTTGATTGTGATCGCTTCCTCTAAAAAACTCAGGTTTTTCCTGCCGGAGCACGACACGAGGATGCCTCACCTCTTCCATGAAGTAAGGGCCGGGACGCCACTTCACCACAATATCTGGCAGGGTTGAGTGGGCATCTGTGCCAAATAGCTCACGGGGTCGTAACACTGCTTGAACAGCCGGTTCACCACTTTTCGGGTCAATCAAAGCCCGTAAGTCGGCCTCTAATTGCTGCAATAGCATTTCATAGTCGGCACCAGGCTCCACAATTCCCATTGGCTCTCGGCCCTTAAGATTGACATGTAAATAGCTGGTAAATTCGGACGGAATCATAAAGACGGTTGTTTTTGACCAGTCTGTGCCGCCCTGAAATTGTTCTGAGAGAAGATGTTCACGAGTTTCGCGGGAGAGAAACTGACTGAGGGCAATGCGCACTGACTCTGGCAATACGCGCCTAGCAATCGCCATCGGGCTCCAGGAGACGGGTGCATCGCTGGGCTCTGGCAGCACTCGATAGCCCAGCTTCAGTAAAAAGTCGTCCATGAGGCCACCCGTAGGGAACTGATCTTGCAGTCCCAAAGGCGAAACAACAAATATATTGGCGGTTTCTGGAAGTTGAGAGAGTAGCTGACCAATCTCTTGGTCAATCGCTTGATAAACGCGCCGCACGCCCTCTTTTAAGGGAGAAGGATCAGCGGGCTTAGTATCGCTTTGATATTGCCAAAGCTGATGGCCACCGGTATGAGATTCAGCAAACACCGCTACCATCAGCTCGTAGTCATCTTCAGCCCAGAGCTGGCGACAGAGTTCTCCTTTTTTTTGAATTCTAGTCAGCAAGCGCTGATAAATTTTTTGGTCGGTGGCCAGGCTGCTCTCAAAGTCTTCTTCGATTGTGATCTGACGGCCAAAGATGCGCTTAACCTTTTCCAGTAGCTCCGGGGGCTGCGTAGAAGGTGGTACCAACGGCCGGTGAACTGCCCAGTCGGCGAGCTGAATGCCACTAAGTCCTGCGATTGGCAATACTTCAGGCACATCTATCAAGGCAGCACGTTGCTCGGTATTTTGTAGGTAGGCCCAGAAAGCAGGCGCTTCAAAATCTGGCCCCCATACGGGCTTCAGGCCGTAGTTTCCAGGCTTTTGCAACTGCCGAAAGTAGTGATAGCCATGATCTCCAGCCGAAGAACCGCTAAAGAGATTCACCCAAACGCCATCTTCAAATACCAGCTCTTGGCCCGTGATACGCCCCCAGCAGCCTTTTTCCATCAGTGCTGCCAAATGGGGTAAATCACCAGCTTGCACCCAGCGTTCAATCAAAACAGCATCCCCAGCATCAAGGCCAAGAATGACTAAAGGGGACGCATTAGGCTCAGAACTCTGGGACTTAGAAACCTGGGATTCAGAAACCTGGGATTCAGAAACCTTCGGCTTAGAAGACATGGGCTTTCCTCCTATCGACACAAGTCGATTCTCCTAGTAAAGCTTCGTAATGATCAACAAATCTATCCACAAAAGTTGTTTCACCAAATTTAGCCAGTGCAATTTTTCGGCCCGCCTGTCCAAATTTTTCTGCTAGGGCTCGATCTTTCAGCAATAGCAGCAGCGCTTTGGCTAACTGATCTACATCCTCAGGGGGCACTAGAAAACCAGTGTGCTCGTGCTGGACAATATCAACCAGCCCACCGGAGCCGGTAGCGACGACGGCGGTTCCGCGCATCATCGCTTCAGCCGCTACCATGCCAAAGGGTTCTGCCCAGCGTGAGGGCACTGCCTGTACCCAGGCCTGATCAAAATATTGTTCCATGGAATCACGAGGCAGATGGCCCAGCAGCGAAACGGTGCCGACAAGGTCTATCTCTTGGATTAATGCTTGCAGGCGATCGCGCTCCGGCCCTTCGCCAGCAATCAACAATCTGGCCTTTGGCACTGCCTTTACGACCTGAGCAAAGGCCTTGAGCAGCACATCAATCCCCTTTTCTCGCACTAAGCGCCCAGCAAAAACGATCGTTGGCAAGGATGTCAGTGGAGCGCGAGGCGATCTCACCGGCACACCACACTCAATCACAGCATCGGTTGTTATCTTCTCTTCTGCCAGGCGCTGCTCAGTGGCCCGACTGTTAGCAACAATTCGGTTGAAAACATGCCGCTGTCGCCGCCACTGACGCATCTGTACCATCAAGGGAAGCCAGTCATGTAGGGGTAAGCAACCATTGCGATAGCAGGCTTTGCCATAGCGATCATGGCAGGCGCTACCATCGGGCAAAATTTTATTCCCCACAGGACACACAGGACGGTACCAAGCAACGTAATAAAGACTGGGAACTGTTTGCAACAGTGACAAAATCGACGGCGATAGCTGAGTCAAAAAAATCTTGATATGCACAATATGCGGTTGAAATTCACGCAGCACCTGCTTTAGACGTTTCGCGGCCCAGGGATTGTAGCTTTGCAGCAGCGTGCGAAAACTAGACGTTGTCCCCAGGCAATCATAGTCAGAGAGACGATTGCCCTCGCCGTCTTGGGCGCTGGTCGAAAACAAACGAGCATCATAGCCCCGCTGTCTGAGCCCATCTCGCAGGGCAAACATCAACAGTTCAGCGCCTCCGTTTGGCGTACCATAATCATTGATCAGTAGTATCCTCATAGGCAATCATCAAACCTACTTAAACCTTTTGAGGAACCGTAAGCGTCTGGCTACTGTGCTCTACTGGGCGATCCTGGTAGAGCTGTTCGTCTAGTATCTCCGACAAAACGCGCCCATCGAGTACATCGGGTACTGCCTGACCCAGCAGATAGAGAATAGTAGGGGCCAAGTCCATCGTGCTAGCCCCTAGCACCGAAGCGCCCGGACGAATATGAGGGCCTGCGGCAATCACAAAACCATCTTCAGAATGCTGCGCCTTGCGAATCGCTTCATGGCCCGAGATCGTACCAAACTTAGGATGATTCAGATGATGAATGAGTCCATCTTCAGCCCACTCAACCACGACATCGGGTAAATCATAGAGATTGTTGCCCTGGTAGATATCAGTAATGGGTACCGCCCGCTTGACCGCTCGGTTGCCTGTATCTGGATTCACCAGCTGTTCAAGCTCGTGGCAAATTTCACGGCAGAGTGCGTCGTAATCACTCACAGGCACAATGCCCTCGGGCTCACGCCCCTGCAAATTAATGCGAATAAAGCCTTGAAAGTGCTCTGTCGGAAGGAAAAAAGCTCGCGTCCGCTGCCAGTCAATGCCGCTGTTGAACTGTAGCGAAAACATTGCATCGTGGTGAGATTGTGCAACAAACTTGTCATTGATAAACTGCCTGAGTGAATTGGGAATGAGCGTATCTTTTACCCACTCAGAGACACTCTGAGAATTCGCAGAATGACTCCCATCACCACCGCCATCTGGCGCGACCTGATAGCCCAGCGATTCCATCACGCCCTGCAGCAAATAGCTACCAGAATAGTTGGTGGTAATACCATGAACCGAGACTAAAAAGACGGTTGTATCTTCTAATCGCCCCTGCAATAGCTCTTTTAGTGCGTTGTCTAGCTCAGTGTATGTGGTGGGCAGCGCCTGACCTAAAACAGGTGATCGCTGCGGATCGTGAGCCCAGTGGTGAGTATCATGATGGTGATAGAAGTGATGACCCACTGAATGGGCCTCAGCAAAGACCGTGACAAACAAATCCCAGTCGTCTTGTTCTTGTAAAAACTGAATGGCGTTGAGCTTGCGCTCAATGTTAGCCAACAGAATATCGCGAGATTTTATTTCGTGTCGATAGCTCGGGTCAAAGAGTTCTTTTGGCCTTGGATAACGGCCAAAGCGATCCGTTAGCTCCTGTACCAATGAAATCGGTAGCGAAGATTTTTCAATCAGTGGATACTCTTCGCCCCACCCCGACACTTGAATACCGTCAATGCCTGGAATTGGTTTGGTTTTTGGCACGTCAAAAACGGCCACCCGCTTGCCCGCATCGCGTAGCAACCACCAAAAAGGAAGAAAACGGCTACAGTGCTCTCCCACTCTGACAATGTCAGTTGTCCCATTTTGAATGGCCTGAAAGTTGTAGAATCCATGCTTGGAAGGTGGAACGCCAGTATTAAACGTTGGCCAGGGGGAGTCAGAAAACATTCCGCGAGTAGACATCAGCCGTGCCCAAGCGCCTTGGTCAAGTAGCGATCGCAAAAAAGGCAGTCGTCCTTCTTTGGCCCACAGCTTCACCAAATCAGGATCTACAGAGTCTAAACCGATGACAACCACACGTTGCTTTGGGTTGGCGCTAGAAGAATGTTTCGACATGATGACACTAATCTTATTTGGACGGGCTGATAAAAGTAGGCGGAAGACGCAGTGACTTGAAGCAGTGACTTACAGCGCAGGCGCAGGATTGAAAACAGGAGATCGCCCTGCCGCAGCATCAGCCATCGCTACTACAGTCCCTGACTTAGCCGCTGTTTCAGCCGCTTCAATAACAGCCAGCGCCTGCAACCCATCCATAAAGTCAGGCCCCGCAAAACCAGCGCCCATAGAACCAGACTCTGTAGACGCAGAACCTGTAAAGCCAGAATCCATAGCCTGAGCTGACTGTACAGCTTCCACAAACGCAGTTAAAGCCCCTTTATAAGATGGCTCCAGCGTCGGAGCAATAATCTTCCGCAAGTTCAGACTCCGCAGTGCAGAGCGTACGCTCACGTTCAACTGCTCACGCCGAGAGGTGGCCCGCTGTGGCTGAATAATCTGAATCGCTGTTTCTTGATAGCGGTCAGCAATTAGCTTGCCGCCCTGTCCGTAAATCTCCCAGCGGGCCTCGTCAACGGTGCTCATAGACGTGAATAGCTGAAACATGACACCATTGTTTAGCTGACATTGAATGGCGGCGGTGTCGTCTTCATAGCGATGCGATCGCACCTCTGCAGCCACCGTCTCTACCTCAGCATCAAACAAAAACCGGGCCAAATCGACATCGTGCAAAGCTAAGTCCAGAAGAATGCCCCCTCCAGTCGCTCGCTTCTGCTTCCAAGCTGGTGCAGTGCCCACTGGATAAGAAAAGACAGAGCGGGCGCTGATAATTTCTCCCAGTTGACCTGCCTGAATAGCTGCTTTTGCAGCCGCGTACTGCGGACTAAAGCGGTAGTTAAAGCCGATCATGCCAACCACGCCAGCCTGCTGCCAGGCAGACACCACAGCCCTAGCCTCCGGCATACTCACGCCAATCGGCTTTTCTAAGTAAACGTGCTTGCCGTGAGCGAGCGCTGCGAGCGTTGCTTCCGCATGTAGCGCACTCGGCAAGCAAATCACCACCCCGTCAATATCAGCGCTCTCTAGCAGTGCTCGGTAGTCAGCATAGGCCCGTGCCGAGGGCACTCGGCGATTAGCGGAAGACTGACGCTGCGGATCAGGTTCAGCTAGCGCCACTAGCTCAACGCCCGGAAGCTGCGCCAAAATGTTTAGGTGCACAGCTTGAGCAATGCTACCGCAGCCGACAAGCCCTAATTTGCAAATTGACTTACTCATAAGCATTCACCTTTACATATTCACCACCGCACGTTCTTTCTGCACATTTATCTGTACAACTGCATGTACAGATAAATGTGCGCACAGCTACATGGCCGGGACCAATGCCGCTTGCTCTTCAACAATTTCCTGGCCAAACCGCATCATATCGTGCAGATGAGTATAGGCAAACTTCCCGTTGCGGCCAGACAGCCAGAGATTATCGAAGCGATCCAACCAATCCATCAGCTGAGTCACCTTATCTTCAAAGCCCAGTTCCAAAATGGGATAAGCAAAGTTTAAACGACCACACCAAGAATCGATCACCTCTTCTGATTTAATCCAATCTACTTCTACCAGCTTTTGGGTAATCAGCTGCACCAGTTCAGCATCATCCATCTGCCAAATATCACCTTCTCGGTAGCAGGGAATCTCAACCACGAGAGAAGTCTTGCCCGCAGGCGACATATACTGACTGCGGTTGCGCGGCTCATAGATGCGCGTAAAGGGAAATGTTTTCTCTGGGAAGTAAACCGTGGCGTTTCCATTAATAGCTGGCTTATTCAAAAACAGCGCCACCAGGCGAACATGCCGGTAGCTTAAGCTATTTGCCAGCTGCAAAATCTCCGCAGGAGGCGCAGGCTCCAGGCTCTTAATCAAAAGGGTAAGTGGCAACGTACTAATCACCTGCCGCACTCGGAAGGGGCGATCGCTTCCTGCCACGCCAATGGCCTGAATTCGCTTACCATCGTGCACAACTTTATTAATCCGATGATTTAATCGAATGTTTTCTGGCCCGCAGAACTCCTCCATTCTTTCAACAACACGGCCATAGCCCATTTTGGGATAAAAGAAAGATCCGTCCAAATGCTCTGTCTTGGCTAATTTCCCCAGCGTCGCTTCGATCAAGAAAGTGCGTAGGTCTAACCCTTTCAAACGCTTGCCAGAAATGTTAGGTGACAACTGATTACAAGGCAATCCCCATAGCTTCTCAGAGTAGTTCAACAAAAACTTCTCCGAAATAGATCGGCCATAGCGGTGAAGCGCCAAACTCTCAAAGCTGCCGTCCCTGTCTGAGTTGTTTGCACGCGCCTTAAGGAAAGACAGGCCTGCCTTAGAAAACTCCATGGGTCCGATCTTCTTAAGCAGATCCAACGGTGACAAAGGGAAATCGATATATTGACCGCGAAAGAAAATTTGGCTTGGGGCATTCACACGATGCAACTCGTCGCCCATCAAGGCCTTGATTTCTTCGGTGACTTCCTCGTCTTTATCGTGCAGGCGGTGAGCGCCTGAGTCAAAGCGAAAGTCACCCTTTTGGAGGGTAATACAATTACCACCTACTCGATCATTCGCTTCGTAGATTGCAAATGACAAGTTGCGCTTACGCGCGTAGTATCCGACAGCTAGCCCTGCTGGCCCACCAGCAAGCACCGTAATATCTTCAGAACCGTTAGCCATACCTAAGTTCTCCGTTTTATTTCAATAGATGTTTGTTGCTTGCGAGATTGCTTGTAGAAAGCGTTGTTGTAGACGTAGAACTTTTTCGTAGCAAAGTTAACAAAGAAAGCCACCCCAGTACCCATGACTTTAGCCAGGATCAATCTCTCAAATTGAAATCCCTCGACCAGCGTTATCATGACTACCTCATTGGCAATCAGACCGGAAATGCTAGAAAGATAGTGCCTTGTAAAGACTAGCCAAAGCGGCGAGAGCTTGCCGCGAAAGACAAGCCAGTTACACAGAGAAAAATTTACCAAAACCCCGACTGAAAATGCAAAAACTACCGCGATTCGATAATCGATCAACAATATCTGCGAGAAAAAAGCAAATGCGCAGATATCTACGACAGCAGCTGTTCCACCGACAAAAAAATAGCGATAAAGCTGGCTGGCTGTTTTTCGGGCACTACGATAATGCAGTTTTCTCATGGATTAATCTCTGTCACTTTCATTAACTTAGCTAGCGTAACTACCTGCGGGCTCCTCAAGCCTTGCTTTCGCCTTATTCCATTGCTCTCTTGTAAAGTCTTCGTGGTAAGAGCGCTCTGTATTAACGTCCCACAGGTTATGCGTTTCACCCAAAATATTTTTGGCAGCTAGCAAGCCAGTGAGCATAGAGTGATCTTGGTTGTTGTAACGGTGCATCCCATTGCGCCCCACGGTCTGCAAATTCTCAAACTGCTGCAAATAATGCTGTATAACATCTAAATGCTGACGGTACTCACCGTCATAGACCGGATATGCCTTTTTCTGTCGAATGACTGTCCCATCTTCCACCTGCTGTAACGCTGGCACTAAGCCTAAACCTACAATCTCTCGACTTGCCAGTGATATGAGCTCGTCGTCAGACATCTCCCATAGAACATCGCCCTCACTACAAAAATATTCCATCCCAACACAGGTCTTTTCAGGGTCTGGAACCATTGCCATGCTCCAGTTCTTAAAGTTTTGAATCCGACCTACCTTAAACTTAGGACTATGGATGTAAATCCAGTTGTCTGGGAAAATATCTTTGAGATTAATCACCAGTGGCACAATTAAAAAGTCTCGATACTTCAGACTTCTAGCAGCCCGCAGCACGGGTTCTGGTGGTGCCGGGTCCAGGCAGCGCGCCAACGCTGTAATCGGAATACTAGAAATAAAGTTATCACCCGTAACTGCGAACGTTTCATCTCCTTTCTGCGCAATTACCTGCGTGACTCGCCCCCTATCATGTTCTACACGGGTGACGCGGGTATGCATTTCAACCGACGAACCTGCCTGTTCTAGGAGACTTTGGCAACGTTCCCACATCATACCGGGACCGTAGATAGGATAGTCAAACTCTTTAATGAGCGTTTTGGTATCGTTACTACCAAACAGAGCGTTAGTGACTGCCTTCTTTAGAGATAACCCTTTAATCCTCTGAGCTGCCCACTCGGCTTGGATTTTGTTACAGGGAATGCCCCACACTTTTTCAGTATAGGATTTGAAGAAAGTTCTGTATAGTCGATTACCAAATCGTTCAATTACCCAATCTTCTAAATTCTCAGCCTCAGGTCTAGGGGACAGCTTGTTTCCAATCTTTGACTTCAGATAGCTGAGGATAATTAAACTACTGTCAACTACTCCAAGGTTAGCGAGGGTACTACGAACCGAAAGAGGATAGTCAAAAAACTTTCCTCGGTAATAGATACGAGAGAGCCGTGGCACCTGAATAAATTCATCTCCCAGTATCTCCTTCCAAATCTGCTTGACCTCGTCAACTTTAGTAAAAAAACGATGACCACCAATGTCAAAGCGATATCCTTTGTAGGTTTCTGTTCGAGAAATCCCCCCTACCTTATCTGCCTGCTCTAAAACAACAGAGTTCTGATCGTGTTTGGCCAATTCATAAGCAGCTGTCAACCCTGCTGGGCCACCGCCCATCACTACTGCACGTGTTGCCCTAATATCGGAAACCATTTAATCGTTACATCCTTCAAGCGTGTATAAATCGGCTAAACTATTTGCAGAGAACCCATGCATTCAACCTAGAAACTGACTACGACACAGCCGCCTTACGGCGTAGGCCCATTCGAGACAGATAACGTTGACCTTTGTGACGTAGCACACCAATCACAAAAGCTAAGCCACTATAGAAAAAATAAAGCCAGTGCCATGGCAACACACAAGCAGTAAATAAGCGACCACGCTTGCGATAAAAGAACTGATATACTGGCCAATTAATTCCTATTAGAATTAACAATAAAGATAACGCTACTCCCAGTGCATAGTAAGACCATAAAGAAAGTCCAGCTGTCAAAAAAGCGCTATAAACTAGAACAACGCTTGCTCGGCTTGACCACTTTAGGTTGAGATCGCTCGTAAAAACCTGATACTGATGAGGATTGGCTTGGCGAATTTTAAGCAATAGAGCCATCCAAGGCAGTGCCCGATAAAAGATTTCTGCTCGCAGCAACGAAACAGGCGTCCACCGCTTCAGATGCTTAACTTGAATGTGCTTGAACAACCGGATTTGATAACCAGCTTGCCGCAATCGATACCCTAGCTCAATATCTTCTACACATGGCCTGCGGTAGCTTTCGTCAAAACCACCTATCCCCAAAAAGATATCCTTTCGGATGACACCACAAGCTCCCCAAAAAGTAGATGCTTCCTCCTTGCCTGCTTGATGGGTGTAGTGATGAAAGAGGTTTTTGTACTGAGAGAGAAAGTTTGTAGCACCAGGTGCGTCGTCATAAGAGCCAATTAATGCAGAAATTTCTGGATACTCTTGAAATGCACATATTACCCTGGGTACCGTCGTTGCATGAATCTCAACATCAGCATCGACAAAAAACAAAATGTCTGATGAAGCAGCCCTTGCACCCACATTTCTCGCTCTAGCTGGCCCACCTGATTCTGGCAGGCGGATAACCTTAAATCCCTTTTCCTCTGCCAACTGCCAGCTGTTGTCCGAATCGCCATCTGCAACAACAACAACCTCTGCACTTTGCCCCCACTTAGAGAGACTAGAGAGGCATTTTCTGAAGCTTTCCCCGCCATTATAGACAGGAACAACAATAGAAACAGGTGGCTTTTGGTCAAATTGTTTCAGCATGAGAGTATAGCGGCGACTGTATGCAAGTTCACCAGACAAGGAATCCCTGCGTTAAAGCATTGAATCGTCTGGCACAAAAAGTTCGCACTAGTGCCAAACAAGAACTCAATGCCTGCTAGCGAATAGAGTGCAGTAGGTTGATACAAAACGGATGAGTACTCTGAAAAAAAAGCTAAGACGGCCTCAAAGAGAACTCTGCGGCCCGTTCGCTTAATTCAAAAAGTTGGCTGATTCAAAAAATCAGCTGATTTGAAAAGTCAGCCGTGAAGAGCAACCATGAACAAGATCCTCAGAGCGCGCTCGCAGCAACGCATCGCATCCTTAAATTAACGAGTTTCGGATTATTACGAACTAAACAGATATGGAGTTGATGCAAATACCCTTGAGCAGCTCCTTCTTCAGCAAGAAACACGACTGACAATAACAGCTGCGTATATATACTTTTACAAAACTGCTCATAACACAATTCAAACATAGCAATAAATACTGAGAACTCACGACAAGTCGACTCTCTTCATGCTTTCTTTACACTTTTACATCTTAGCTCTACGGTCGAGAGCAGTTCCGTTATAAAAAACGATACAGTTTGCGATCGCAAGTTAATCTGACGAGCTGATCGCGCCAAAATGTCACCTCGAAATGAACCAGCCCATTTTTCCAGCATAAAACCTGCAACTTCTGCAATTTTTTCTGCTGGGAGTTCAGCTTTCGTCGCATTAAATACGGCGGCAATAATTGTTGCTGGCGATCCGCTCTACCAGTGACTTATTTGGGAAAAGTGATACCCTTGTCTCATTCGTAGTCAAAGTAGATGGTTATCGGCTCAATCAGTTTGTCGTTGAAACGTAGTAGCTACT
>JBHJIY010000069.1:0-4079 GCA_050042985.1 Phormidesmis sp. | reverse complement strand
ATGCCCACGATGCCGATGGCGCTGATGAGTGCGATCGCACCCCATATCCTCGGCCTAGAAAGCACCTTCCTCCGAAAAAGCACAAAACTCAAAAACAACGGAACAAAAGCTAAAAACAAGTTCCACAGAATCCATCCGCTGTATACGTTTGAAAAGGCAGCAGCGATATCTGCAAGGATTGACTTTAAAATCATGCGTTCGGCGAATACACTTCAGGTGTCATATCAAAGGTGCACCTAGCCTAACCCGAAGTTTTTTTACAATCGGCATAGGTGTATCAGTTTCTGGCCAGTTTGCCCGATCTCCTGACCTTTTCAGATGATTGCAGACTCTCCGACAACGCTAAAACATAACAAGCGCAAGCCTATGAAATTAGAAGGAAAAGTGAGCTTAATAACCGGGGCTGCCTCTGGCATTGGCAAGGCGACGGCGTTACGGTTTGCAAAGGAAGGCGCTACGGTAGTTTGTGTCGATATCAACGAGGCAGAAGCCGTTGCTGTTGCGAGCATGATTGAGACCGCAGGGGGTCGGGCTTTGGGACTAGGTGTAGATGTGGCGAAAGAGGAGGCTGTGAAGGGTGCGATCGCCACTACCCAATCCACCTTCGGCCAGTTAAACATCCTCTTCAACAATGCCGGTCTCTCTATCCTCAAACCCATCCCAGACACCACAGAAGAAGATCTCGATCGCCTTCTATCTGTAAACTTCAAGGGTCTTTTCTTCGGCTGCAAGCACGCAATTCCTGTAATGGCAGAGCAAGGTAGTGGCGTTATCATTAACACAGCTTCAGAACTCGCCTTCGTTGGTCAGCCACTCTACAGCGCCTACTGTGCGACCAAAGGCGCTATCCTTGCCTTCACTCGGGCGCTAGCTCTAGAGTGCGCACCCAAGGGGATTCGGGCGAATGCCATTTGCCCTGGCCCAGTAACAACACCGCTGCTACAAGTAGAGTTTGACCTAGCTAAAGACCCCTCTGCCGAGGCTAAATCTGCCGCGAAAGCGCTTCCTATTGGTCGATTGGGTACGCCCGAAGAGATTGCAAACGTGGTTACTTTTCTGGCGAGCGACGAGGCTAGCTTCATCGTGGGTGCTGGCATTATGGCTGATGGTGGAAGAACGGTACTGTAGAAGCGATCGCAATACTTACTCATCCACGAATCTACCAAAAGACATAGCTGCTGCAACCGCAGGTTATTCTCTGTACGGTTTTATTTTCCCTTAATCAAAAAGGTACAATGCTGCATCCGCAAAGTAACGCAGCGTACAAGGCGCACGACCTTAGTCAGATACAGTCAATAAGACAGATATCCGCGCACTCGCCATATACGATCTTCAGTCCACATCCGATCTCAGTAAAACGATCTCAGTAAAAAACTATTATGTCTAACCTGCAAAGACAGTCGAAAAGTTCACTGAGGTCTCGCACCTTTTCCTCGCTCTCTATCCGGCAGTCCAGCTCTATACAAAGGACTGGCCAGCAGACGAAGGGCCGTCTTCAAAAGCCAGGTGCTAAGACTTTATCGAGGCCGCTGCTACACATTTTGGACTACGGCGAGCGTCCGGGCGACATGGTTGCAAAGCCAAAGCAGGTCGCCCTCCACGGCCAAAAAGACGTCTACATCGCCAGAGCCGAAATCGAACTGCGAAATGCGATGCAGTCTCTGGCCTTCATGACTAATTCAGAGATCAACTCAATCTCTACTTTGACAGCGCTTTCCTTACCAAAAGCCGTCGCTCCCATGTTTTGGACGATCAACGCTTTCCTGCAAGAGAAGTATGAAAAGCCAAACGACTCCACCCGCACCCATCACCGCAACCACGACGCTCGCTTACTCTACCAGCAGCTTGCAAACTTAGATTTGCTACCTTGGTCTAGCCGCAGCATTGACTACATTCATCCAGATAACTTAAAGAACGACCTAGTATTTCCCTTAGGCCATCCCATCCTAGGTCGTACCTACCGCAGACATCCCTTCAAGTCCCGGTTTAACGAGTACTACCCCGTCACCGACTACTTCTCTATGCTTTTCAAAGAGCGAGAACAGGCCCTACTGTCTCTCCTTGGTCAGCTAGGTGCCACCAAAATCACCATGACTCCTATCCCCGCTACCTCCACGCTCAACTGCCAGGAAAACCTCGCAGCCCAGCTCCACCAAAAAGTATTTAAATACCCCTAGCATCTCGACACTTCGCTTCAGTCAGGAGACCTCAACCGTCTCCCTTGGCTAGCTGGTGAACCCACCTGGCAAGAAATCGTCCGCGAGCGTATAGAACGAGGCGCACTCTCTGCCCAGTTCGAGTTCGACTGCGACGTCATGGGCATGCTCAAAAGCCAAATCAAAATGATTGGTCAGCTCGTCCCTGGTCTCGACTCCATGCGTTTACCAGACAACTATAAAAATGTGGTCAGCACTCAAATTCTTCAGCCTCGGCAGGTTCAGGTCGAGTTCTGCGAAGTCTAGATTTCACGCCTAAGAAAGCGCTTCAAGACACTGTCTAAAAGATAAAAAAGCGCCTTGAGTTCCTAGAGCTCAAAGCGCTTTTTACTGGTATCTATGTGCTCTTAAGACACACTGCTCATTGCAACATCTTTCTGTACACCTGCTTCCGCACTATCAGCCTCAGAAGGGGGTACCACCTGCCAGAACTTCGGTAAGTACGTTTGCCAGTCAGCCAAAATTCGCTTCGCCTTCGCACTGCCAGTGCGCTCCGCATGAGCTTCAACGAGTGACTTCAGCTGTTGCTCGCCTGCCTCAGTTAGCACGCGCTGTACCTGCACAATTTCAGGATTCACTCGTGTTTGGAAGTCGCCTGCCTCATCCAAGAAGTAGCCCAATCCACCCGTCATACCTGCACCGACGTTGCGCCCAACGCTGCCAAGGACGACGACGACACCGCCAGTCATGTATTCGCAGCAGTGGTCACCTGCGCCTTCTAGCACAGCTATGCCTTTGGAGTTGCGCACGGCGAAGCGCTCACCCGCAATGCCGTTGATGTAGAGTGTGCCGCCGCTCGCACCGTAGATGCATGTATTGCCGACGATTACGTTATCTTCAGCCGCGTAGGTCGCTTTCTCAAATGGCTTGATGACGATTTCGCCGCCGTTCATGCCTTTGCCGACGTAGTCGTTAGCCTCACCTGTGAGTGTTAGCTTCATTCCGGCTAGGTTGAATGCGCCAAAGCTCTGACCGACGCTGCCGTTGAAGCTGAGGTTGAGGTCGCCGTTGAAGCCGGTGTTGCCGTACTTTTGGGCGATCGCACCCGAAACCCGCGCCCCCACCGTTCGGTCAGTATTAATCACATCCCAGGCTCTAGTGACTGATGTATGGTTATCAATCGCCGCCGAAATCTCAGCATCCGCCAAAATCTCATCGTCTAGCACAGCGCCATTGGTGTGGATATCTCCATGATTGAGCCAGGACCTGTCACTTATCACATTCGGCAACTTCACCAGTGCAGAAAGATCCAATTCCTTTGTCTTCGTCAGCGACACATCATTACGAGGCACCAGCAAATCAGCCCGTCCAATGATTTCGTTCAAAGATCGATATCCCAGTTTTGCTAGTAGCGATCGCACTTCCTCAGCAATGAAGTAGAAGAAATTCACCACCTTGCCCGGCGTTCCAGGGAACCGCTTACGCAACGCCTCCTGCTGAGTAGCCACACCCACCGGACACTGGTTTGTATGACACACCCGAGCCATAATGCAGCCCTCTGCAATCATGGCAATCGAGCCAAAGCCGTATTCCTCTGCGCCCATCAGTGCGCCCATGATGACGTCCCAGCCAGTTTTGAGGCCGCCATCTACGCGGAGTAGAACGCGATCGCGCAATCCATTCTCCATCAGAGACCGATGTACCTCAGTCAATCCTAGCTCCCAAGGCAATCCCGCATGCTTAATTGAGCTCAACGGCGATGCGCCTGTGCCGCCATCATGTCCAGAAATCTGAATCACATCCGCATTGGCCTTAGCCACGCCTGCCGCAATCGTACCGATGCCGACTTCCGCTACCAGCTTCACTGACACGCCCGCTTTAGGGTTGATTTGGTGCAGGTCAAAAATTAGCTGAGATAGATCC
>JBHJIY010000068.1:0-37143 GCA_050042985.1 Phormidesmis sp. | reverse complement strand
AATTGGCGTTTTCGAGTGCCGGATGGTGAGCGAATTACGTTTGAAGATGAGAACTATGGGTCACAGTCTTTTGTTGCAGGAGAAGATTTTGGAGACTTTATTGTGTGGCGGCGAGACGGGTTTGTCAGCTATGAGCTAGCTGTAGTGACCGATGATCATGCCATGCAGATTTCTGAAGTTGTGCGTGGAGAAGATCTGTTGCTTTCTACCGCAAAGCAGATTTTGTTGTACCGAACGCTAGGCTGGGGAGCCCCAAAGTTTTACCATTGTTCTTTGGTTCGTGATGAGATGGGGCGGAGATTGGCGAAAAGAGATGGGGCGAGGAGTTTGCGATTTCTGCGATCGCAAGGCACAACTCCAGAAGATATCAGGGCTATGTGGACTCTGGGATGAAGAGGATTGTTGTATGGGTTTGTCTACAGCATGGAGCGTCCGCCGACGGCAAATAGCTGGCAGTGTTGCAAAAAGTTGCCCAAGACAAACTCACTCCCTTGTTAGCCTCCTGATTACGCAGCGACTCCAAAGATTTGGTTGATGAATGAGATCTGTCCCATGACATCGCCTTTGATCTGCCCCTTGCGAATCATGTTCATCGATTCATATCCTTTGAGCGTGCGTCGGGCGGTATTGAATGAGCCAAAGCCTAGACCAGGCTTGGTACGCCGTTTTATGAAGCGGTGATCCTGCTCCACCGTATTATTCAAATACTTACTCTGACGGGTTTCCGTCGTTTCAGGTAGAGCCTCGTCGGCTTTCAATTCAGCGATAGCGCAAGCGCTGAATTGGCAGTTCGCAGGTGGATAGGCCGCATTCTTATCGACCGTGATCACCCTCGGTTCGATGGTGTGCGAGGCATTCAGCACCCTTTTGAAAAAACGCTTGGCTGCTTTGGTATCACGCTTTGCACTGAGCATAAAGTCCAGGGTATTCCCAGCTGAATCAACAACGGCTCGATAGAGGTATTTCCACACGCCTTTGACTTTCACGTAACCCTCCACGAGTCGTTGGTGGGCTTGAAGTGGCGGCGACAGCGCTTGTCTAGCTCCGGGCTATAGGCCTGCACCCATCGATAGATCGTCGGTTGATCAACTTTGACGCCGCGGTCCATCATCATTTCTTCCAAATCCCGGTAGCTCGGGGTATAGCGGAGATACCAGGGAACAGTCAGGGAGAACAGATCAGGCTGGAAGGGACGCCATTTGCAAGGCTGGGAGGATGGCATAGGACGCGATAGATTCGATGGCAAAGGTCCTTAGAGTGCCCTCTCAGGGATGCGTCCCCCGTTTTTGCAACACTACCCCCGCAACCTCACCCTCCGCGAATGGCGACGCTACCTCGGCGACACCGAACCCTACCGCAAAACCTGCCCCAACCTCCCCTACTCAGACGACTACGAAGAAGTCCAAGAGACAAACAACAATCTCTCATCCCTTTCCACCTGGCTCACAGGCAAAATAAACAACCTCATCTCACTTCGACCATAAATCGAAGACGTCGCCAAAGTTGTACAGTCTGAATAAAATAGAGCCTCAAGTATCTATAAACCCAAATTCAAGTGCAAACAGGTATAGCCATGACACAAATCACCATCGACATCCCTGACGAACTTGCCCATCAACTAATGATGAAGGTAAAGACTCTGAGTTGGTTAGCCGTGATACCCTCTCTGCCATTCTGGCTGCTCCAGAATGAAAATTACTTATCGGTGTGAAAAGTACCACAAGCTAAGCGGCCTCTCCACTTATCATATACACCTTACAATAAGGCCGGTAGCGATTCGCCGTAGGCAAAGCCAATCCCATAACCATGAGCAAACTCACCCTCACCAGCCTCAAAAAACAACTGTCGCAAAAGACCAAAGAAGACCTCGTCAAAGAAATTGCGATGCTGTACAAAACCTTCACGCCCGTGAAAGAGTATTACCAATCACAGGGCGCTGGTGTTCAGGAAGTTGCTGAAAAATACAAAAGCATCATCGAGAAAGAGTTTATCTTTGGCAAAACGAGAGGCATGCCCAGTGCAAGATTTTCTGTCGCTCGCAAGGCACTCAACGATTTCAAAAAGTTGACAAAGGAACCCGAACTCATCGCCGATATGATGCTGTTTTATGTGGAATGTGCATCCTCGTTCAATACAGAATTTGGCCCCGATGCAGAAAGATTTTACACTGCGCCAGAAGACTTGTTTGAAGCCGCCCTGGCTTTTGTTCAACAGCATAAGTTAGAAGAGATGTTTCGTTGTAGGGCTCGTGACATTGTTCAGAATGCTACCGACGGCTGGGGCCATCAAGATTCGCTAGCGGATAGATATTTGACTGTGTATGGTGAAGACGATAGTCGAATGGCGCTGTATTGAATTATCTGGACAAAGCACAGTGATATTAACGAGCTAGCTGAGTGATTGAGCCGGATGGAACGTGCATAAATCGCTAAGATGAATCTAGCAGGACGTAGTGGCTGATCCGGAGTAACACAACTGATGATCGTAGCAAAGGAAAACGCTCTACAACTTACACCCGAAGAATACTTTGCGTGGGAAGAAAAGCAGCTAGAGAAGCATGAATATATTGATGGTCATGTCTATGCCATGAGCGGTGGTAGCAAAAACCACAGTTTAATTTCTGTCAGATTTATTAATTTATTTTTCAATCATCTAAACGATAGCCCCTGCGAAACAGGTAACTCAGATCTAAGAGTCAATATTGCTCAAACGAGTGACTATACCTATCCAGATGTCAGTGTCACCTGCGATGAGCGAGATAAAACGACGACTCAATACATCACTTATCCTTGCCTTATTGTAGAAGTCCTGTCGGATAGCACCGAGGCGTACGACCGTGGCGGTAAATTCAGAATGTATCGCAACAATCCTTGTTTGAGAGACTATTTGTTAGTCAGCTCTCACCGTATCGAAATAGATTTGTATCACAAAAATGACGCTGGTGATTGGCTTCTTCTTAGCTATGAAGAAGGAGATACTGTAGAACTTAAGAGCATTAACCTTAGCTTTCCAATCGAGCAGGTTTATCGCAATCTCGTACTTACTCCGGATGCTGAGTAATTTTCCTTCCTCGATTATTGACTGACAATAAAGAAGGACGTCCCTCAATCAGCACGTCCTTTCACAATGTTGCTATCAGTTTGGTGACTACAGCGTTAAAGACTGAGCATTATTCTCAATCAGGTCACAAAGATCTTTGAGGAAGGCTGCGCCGTCTGCGCCGTAGATGATGCGGTGGTCGCTGGTCATGTTTACGCGCATTTGCTTGCGCACCGCCATCATGCCATCAGGCGTGGCGACTACTTTTTGCTGGGCGCCGCCGATGGCGAGGATGGAGCCTTGACCAGGCGGGAGAATTGCATCGAAGCTATCGACGCCGAACATGCCGAGGTTCGAGAGGGTGAAGGTGCCGCTGTTGTACTCTTCGGGGGAGAGCTGTTTGGCGCGCGATCGCTTGACCAAATCCTTCCAAGTGCGCGACAGAGAATAGATATCCATCTGGTCTGCACCTTGCAGCACAGGGGTAATCAGTCCACCATCTGGCATGGCCACAGCGACGGCGATGTTGATACTGCTGCTGTACTGAATGCCGCTAGGTGCAAAGCTAGCATTGACTACCGGATGATTTTTGAGCGTGACCGCAACTGCTTTTGCGAGGAGCGCAGTCATGGTCACGCCTTTTGGCTTGATTTGCTTGTAGAGCGCATCTAGCGCGTTTGTCGTGATGGAATAGCTGACTCGGAATACAGGCACTGTCAGGCTGGCGTCCATGTTGCGAACGACGGCCTGTTGAAGCGTGTTGAAGGCCACCAGCTCGCCAGGGGACGTGGGCGCAGGTGCAGCAGCGGCTCTAGACGCTCCAGGAGTAACAGCAGGCGTGGACGTAAGGGGCGCAGCCGTAGCGGCGGTCTGATTCTGAGCGGTTGGCGCGGGGGTGTGGCCAGCGGCACGCTGTACGTCTTCGGCAACGATACGACCGTGGGGGCCAGAGCCTTGTAGGCTGTCGAGGTCTATTTTGTATTGCTTCGCGAGTTTGCGAGCGCGGGGTGAAACGATGCGTCGCCCTGAGGATTGGCTGGGTGCTCGGCTAGCGCCATTTTGTGCGGCGGGTACAGAAGGTGCGGGTACGGTGCGAACCTGCTGCTGCACATCTGCAACGGCTACAACAGCTTGCTCGGTTTTAGCGGGGGCGGGCTCAGGCGTGGCAGCCTGTGTAGTGCTCGGCTCGGCTGGGCTACTGGACTGATTAGCGGCTTTTTGTTTGGCTTCTTCTATCTCGGCCTCGGTTTCTGCTAGGTAGGCGATCGCATCATTTACCTGTGCCATTTCCCCAGCTTCGGTCACAATCACCGCGAGATAGCCCTCATAAAAGGACTCCACATCCATGTCGGCTTTGTCAGACTCAACGACGACAACGGTTTCGCCCTTCTCGACTTTGTCTCCAGCGGACTTGGCCCAAGATACAATTTTCCCCTCAGTCATAGTAGAGCTGAGAGCAGGCATGAAGACTTCGCGAATCTTGGATAGGGTACTAATCAACAACAGCGCTCTGGCGATTCTGATTGGGGTGAATTGCCAGCGACTTATTGTATCCCGTCATGGGTCCAAGTGAGGGGGCAAATGCGGGGGCAAAACTGCCCCCCAGTCAATCTACATTTCGCCGCGAATGTCCTCAACGATGCCGTCGCGCAGGAGGATCTCTACCTGCATTTTTTTGATCATGTGGTCGCCCACGGCTACGCGGAAGAAGCCATCGATTTGGCCCTGGCTCACTTCTTTGTCTAGCTCTAGGGTTTGTACCTGCTGGAGCTGCTGAAGCAGCTGGTTCTTTTGCTGAAGCAGCTGGCTTTTATCTTGGTTGAGCTTGCCTTGGACGCTGCTGATTTGCGCAGAGACAGCTTGATCCGCAGGGTTAGCACCTTGCTTTTGCATTTCGCTGACGATGCGCTGGCTTTGCATTTCTAGCTGCTGTAGGCGACCGTCGATTTGGTTGAGCTGGCTTTGCAGCTGCTTTTGAGCCTCTTCTTTCCAGAGTGGGGTGACCACTGCTTTGATATTGACGACACGCTTGAGCAGTAGTTGAGACTGAGAAACATCCATGACGGTCTAAATAAATAATGTTGGAGGGGACTGGTCAGTAATTCAATCGAAATTTTTCTAATCAGAATCTATTTAATCAAAAAAGTGACGATAGAACGTTAATGCGAGTGATACCCGCATAGCAAACATGCCCACCTATCAACATTAGTTATCGTATTGGGCGTTATTACGCAAACAGGGCGGCGATCGCATCACCATACCGATCGCTTACCTTAGGCCGCTTTACCTTCATCGTTTGAGTCAGCAAGCCGTTCTCAATGGTAAAGGGCTCATCTAGTAGGACGAAGGTGCTGACGCGTTCATCGGGGCGGTAGCCGGGGCGGTTGGCGACTTCGCGCTTGAGTTCCTTTTTGAATAGGTCTTGGACGGGTTTGCTGTTGAGGTCGCTGATGTCGATGCCTTTGCTAGCGGCCCACTGTTCGAGGGCTTCTGTGTTTGGCACGATGAGTGCGCCAATGCTCTTTTGGTCTTGGCCGACGAGCATGATTTGGTCCACATATGGACTGCGCAGGCAGGCGTTTTCTACTGGGGTGGGCTCAATGTTTTCGCCGTTGGTGAGGACGATGGTGTCTTTAGCTCGGCCGGTGATGATCAGGTCGCCCATGTCGGTGAGCTGGCCAAGGTCGCCTGTATCGAACCAGCCTTCGGGGTCGATGGCTTTGGTGGTGGCTTCGGGGTTTTTGTAGTAGCCCTGCATGACCTGGGGGCCGCGTACGAGGACAAGGCCGGGAGTGCCGATGGGTACAGGCTGGCGAGTCGCCAGATCGACAATCAAAGTTTCGGTGCCGGGGACGGCTTGGCCATCTGCGCCGCGTAGGTTGTGCCAGGGGCGGCGAACGTGGGTAATAGGGGCGGTTTCGGTGAGGCCGTAGCCGCCGAGGATTTCGATGCCAACGATTTCGTAGAAGTCTTCGAGGTAGTCGGCGATGGAGCCGCCACCGCTGACGAGGTAGTCGACTTGGCCGCCCATGGCTTCGCGCACTTTGCTATAGACAATGCGATCGCCCACCTGATGAATGGGCCATAGGTAGAGTGAGCGTAGCCGCGCCATGAGCTTTTGCCCGCCGGTTGCGCTCATATTATCGAGATCGAGCCCGGCTAGGGTGCGTTTGGCTTGAATGTATTCCAGGCTTTTATCCAGGAAGAACTTCACCAGCTTCTGCTTGCTTTCGGGCTGGTCGCGGAAGTTTTTTTGCACCCCTTCGTAAATGGACTCCCACAGACGAGGAACCGCAACCATGTACTGTGGGCTGTGGTTTTTAAAGTCTTTTTTGACGTTGCGAATATCGGTGTAGATTTGCGTGCAGCCCTGGGAGAGGGTGAAGTACTCAAAGGAGCGCTCGTAGCAGTGCCAAATGGGCAAAATGCTGAGCACTTTTTTGGTGGGACCGACGTTGACGACGCTGCTCGCACCATAGATTTGGGAGAGCAGGTTGGCCTGGCTGAGCATGACGCCTTTGGGCATGCCAGAGGTGCCGGAGGTGTACATGAGGGTGGCGGTGCGATCGCGCTGCAATTTCACCGGGGTCAACGTATTCTCCGCACCCAGCGCCATCAGCTCAGAAAAATTCATCAGCTTTGCGCCGCCTAGGTCTGTGTCGAGTTCGGCAGCTTCGTCGGTGAGCAGGATGATGAATCGCAGCCCCTGACCGCTGATATCGCCTGCTAGCTTGTTGAGCACGGTGATGTCTTGCACCACGAGGCCAATGCTGTCGCTATTGTTTAAAATAAACAGCAGCTCGGCCTTATCGGAATTTGCGCCGCGAACGGCGTCGATGGCCCCAGCGGTCATAATGCCTTGATCGGCGACCATCCAGCGAGGACGGTTTTCGCTAAAGAGGGCGATTTTTTCTTCGGGCTGCACGCCGAGGGCCTGCAAGCCAGCGGCAAACTGGTTGATAGCATCAGCCAGCTGGCGGTAGGTGTATTTGGTTTCTGGATTGGTGTGGGGGTCGTAGAGGGCGAGGTGATCGCCGTGCTGGGCGGCAACAACGGGCCACACTTCAGGAATTGCAGCGATATTGTTATAGTCAATCGCCTTAGCCCAGTTGTTTTTTTCTTGTTCGTGCAGCGCCGCTGTCATGATGGTTTGGCCCCGGTAGAAAGGGTTACGAGGACTGCTGAGTTTCAGCAATAATGTTTGATAGCAAGGATACCCGCATTTTTCACACTCGGGCATTTAATGTTGTGACTAATATTGCGGTTACGGGTGTGACAGTGGCTGTGAACTTGATGAATTCAAAGCTTTTCCAGCGACAGCGGTTTACCATTAATCCTTAAGTAACGTTAAGCAGTTGGCCGACGCGATGGGTGGTTTTGAGCTGGATGAAAAATGGGTGACGTATGCACCGCAGCTTTTGCTGTTAGTGGTTTGGGCGCTGGTGGCTGTCTTCCTGGCGGAGATGACGCGCGACTTTTATCATTTTTTGAGCCACCAGTGGGGCCCTTTGCAGCGGCTGCACAATTGGCATCACCGCGCCTACAAGAAAGACTTCTCGCCGATTAGTACAGAAGTCTATCGGCAGGCGCAGCTGCGTAATGACGCTCCAGAAGCCATTTTTATGATGGTTGTACTGGGGACGATGGCGGCGCTTACGGGTGTGCTGAGTCTATGGTTTGGGGTGGCGTATTCGGCGGCTTTTTTGGGGGCGGCTTTGCTGCGATCGCGCGGTTTGCTCTCCGGTTCAGATATCACCCATGAGCCGGGCGTTCCACTCTCGGGCATTCCTAGCTACTGGCTGGTGAATCGTACCTATCACTGGCGGCATCATTTTGACGACACCAATGCTTACTATGCTGGGCTGTTTCCCATCAGTGACAAGCTGCTAGGCACGGCGCTTTCGTTGAAGGGGAAGACAGTGGCGGTCACGGGCGCGTCGGGCACGATGGGGCGAGCTTTGATTAAGGTATTGGCAAATGCAGGGGCAAAGCCCGTAGCGCTGACGACGTCAGGCGCGCAGGTTCCGGGTGCGGTGAAGACGCTGACCTGGCAAGCAGGGCAGGAGCTGGCACTACAAAACGCGCTGCACAAGGTGGATATTTTGATCATTAATCACGGCGTAAACGTGATGGCGGCCTGTTCACCTCAGGCGATTGAGCAGTCGCTGGAGGTGAATGCACTCTCTGGGTGGCGGCTAATGGAGACTTTTTTGGAGACGGTGGATAACCGCACGGGGCGAGCGACGAAAGAGGTATGGGTGAATACGTCCGAAGCGGAGGTGAACCCAGCGTTTAGTCCGCTGTATGAGGTGTCGAAGCGGCTGATGGGTGACTTGGTGAATGTGCGGCGAACAAACGCACCGTGTATTGTGCGCAAGCTGGTGCTAGGACCGTTTAAAAGTGAGCTGAATCCCTATGGGGTGATGGGGGCGGAGGCGATCGCCCGCTGCATACTATTCCTGGCGCGGCGAGATATCCGCAACATTATCGTGACAGTGAATCCGCTAACGTACTTGATTTTTCCTGTAAAGGAAGCTGTGCAGGCTGCTTATTTCCGACTGTTTTTAAAAGGCCAGCACGAGCGAGCATGGGACCGCGCGGGAGAACAGGGATAAACACAGGTGAGGTTCTCTTTGAAGTCCGATTGAAGCTGAGCGGAATTTATCGATGTTTGCCTTCGTTAAAAGATGCGTACATCAGGATGTTTTCACGTGCAAAGTATGTTTTTGTTGTTAACTTTCAACAGAATGCCTACCCGCACAAAAGACGGCTGACAGGGTACAGGCTAAGGACTTTCTTTGAGTGTAAACACTTGAACTGAAGCGGCTTTCGTGATTTTGTTTGAAGTTGTGAACAGGCTAGAAGGCCTGTGTGTAAATTCTGTGTGAAAGGAAAAACATTACCTGCTGCATGCATCAACATGAGATGGTTAGTATTAGCCTTAATACGAGACTATTTTCCTGTTAATCGTTTCCATGCTGTGCTGCTACAGCCCACCTCATGTTTATGAAAGATTTCTCGCAGTCGCTGTCGTCTTTTCTAAATAGCTGGCGTCTTTCTGTGATTTTGGGAAGCGTTTGCTGCTTGGCGCTGATGCTGGCGATCGCATTGCAGCCGTTTTTTGCGGTGGGCGACTTTACCCGCGACCCCGCTACGATTGCGCTACATCCCCCTTACTTTGGGGCGATTTCTAATCTTGGCCTTTTGCTGTGGAGTGCGAGCGCGGCGGTGTGTTTTTTGAGCGGTGCGTTGCTCAAAGTGATGCAGCCTGAGCGGCCAGATTTGCGTGCGTTCTTTACTGTTTTTGCCGGGTTGAGTACTTGGCTATGTTTGGACGATACGTTTTTGCTTCACGAGGCTATTTTACCGAACCGGCTGCCGCTAGTGAGCATCCCTGAGCCGGTTGTTGTCATGCTGTGCGGACTCGCTTTGTTGGGGGCGATGGTTTGTTTTCGTAAGCTGCTGCTCAAAAATCAGCCGCTGCTGTTTGGTCTAATTTTGCTGTTGTTTTCAGTCTCTGTTGGATGCGATCAGTTTTTGCCACCGGAGCGCTTTTCCGAAGATACGGTCTTTCTGATAGAAGATGGGGCCAAGCTGCTGGCAATTTTTCTGTGGTTGGCCTACTTTGTGCGGGCCAGCATTTACTTTGTGACGCCATCGTTGGTCACATCGTCTCAGATCGAACTTCATGAGCCCTCTCGTTTGGCATGACTTCTTCCCCCCGTATCAGCGTTCTGATTAATAACTACAACTATGGTCGTTTTTTGGGCGACGCTATCGATAGTGTGCTGACGCAGCGCGATGGATTTTCTTCGCCTGAAAGGGTTGAAGTGGTGGTGGTGGACGATGGTTCAACAGATTCTTCTGCGGCGGTGATGGCGCGTTATGGCGATCGCATCGTCTCTGTAAAAAAGCAAAACGGCGGGCAAGATTCGGCTTTTAATGCGGGCTTTGAGCGCTGCCGAGGGAACATTATTTGCCTATTGGATGCGGACGATCGCTTTGCGCGAGATAAGCTGAGCAAAATTGCCGACTGCTTTGAGTGCTATCCAGACATTGGCTGGTGCTTCCACCCGATGATGCTAGAAGATTTGCGCACGGGGAAAACGATTGGGAAAACCCGAGCGTTTCCAGGGGCCGATCGCAATCGCTCTCAGCACTGCGACTTTAGAGAGCATCTGCGGTTTGGCCAGCTGCCTTTTTATCCAACGGCGACGTCTGGGCAATGCTTTCGGCGATCGCTGCTGGCGCAGCTTTTGCCCATGCCCGAGACGTTTGCAAATACGTCTGCCGACCGCTATTTGCGGGTGGCTGCGGTAGGGCTATCACCGGGGTACTTTTTGGCCGATGTGTTGACTGTTCAAGGCATTCACGACAGTAATATATCGACCCTGCGCCCCGAGCGTCCGTCTATTCCTGAGCGGCAGATCGTGGTGGCTTACATGCTGCGCACGCAGTTTCCTGTGCTGCCTCCCTACGCGAATCGACTGTTTTCGCGGGGACTGAGTGCCTATAAAAAGGTGATGCGGCAGTCTCGTAAGCGTGATGGCAAAGCCCTTCCTCCAGAAGATCGCACAGATCTGCCTTTCTACAAGCAACCCGTTGAGCTGTCGGGCGATCCCCTAGCCTGCCGCTTAGAAAACTACGTAGAGCCTGGCTACAAAGCGATGATTCGTGACTACTGGCGGCTGTGCTCTCCTGTAGAACAGGCTGCAATTATGCTTTTACGGCTGTATCGCAAGCGCCCTTGGCGCGGTGGAAGCCTGCTGGATACGCACTACTACCATTTTGCACAGCGACAAGCGACCGCTGCCAAGTCCAAAGTCGCCGTTACTCTGCCACCCCGATCGTAAACTCATCAAACTTCACCACCGCAGAGGCAGGCTGACGCGTATCGAAGTAGTAGCTGCTGAGCATGCCCGTGCCCGTGTCGAAGAGGGTAAAGCTAGTGATATCGTTGCTGGCGATGTAAGGCTGCGGATTGCCTGATTCGTCGGTGAGGGGGGCGATAGTTGGCATGACTGGCTCTAGCCCATTGGGGTCGCCAGTAGCGCTGTAGGCCTTGCGAAAGGGCGGGTGGTCGCCTGCCTCGGCGACTTTTTCGTCGGTGGGGAGAGCGCGCGGGGTGTCTGCGGTGTGCGCGCCGTAGCTGTTGCCAACGTTGGAGGTTGCGAGAAAGTGCATGCCGCTGTGGCTGGTGAAGCGATTCCACAGGTGGGAGTGGCCGTAAAACACGAGCTGAACGTCAGCGCGCTCCAATAGAGGAACGAGGTCGCGGATGATGTAGTCGTCTTCGGGTGGGTACTCGTACTGCACAGACTGGAGAATGCCGCTGTCTGTGTAGTTTTCGGTGGCGACGGGGTCGGTAAAAGGTGGGGTGATGTTGCCGCCATGGGTGTGGGGCGGGTGGTGCAGCATGACGATTTTGTATTTGGCATTTTGGAAGGCGTCGCTGGCCAGCTCTTGCTGGAGCCAGGTGTATTGAGGGCTGCCTTGGCGAATGTCTTCAAAAATGTGCTGGCCGTAGCCCCAAGCTTTACGCTCATTGATGTCGTCTGCTTTTTCGCGATAGCGGCCTTTTACGTCTGGGCCCAGGGCGGGCGATCGCCAAATTTGCGTTACGTATAGACTGACGAGCCGTACGTCGCCAAAGGTAGTGGCGTAGTAGGTACTGGTTTGGCTGCCGTCTGGGCGAGTGGCGGTGGGTAAGGAGAAAATTTCCTCGTAGGTACGCGTGTTGTAGGAGTGATTTTCTATCCAGTCTGGAGTGGGCTCGTCGCCGCCAGGTGCCGGGTAGAACTCATCTACTCTGTCGCGGGGAAGCGCGTTGGCGTACTGGGCCTTGAGTGCTTCACTCTCGGAATAGCGCCCCATCACTTCATGATTGCCGATGATCGGGAAAAGGGGAGCGTGCTGAATGAGCTGGCCACCGGTGTAGCGGGTGGTGGTGCCTTCTTTTTCTAGGTCGTAGGTGGCGTGGCCCTGAAGGCCGGGGAAGAGTGCCAGGCCTTCGGCATTGTCGAACCATTCAGAGGCGCGATCGGGAATGTTGATCAAGTCGCCTGCGAAGAAAACAGCGTCTATTTGACGGTCGGTTTCTTTGATGATTTCTTCGACCTTTTGCAGATTGGCGGGTGCTAGGGGCTTGAGCTGATGATCTGAGGTCAGTAGAATTTGCAGCGGCTGACCGGGGGTAGGGACAGCGCTGAGAGTGAAAGCGTCGCTGGTAGCGAGTTGGCCGTTGGCATGTTGGCTGGTGACGCGGTAAGGAATGCGCTGGTTTGAGGCTAGGTCGGCAACGGTGGCTTCGTGTCGCCAGATGTTGCGATCTGTGACTTCTGGATAGGCGCGGTCCTGTACTTGGGAGTCGCTGTCTTCGCGGGTGCGGCTGAGCTGGGTGGTGGTCGCTGGCGTTGCCGACTGAAAGCTGTCGCCGTATTCAACAGTGTGATGGGTCCCGCGAAATTCGGTAAACCATACGACGTTTACGGAATTGTCTGTAGGGAGCTGTAGAAAGGGATCGGTGAGCAGCTGAGGAGCATCTTGGGGAGATTCGACTACGGCAGTGGGCGCAGCGTTTTCGCGAACGGGAAGGTTGGCAGACTGCATGGCGATGACGCTAAGGGCCGTGAGGGCAATGATGGCGAGCAGGAGAGCTTTCCCTTTCATGGGTCTAGGGGTGTTGGGAGAACAACGTTTTTTTGAGCGTTTTTTGGTATATGCGGTTACTTTTACGTATACGTTATCTCAAGATGATGGCGGGTTGGATTCGATGTTATGTCTACTACCAATAGACAATCCTGATGGGCAGATTGGATAAGCGTCCTTACCTCATCTACGGTGGCCTTCAGACTGTGCAAAGTTAGGATGTGATCGGTTTTATGTGCAGGGAATGACTTCAGCAAAACCCAAGTGGCCGAAATTATTGCGTTGGCTGAGTCCGCTGCTGTTGGCGTCTCTAGGGCTACACGGGCTGGGTTTGCTATTACCTGTACCAGAAACCGAGGAAATAGAGCGGCCAGAGTTTGTAGAACCCGAATCGATTCAGGTTTCTACTCTACCGCCTACGCTGAAGCCGCCAGCACCAGAGCCAGCGCCGCCGCCACTGCCACCAGCAGTGGTTCCACCGCCCGTGGTAGAGCCGGTGCAAGAAGCGTTTCCTTTTCAAGAAGACGCGCTACTAGAAGAAGAAATACCTCCAGAGGTACCACCAGAAGAAATACCTCCAGAAGATGATGATTCTTCATTTGAAGAGTCAGATGCAGATAGCCAAGATGATGATATCCAGGACGACGACTCGTCAGATGAGGAGCCGTCCTCTCGAAATGCATACAACGAGCAAGGTACTTCCGATGCAGATTTCCAGCTCGCCGCCATTTCATTTTCTGCTAATTATCCTGGTGTAGCCGTCCAAACAAATGTTCCGCTAGCGCTAACCTACACCGCTGACAAAGAATGCTTTGATCCGCTGCCGGGCGAGGTGCAAATGGGCGCGGCTATTAACAACAGTGGCGGTGTTGTAGAAACGGCCTTATTTAGGAAGTCGGGCTACCAAAAAATCGATGACTGGATTGAGGATATAGTCGGTTTCGACGAGCTTCCGCCAGAGTCCTTCGCCAGACTCAGTATCAGTGACGGTTACCTCCCGGACTGGATAAACGAGACTCGCAACAATGGTGCGGATCCACTAGTACCGACTGGCGAAGATGCGAAGGCTTACGCAATCCAGGTAATAGTCACAGTAGAAGGCAATCGTTGCGAGTAGGCCACGTGAGAGATTGAAATCGCTAGCCGCCGCTGACTGGCGGAATCAGAACAAGCTCATCCCCACTATGTAGCAGCGCAGTACTTTCAACAAACTGAAGATTGAGCCCAAATCGGGTGAGGTCTCGCCATTGGGCTAGCGTAGGATGATCTTCAATCACGCGACTGAGGACGTCACCTGCGGTGCTACCTGTCGGAAGTTCAAGCTGCTTTTCTGGAAGTCCTAGCGTCTCTTGATACACCGAAAATAGCTTGAGGGTGATGGTAATAGTGTCATTTGTCATATGTCGTTGTACAAAGCTAGAGAATATCCTTTTGTAGGCGCTAAAATCATAGACACAGTATATGCAATGCCGTGCCGCTTATTCCTAGTATCCTCTTTCTGATAGAGAAAGGGTCGAGTTAGGTAGGATACAGAAACCATCTTTCGCATTCCATTTGTTTTTGAAAGACCTGTGAAAATCGCTACTTACAATCTTCGCTTTGGTGGCAAGGCTGGCAACCGGGTGCACTGGCAAAAGCTGATAGCGCAAGCTAATCCAGATGTGCTGTTGCTTCAGGAGACCTTGCCAGCGGACGAATATTTACCCGAAGAGATTTATCAAGCGAATAAGCAACAGATTCACTGGATGGCTGTGAGCGATCGCCGATGGGGAAGTGCGGTGTATGTGCGGCAGGGAGAAGTTGTTCCTTTAGCGCCACTTTCAGCTGCCTTTTCTGGATGGGTAGTAGGTGTGGAAGTGAAAGATGTTGGCGGTCTCGCCAATGAGGGCCGAAGTCTCTACATTTATAGTGTTCATGCGCCAAGTGTGAAAGCTAGCTATGTGAAGCAGGTGAACCTGATTTTGGATGCAATCAAGGCGCAGGTGCCGGACGGAGCGGATGTTGTCATTGGGGGTGATTTTAATCTGCCGTTGGGCTTTCGCCATGTGTCGGAAGAGTTACAACAGAGTCAGCCAAAGCTAATGGCTCGCTTTCGCAAAGAGCTAGGGCTGATGAACTGCTGGCAAATGGCAAACCCAAATCAAAACCTGCCGCAGACTCTGCGCTGGAGTAACGACAAAAGATTGCCTTTTCACTGCGATGGTATTTTTGCTCCGGCTTCGTGGTATCGGCATTTAGATTCAGCAGAGGTTCTAGCAGGCGAAGACTGGAATGTACTTAGCGACCATAGCCCGGTGATTGCTTGCTTCGATGATTGAGTAAATAGGACCTGTTGTGAAGGTCGGCTTTCTGATGGTTGTGACGAAGGTTGACCTTTCAGAAATGGAACTTCTGAATCAATGCGTCCAATAACAAGGTGCTGTTTTATCGCAACGAGGTTCTGTGTTCTATCGACATGACCTTGTGTTGTATTGACAAGATTCCGTGTTCTAGCAATATGGCTTGGTATCTTAGCGATGAGGTTTTGTGTTGTAGCAACGAGGTCTTGTGCTCTGTGTTGTTTCAACAGACATTTCAACAGACAAGTGAGTGGCAGCTTTACGGAGTTTTTGGGAGAAAACTGTATAAGCCTTACAGAAAAATCTGTAATTGTGCGGAAAAATAAATGTGCTTTTTGTTCACTTCTACGGGCACTTTTTATATAACAGATTGACGTAAGCTATGCAGCGGTTGGTTTGCTGTGATTTTGCTATGTGTACACTTACGTAATTTTCCAAAGGGGCTATACCAGCATGGGCAGAGCTAAAAAAGGTTCGCAGACGTTGGAGCGAGCAGACCAACGGTTGCCGAAGATTAAATCTATTAACAGTCGGCTGGACTTGGGTAGTGGCTTTTCGGTGATGGCCTATGAGTCGGAAGTTGTGAAGACTCGCAAGCTGATGGAGGCTTACAATACAGAGCTTTCTAAGGTGGATGTGGCGGCGAATGCGGAACCGCAGGCGGCGAACCAGGTCACAGAGATGGTGAATGCTTCGCCGGAGATGGCGACGGCTTAGGCTCAGCTTTGTTTTTCTTAAATCTTGCACAGAGTAGTGAGGGGATGACTGAAGAGTTGTCTCCTTTTTTCTTGGAATTCAAAATCGGTTTGTTGTGTTTGTGAGCTAATGGACGATAGCTGCACACTACAGCTATCACTTAATAAGCACTTCGTTATACATTGTATAATTAAGCAAATGTTGATTGAGTAGTCTGTGTTGATTGAGTAGCCTGTATGGACATTCAAGTTAAGAAGTGGGGAAATAGTATTGGTCTTCGCATTCCTTATAAAGTTGCCGAGCAGCTTGGCTTTGAGGAGAATTCGACTGTTGAGCTGACGATAACTACGGATGGATTAAATATTAAAAAGAAGCGATCGCCTTCTACGCTAGACGAGTTGCTTGGTAGCATTCCTGAAGATTTTCAGTATCCGGATGATGTTGCTGATTTTGTAGGCAGTGAGCCAGTGGGCCAAGAGCAACTATGAAAATTGAGCGAGGAGAAGTGATAAGAATAAACTTGAATCCGACGGAAGGTCGAGAGCCGTCGGGCAATGCTCGGCCTTGCTTGGTGATTAGCAACACCCAGTACAATGCAAAGCGTCGAGGGATTGTGGTGGTGATGCCTATTACCGGTACGCTCAGGCCGGATGTGAAAATGATGATGGCTCTGTCTGAGTCGGCGAAGGTATACGGTTCGGTGATTGCAGAACAGGTTAGAACAGTTGACCTTAAAACAAGATGGTGGAAAAGTACGGGCGAAGTCCTTTCAAAGGAATGGGTAGATAGCGCAGTAGATACTTTTAGTCTTATTGTTCGTTAGTGTCTGGGTGAGGCTGCCTATTTACTTGGCTTTAGGCTTTTTATCTATGGTTAGCGAGAGTTGGTTAGCGAGAGTTCATCGCTTTGTTGTTTCTTCTAATTTGAAGTATTTTCCGTGATTGACAAGTGCGATCGCCAACTTCAGCAAAAGCAAAGGGGTGAAAGCGGACACCTCGATACCAGCTTTAGGCAATCAACATTGCAGAGTAAGTGAATGCACGGGTAAAAAGCCCCACAGGTAATTACGACATTGAAATTGCTGTGAGTGCCGCGCTGCCAACCAACGACATAGTGGGCACAAACGTCAGTGAATCATTAAGAGGGAGTTGTCGTCGCGATCGCATTTTCGGGCGAAATTGACATGCTCACAGAGCAAAGTGGCGGCGAATAAGCGAAAGGAAACACTTCATATGAAGTCGTTCCCTTTCGCTGTAGCGGCTGAGCGTAGCCGCAGCCATTGCAAACATTAACCTTCCACCGCGAAAAATCGCAGTATGATACTCACGAACCGATAACAAAGTGAGACGGAAACAATGGCTAAAAAAATGAGCCCCGATGAAAAGGCTTTTTTAGAAAAAGTCATGCAAAAATCCAATATTCCCGACATCTACGACGCTCGCGACATCTCCATCGTTGTCTTTAGAGCGCTTAGAGACCTCATCAGTACAGAAGTCTCTGAGCGGACTGCCGCTGACCTAGACGATGAGCAAATTGCCAAACTCTGGAAAGACGACAATCCTATTGTTGCCGCCCTCGCGAAGCTGCGCCCCCCTTTGAATGTAGATACCGAAACCTTCCTGCGTCGCATCCGCCAAGAAGGCGGCGTTCCCAAAAATGTCACGCCCGAAGCCGCCGTAATTGCGGTCTTTTCTACGGTGCGTGAAGAGCTGCCACCCGAGCGGGTGCAAGAAATCGCTGGCTTCCTCCCCGATGGCCTCAAAGTCATGTGGGAACAGATATAAAGAAGGCATCGAAATTCTGAAAAGACCATGGCTGAAACAATTCCTAGCTCATCGCAGCTGACGAAATACTGGGATGCTAGCGCGACTTCAAAAGACTTCGCGCACCCTATTCCCCAACACCTGCTCGAAGCGTACTTTCCTGCGAAAGCAAACGTACTCGATGTTGGCTGCGGCTATGGGCGACTCGCTAGCGTTCTGTCAGCCATGGACTTTCAAGTTTCCGGGACCGATACTTCCTCGGCAATGCTCACAGAAGCACGAAAGAATGCACCTAACTGCGAGTTTCGAGAGTGTTGTGATGGCGAGCTGCCCTATGACGACGATGTGTTTAATGTTGCGATCGCAATCACCCTCTTCACCTCCGTCCCTTCCGATATAGATCAACGGCAGCTCATCAGCGAAATCAAACGCGTCCTCAAGCCTAGCGGCGTTCTCTTTATAAGCGATATGCCGCTGCAATGGACCACCCGATATTTATCCAGATACCAAAAAGGCCAAAAACGCTACGGTCAGTACGGCGTTTTTGACCTAGAAGGTGGCGGTGTTGTTCGCCATCATGAGCTTGACTATTTCATGCAGCTCACGAGCGACTTCACACCCCTTTTGATGGAACCTCACGAAGTCGTTACTATGAATGGCAATCAGGCTCAGGCTATTCGATTCGTCGGTCAACTATAGGTTAGTGGTAGCTGCGATTACAGCTTATTACTACTAATCGAACTTCTTGGATCGCCCGTTCGACTATCGCGAATCTTCTCATACAGCGCCTTTTCTTCATCGCCTAAATCCTTCGGCGGCGTAATTACCACCTTCACTAGCAAATCGCTGCGGCTAGAGCTTTTCTTACTCGGCCATCCCTTCCCGCGCAGCCGTAAGGACTGTCCAGACTTCCCCCCGGCTGGCACACTCACCATCACACTGCCCTCGGGCGTAGGCACCGGTATCTTTGCACCCAGCACCGCCTCATCTGGCGCAATCGGTACTTCACACACTAAGTTATCGCCATCATACTCAAAGAACCCATGCGGCATCAACGACACCGTTAGGTACACCTCGCCCCGCTGTCCGTTTTGCGGATTGCGGGCCCCTTTGCCTTTTAGCCGAATCTTGCTACCAGCCTTCACTCCGGCTGGAATGCTTACCGTTACTGACTCGCCGCCAATGCTAAATCGCTTTTGCACGCCGCGAAATGCTTCAGACATCGATAGCTTTAGCTCAGCTTCTTGATCGAGCGGTCCTCGCCCAGAAGACTTTTTGCCCCCGGCTCTGCCCGCTGCGCCGCCTGCGGTACGTGGATCAAAGCCAAAGCCGCTATTCCCGAAGCCGCCTGTGTTGAAGCCTGTGCTGCCAGGACGCTGTTGATAGCTGTAAGACTGCGAAGTTCGACCCGCACTGGGGCCACCAGGACCGCCAAAGCCGCCGCCCATACGGCCTAGTAGCTCATTGATAAAGTCATCAAAACTGCCATACGCCCCAAAGTCAAACCCACCGGCTCCGCCAGGTGCACCCGTGGGCATGCCGCCCCCGGCCCGGCCCGCCTGCTGCCAGTACTGGCCAAACTGATCGTACTTGGTGCGCTTGTCCTTATCAGAAAGCACCTCGTAGGCTTCGCTCACTTCCTTGAACTTAGCTTCAGCCGCTTTATTATCGGGATTTACGTCTGGGTGATACTTCCGCGCTAGCTTGCGAAAAGCCTTTTTGATTTCATCAGCATCCGCCGTTTTACTCACACCCAAAATGGCGTAGTAATCTTTGAAGTCAGTTGCGGCCATGCCTACTTTATCTCCCCAATAAAACCAGCGCGAAGCACCATACAGCTATACCCTAGCAAAGCGATCGCTACCGGAAGGTTCGGTTTATGGGGTTCGGTTGAGAAAAAGAAAGCAACGCTTTGTTATTCCCTGATGTCAGAGTGGGTTATCCATCATCCGACGGTGCTCTACCATACAACTCCGTCAGGTTCCGCAGATGTCCCGCAATCGTCGGCGTCAGCATGGCATCTACATAGCGCCACTCCCAGTTGCCCTCGGCTGTTCCTGGCGTATTCATGCGCGACTGCGTGCCCAGGCCCATCACGTCCTGGAGCTGAATCACCGCCTGGTTTGCTACCGAACTCAGCGCTAAGCGAATCATCGCCCAGTGCACAGAACTCGCTTCAAACGCGCCCACATAGTTCACCAGTCGCAGCTTCTCGTACTCAGAAGCCTGGGTAAACCAGCCCACGGTCGTATCGTTGTCGTGCGTGCCGGTATACACCATAAAGTTGCGGTCTATGTTGTGCGGCAAATACAGGTTTTTATCGTCTGAGCCAAACGCAAACTGTAGAATTTTCATGCCGGGGAAGTCGTAGTGCTCACGCAGCGCGTGCACCTTGTCATCAATTAGCCCTAGGTCTTCCGCCAAAAATGGTAGCTTGCCTAGCTTCTCTTCTACCGTGTCAAAAAAGTCGTAGCCCGGCGCATCTACCCATTCTCCAGTCAATGCCGATGTAGAGCCTTCTGGCACTGCCCAGAAAGCCTCAAATCCACGGAAGTGGTCGATTCGCATGAGGTCCACAAACTCTAGTAGTGACTGAATGCGCAGCAGCCACCAGCTATAGCCCTCTGCCTGAACCACTTCCCAGTTGTAGGTAGGGTTGCCCCACAGCTGCCCTTCCGCACTAAAGAAGTCAGGCGGAACACCCGCCATCTGCGAAGGGTTCATCGTCTCCGAGTTCAGCATAAACTTCTCAGGAAAGGCCCACACGTCCGAGCTGTTGTGCGCCACATAAATCGGCATATCACCTACGATTTGGATGCCCTTTTCGTTCGCATAGTTCTTCAGGTCGTTCCACTGCCGAAAGAACTCAAACTGCATGTACTCGTGATAAAAAATATCCGCCGCTAGATCGACCCGCGCAATATTGAGCGCATCCGGATCGCGATGGGCCAATCCGTATTCCCACTCTGTCCAAGGCCGATAGTCGTTGGCATCGCGCAGCGCCATAAATAGGCCATAGTCTTCTAGCCAGCTCACTCGGTCCTTACGAAACTGGTTAAATTCAGCGCGAGTTTCATCACTGGCTGTGTCCTTAAATCGCTCGGCGGCTTTCCGGAGCCGAGGCAGCTTGAACGCAGCTACCGCATCGTAATCTACTCGATCAATGGGAAAACTCTCAATCAGAGCCATTTCCTCTTCTTCAAGCAGCCCCTGCGACTGCAAGTTCTCTAGGCTAATGAGCAGAGGATTACCCGCCATTGCCGAGTAAGACATGTAGGGTGAGTTGCCATGTCCCGTGGGCCCCAGGGGCAAGATCTGCCATAGCTGCTGGCGAGTCTCCACCAAAAAATCAACGAAACGGTAGGACTGATAGCCAATATCTCCAATACCAAAACGGCCTGGAAGCGATGTGGGATGAAGCAAAATGCCGCTGGTTCTGGAGAAAGACATGGATACGATACTGGGTCAATTTGTCAGACTCTATCACGGGTAGCTGAAGTCAAAATCCGTATTTTGGAATAACCCATTAAGAAGTCAAAGAAGAAAAGTCAACAAAAGATCACAAAAAGAATGAGAGAATGACAAGATTTAAGCCATGACCTATCGAAACCCCGCGCCCACTGTCGATCTCATCATTGAAATGATCGATCGTCCTCATCGGCCCATCGTGCTAATAGAACGCTTAAACATTCCTCACGGCTGGGCGCTTCCCGGTGGCTTTGTCGACTATGGCGAATCGGTCGAGACCGCTGCTGTGCGCGAAGCCAAAGAAGAGACAAATCTCAACGTCACCCTCATAGAGCAGTTCAAGGTGTATTCAGATCCCAAACGTGATGAAAGGAAACACACCTTAAGTATTGTTTTTATCGCGACGGCCACAGGCGAGCCCACCGCTCAAGACGATGCCAAAAGCCTAGCAATTGTGAAGCCGTGGGAAGTTCCACAGGCGCTATGTTTTGACCATAGCCAAATTTTGCAAGACTACTGGCAGTATCGTCACTATGGTCACCGTCCCAGACTTTCCTAAGTTTTGAGGGGCTGCGTAGAGTCGCGCTAGCCCTTAATATAATCTGCGTGAGTGGCCCTCAAGCTTTAGAGAAAATATCAAAAGATCAAATACAAATCTTAAGGAACCAGAGTAAAAAAGTGCGCAAAATTATCAAGACTGACAAAGCCCCCGCACCTGTCGGACCCTATAACCAAGGCATTGTCGCTAGTGGCTCCCTGTTGTTTGTCGCTGGGCAAATTCCGCTAGATGCCGCCACAGGCAAAATTGTAGGCGACACTGTTGCCGAGCAAACGGAAAAGTCGATTCAGAACCTAGTCGCTGTCATTGAAGCTGCGGGATCAGATCTTTCTCAAGTTGTCAAAACCTCTGTGTTCCTTAAAGACATGAACGACTTTGCCAGTATGAATGAAGTGTATGCCAAGCACTTTGGTGACGAGCAGGCTCCGGCAAGGGCTTGTGTGGAGGTGGCTAGGCTGCCGAAAGATGTGCTTGTAGAGATTGAATGCATTGCAATGGTGTCTTGAGAGTAATGAGCTGATTTTGCCCTCAGGTTATCGAACCCACCCCGCCCTACGGGCACCCCTCTCGAGAGGGGAGTTGCTCCAGGCTGTGCAGTTAAGTGAGATCTATTTCAAGAGTTGCTCACCGGGATAGATCCCCTCCGCCGGAGGGGTGGCGCGCAGCGACGGGGTGGGTCAGCAATCTGTGCAACCATCTATGCAACCAATCGACAACACCAAACCAAACCAACCATCAGTAATTAAAACAGTAAGGAAATTATGGCGAGTTCACTGGCAATCGCAATTTTAGCCGCAGGTAAAGGCACCCGTATGCGCTCCTCTCTTCCAAAGGTGCTGCACCGCCTCAGTGGCCGCACCCTCGTTGAGAATGTTATCGCCAGCACTGCCCTTGTAAACCCAACGCGCAAAATCGCCATCGTCGGCTACGCTGCTGACCAGGTAAAAGAAACACTCGCTACTATTCCTGACTTAGAATTTGCGCTGCAAGCTGAGCAGCTCGGTACCGGCCACGCGGTGCAGCAGGTCATGCCTGTGTTAGAAGGCTTCAAAGGTAATCTTCTTGTCCTTAACGGCGATGTTCCTTTACTCAAGCCCGAAACCATTGAGCAGATGTTGAACACTCACAATGAGAACGGTAACGCAGCTACTATCCTCACCGCGCAGATGGCCGATCCTACCGGTTATGGGAGAGTCTTCTGCGACGACAATCTCATCGTCACCGAGATTGTCGAACACCGAGACTGCACCGAAGCTCAGCGCGCCAACACTCGCATCAACGCTGGCATCTACTGCTTCAACTGGGATGCGCTGATGACCATTTTACCCCACCTGAAAGCAGACAACGATCAGCAGGAGTATTACCTCACTGACGTTATTAAAGATCTCTCTCCCGTGATGGCGATGGACGCACCGACCTCTGAGATTGCTGGAATCAACAATCGTAAACAGCTTGCCGAAGCCGAAGCGGTGATGCAAAAGAGAATTAAAGACGAACTGTTGCTTTCGGGCGTCACCCTGATCAATCCAGAGAGCATTACCATTGATGCCACTGTGACGGTTGAGCCAGACGTTGTGATTGAGCCGCAGACCAATCTACGCGGGACAACAATTATTAGCGCAGGATGCCATATTGGCCCTGGAAGCTTGATTGAGAACAGTAAAATTGGCCCCCATACAAAGGCAGTTCATTCTGTTATTAGCGATAGTGAAGTGGCGGAAAATGGCCGCATTGGGCCCTTTGCACATATCCGAGGAAAGGCCTCTGTTGGTAACGACTGTCGGATTGGTAACTTTGTTGAAGTGAAGAAGTCGACCATTGGCAATGGCACCAATGCAGCGCATCTGTCTTATCTGGGTGATGCGGAGCTAGGTGAAAAGGTAAATGTAGGTGCAGGGACGATTACGGTGAACTACGACGGCAAGAATAAGCATAAGACGGTGGTAGGCGATCGCACCAAAACCGGAGCCAACAGCTGCCTAGTTGCTCCCATTATCATTGCCGAAGATGTCACTATTGGTGCAGGGTCTGTAATTACTAAAGACGTTGATGCTGACTGTCTGGTGTTTACGCGATCGCCGCAAAAATCCATCCCCGGCTGGAAACCCAAATACCTTCGAGAAGCGTAAGCATGAACTTATACCCAAGAATTTACGCAGTTTATGAGAGCGCCTGTTAAGAAAACGATATAAATAGCCAGCTTTCTTTAGTTCGTCTAAAGGTTGCATTCAGAACTCAGCTGATTTTCTTAGTATGTAACCTATGTAGACGCGTGTGCCGCTGCGAAAAAAAGCAGCAGGCACAAGGAAGGAAAATATGGCAGAAAAATATCAGCCCATGGTGGGCGGCGCACTCAGCCGCGACAGCATGACGCTCTCGCAGCATATTCTCAAGCAGCTGCAAAGCTTCGGTCCCGATGCCCAAGACCTCAGCGCTCTCATGAACCGCATCGCCTTCGCTGGCAAGCTGGTTTCCAAACGCCTCACCCGCGCAGGCCTTGTAGAAGATGCGCTGGGCTTCACCGGTAATCAAAACGTGCAGGGCGAGTCCGTTAAGAAAATGGACGTATACGCCAACGATGTTTTTCTTTCGGTGCTTCAGCAGAGCGGCCTAGTATGTCGCCTCGTCTCAGAAGAGATGGAAGACATCTACTACATGCCAGAGAACTGCCCACTCACGCGCTACACCCTGCTATACGACCCCATCGACGGCTCCTCCAACGTTGACATCAACCTCAACGTCGGCTCTATCTTTGCCATTCGCCGACAGCAGGGCGACGATGAGGCGCAAACGGGTTCGGATCTATTGACCGATGGCCATGAGCAGGTTGCTGCAGGCTACATCCTGTATGGGCCGAGTACCGTGCTGGTTTTTTCCATTGGTAGAGGTGTGCACTCCTACACGCTAGACCCTAGCCTAGGCGAATTTATTCTCTCCAGTGAGAACATCCAAATTCCCCCTCATGGCTCCAACTACAGCGTCAACGAAGGAAACTTCTGGCAGTGGGAAGAACACTACCGCGACTACATTCGCTACATGCATCGCCATGAAGGATACTCGGCTCGCTACAGTGGCGCACTTGTGGGTGACTTTCACCGTATCCTGATGCAGGGCGGTGTTTTTCTCTACCCTGGCACACTCAAAAAGCCCGAAGGCAAGCTACGACTGCTCTATGAGTCTGCACCGCTGGCTTTCCTCGCGCTGCAGGCAGGGGGCAAGGCCACCACAGGCGCGCAACCTGTTTTAGATGTTGTGCCCGATGCGCTGCATACCCGCACGCCGTTAATCATCGGCAGCAGTGAAGATGTGGCACTCGTAGAGTCTTTTATTCAAGAGCGCACGCTCGAAAGACCGCCCGCCGTGTCAGGCGTGTCGTAAAGCGCTATCATCCCCCATAGGCCCTCCATTAAGCCTTCTTCTTCACCTTTTTTCCGTCCCCATCTCTAGCCTTTCTTTTTGGCCCTCATTTCAGTAGGTACTATGGTCTCTCTCCTCGAAAATCCACTCCGCGTCGGCCTCCAACATGACAAAATTCCGGCACCGCAGATTCTGGTGATCTTTGGTGCTTCTGGAGACTTAACCCAACGCAAGCTGGTGCCTGCCCTGTTTCAGATGAGGCAAGAGCGCCGTCTACCATCAGAGCTCACTATCGTAGGGGTGGCTCGCCGTGAATGGAGCCACGAGTACTTTCGTGAGCACATGGAAGAAGGTGTGCAAGAGTTTGGTGGCGGTATAGATAGCAGTAATCAGGCGCTGTGGGATAAGTTTGCCCAAGGATTGTTCTACTGCCCTGGCAATATTGACAAGCCAGAAGACTATCAGCGCCTCAAGCAGTTTTTGGTCGAGCTAGACGAAAAGAGAAATACCCAGGGCAATCGCACCTTTTACCTATCGGTGGCCCCTAGGTTCTTTGGAGAAGCTGCCGAGCAGTTGGGTAAAGCGGGCATGCTAGCGGATGCAAGTAAGCACAGGCTAGTGATTGAAAAGCCATTTGGCCGGGACTTAGCGTCTGCTCAAGCGCTCAATCATCGGGTCAGAAATGTCTGTGGGGAAGAGCAGATTTATCGCATTGACCATTATCTTGGCAAAGAAACGGTTCAAAACCTGTTGGTCTTCCGATTTGCCAATGCTATTTTTGAGCCGCTGTGGAACCGTCAATTTGTTGATCATGTGCAAATCACCGTAGCCGAAACGGTTGGGCTCGAAGGCCGAGCCGGCTACTACGAAACGGCCGGCGCGATTAGAGACATGGTGCAAAACCACCTGATGCAGCTCTTTTGCCTGACCGCGATGGAAACGCCCAACTCTCTCGATGCTGCGAGTATTCGCAATGAAAAAGTGAAAGTACTGCAAGCAACTCGGCTGGCCGACAGCGAAGACCTTTCAAAAAGCGCCGTACGCGGCCAGTATTCGGCAGGCTGGATGAAAGGCAAAGAAGTGAAAGACTATCGTAGCGAAGAAGATGCCCCAGAAGAGTCGACAAACAACACCTTTGCAGCGCTCTCCCTACGAGTAGACAACTGGCGCTGGCAGGGCGTTCCGTTCTATTTGCGCACGGGTAAGCGCCTGCCGAAAAAAGTCTCTGAGATTTCTATTCACTTCAAGTCGGTGCCTCACCTGATGTTTCAATCTGCGGCTAAACAGATGAACAACAACATTTTGGCACTGCGCATTCAGCCGAATGAAGGCGTTGCGATGCGGTTTGAGGTAAAGACACCAGGTTCGTCTTTGCGAACGCGCTCGGTAGATATGGACTTTCGCTACGATGCGGCCTTCGGTAAGCCCAGTACAGATGCCTACAGCCGTCTGCTGGTAGATGCCATGCTCGGCGACCAAACGCTCTTTACCCTAGGCGATGAGGTAGAGCAGTCTTGGCGAGTGCTAACGCCATTGCTAGAAGTGTGGGACGCGCCCGCGCCGGCAGATAGCATTCCGATGTATGAGGCCGGTACCTGGGGGCCAATTGAAGCTGAGCTGTTGCTCAATCGTACGAATCGTCGCTGGCGACGTCTGTAAACGGACTTTTCTTTAGGTAGACTCTATTTTCTGTTGTTTAATCCTATTCCATCCCTATAATCTCCTTACTTAGTAAAGATGGCTACTTCTATCCTCGCGCTCCAAAAACCCAAAGATATCTCGCTAGACGAGATTGAAGCTGAACTGCGAAATATTTGGCGCACTCAAGACGATGGTGGCACCGCGCCTGTTGCCACTAGGGCAACTACATTCACCATTGTGATTTATGAGCCAGAAGAGATTCAGCAGCTTTTGGCCAATCTTGATTTCTATCGAGGCACGATTGATGGCTCTCATGGGCCGCTGACCCGTGAGGCTATTTTGGACGCGCAGAAAGGGTACGGTATGCGCATGACAGGTCGGGTAGATCCTGAGACGCTTGCGCAGTTGCGAGCCGAGGTGCGCGCTCGCCCAGCCAGCCAACAACAGTTCAAAAACGAAGACATTCGCGGCTTCAACTTCGACGGCGCACTCGCGGCGCAAAACCCCTGCCGTGTCATTACTCTGTGCCCCACCTTCGGCGAAGACGAAGGCGTCAGCGCCCAGGTATCGGCCTACTGCCCCGTACAAAAAAGCCAGAGCAGTAACCTAGTCTGCTGCGAGTACATCACGCTGCGTGGCACAAAAGAGGCCCTAGAACGTGTAGGTGACTTGGTCAATTCTCTGGTCGTCTCCGACCTGCCTAAGTTTGTTTGGTGGAAGGCCACACCAAACCCAGAGCAAACTTTATTTCAGAAGCTCGCGATGATTAGCAGCTGCCTAATCCTTGACTCTAGCTTCTACGGCGACGCCGAATCAGAGATTGTCAAAATCCAAAACCTGCTAGACGAGCACACCAACACAGCTGACCTCAACTGGTACCGGCTCGCCCCCTGGCAAGAGCTCACCGCAGAAGCTTTTGATCCCCCAGAGCGCCGTATGGCGCTTACCGAGGTTGATCGCATTGGTATTGACTACGAAAAAGGAAACCCAGCTCAAGCGCTGATGTTTTTGGGCTGGCTAGCTAGTCGGCTAGATTGGCAGCCTACAGATTATAAAAACGAAGGCGGCGATTACGACCTGAAGCGAGTATGCTTTACCAACGATAGCGGCCGACAAATCGAAGCCGAACTGGCGGCTATCCCAGTGGCCAACCAGGGAGAAGTCCTTGGCGACCTCACGGGCGTTCGTTTGGAGTCAACCAATCACGATGCCAACTGCAACACTATTTTGTGTTCTGAGCCCGCAGGCTGTATGAGGATGGAATCGGGTGGGAGCGCGCAAAGCAGCCTGGTCGAGGAAGTGACCTCACTATCGGACCAGCGCTCTGATCTGCTGCTAGAGCAGCAGCTGCAAAGCTGGGGGGAAGATGTTTTGTTTGAAGAAAGCTTAGCGGTGACCTCGCAGATTTTGGGCCTGATGAAGAGAGCCTAAAAAAAAAGCCTACATACCTGCAAAAGATGCAAGAGATGTAGGAGTAATGCGGACAACAAACAAATGTAGCAACAGCGTCAGTATTAGTCGCCGTAGCCGCTGAGGTAGCCTTCCAGTGCATGGAAGCGATCTGCATTGAGACTGTAGTACATCCAGCGACCTTGCTGACGTGCGGTTACTAACCCAGCTTCTTTGAGGGTTTTGAGATGAAAGGAGAGTTTGGATTGAGCGATACTAAGCCGCTCGCACATGTCGCCTACACAGAACTCTCCTTCCTGCAAAAGCTCGATAACCTGAATACGAATAGGCTCAGAAAGTGCGTGAAAACCAGAAAAAACAGGATCCGATGATTTAGCCATTGTGATTTTAGATTTGACCTGAGATAGCTCCAAATATCCGAGCAAAAGAGAGATTCTATGTGCTGCTGGATACTCACAGCTTAAACAAGCCAAATCGGTTTGGACATCCGAGCTTCCACCATGAAATCAAGCTATATCAATAGTTCTCTGGCTGCGGCGACTAGAGATAGTGCGGTCACAGAGGCCGTTACTGACCGTAAAATTACTGAACCCAAGCCAACAACTTTATATCCTTCTTGTATGGCAACCGTAATTTCGTCGGCTGTCCATCCGCCTTCTGGCCCTACCATCAAAGTGACATCGAGTAAATCATCTAACCTTAAATCAATCTTAAGCTCTCTCAATAAATGCGGGCAATTTCTGCGGGTTGCGCATATGTACCGAAGGCCTTCCCAGTTTGCTTGAGATAGGCAATCTTCGAGTGCAGTGGGTGGAAAAATTTCGGGAACGGTTATTCGTTCGCTTTGTTCGGACGCTTCTTGAGAAATTCTGCGCCATCGCTCTAGTTTGTTTCCTTTGGGTTTTAGCAGGGTGCGATCGCTAATCACCGGATAAATATGGCTCACGCCAAGCTCTGTTGCCTGACGCACTACCTGATCGAAACTGTTGCCTTTGGGCAGCGCTGCTATTAGGCGTAGCGGTGCTGCCTGGCTCGCTAGCGGTACTGTTGCTAGTATTTCAATCATCTGCGCTTGGCCGGGTTGTTCATCCAACGCCGCCAACCACTGCATGCCCAAGCCGTCTTGCACAATAAAGCGATCGCCCGGATTCAGTCGCAGTACTCGCCGCAAATAGTGAATTTGCTCCGCTTCTAGATAAAAGAGATTTCCTCTCTTTTGATTTGCACTAATGGTGATGCGTTGGACCATAGCGACTTGAAGAAACGGTGGCTTGAAGAAACGGTGGCTTGAAAAAACAGGGGCCCGAAGGAACAGTGCTCTAAACAGACGGTGGTTTGGATAGAGAGCGATTTGCGATCGCTAAAACCTAAAAGAGATTGGAAGAAATTCGGCTTAGCCGTCAAAGACTGCAAGCTTTGTTATGGCAATCTTTATTCGCCCCACTGCAAAATCTCTACGTCGACAGGCGCAATGCCAGTGCTGTACGTACCTAGGTCACGAGCTGCCTGCTCAGAGATATCGAGTGCGCCGCCAGAGCGGTCATTGATGCGTACGGTGACGCGATCGCCCGTATTCGGATTTGTGAGCTGTACCACCGTGCCAAAGGGCCAGGTAGGATGAGCAGCCGTAAGAGCATAGCGGTCAAAGACCTCACCGTTTGCGGTGTAGTTGCCGTCGAATCCGGGTCCATACCAGCTCACCCGCATTTGTTCAGCCGCGACAGCCGTAGACATTAAAATCACCACACCCAAACTATTGAAAACCCAGAGATGCACCCAAAGATGCTTAGAGAGAAGATTCAAGATATTCATCTAAACATTCCTTAATCAATTCGTGTCGCTATTATCCCAACTGATGAAATCAAATGCAATATTTCTCAATTTCCGCCATTCTCTCCGTAATTTTCTCTGGCAACACACTAGGATCAAACCAGTTTTCTAGCCCTTTCCAATCTCTTTTTCTAGTTTTTCTCTAGTCTCTTTTTTGGCCCTATAGCCTATGTATTTCCATCATCTACACTTTTATGTAAAGGACGCTGCTTTTTGGGAAGCATGGTTCAGGCATAAGCTAGGCTTTCATCCGGCGCTTCCTCCCGTGCTTTCTCCTGGCGCTATTACACAGGCCAAGGCACCGAGTCTTGAGCCGACGATACTGACGCAGGGCAATATTGAAATTCGTCTGTCTGTGCCTCAGCACGCCCCCCACGTCGCCCAATACCTGAGTCAGCATCCACCTGGCCTAGCCGATATCGCCTTTGCGACTACTCAGTTCGATGCTGTATTCGCAACTGCTCAGCAGCAGGGCGCGGCGCTTTTAGCCCCTGTAAGCCGGTTGCCTTCTGGGCAGCGGCAGTGCCAGCTACAGGGGTGGGCACACTTGCGTCATACGCTGATCGAAGTATCGGCTGATTGGCTTCAAGGCCAGAACCCATCGCAGAAGCCATTGCAGAAGCTAACGCCACCGTCGGACGCAGCACAGTCGGACACAGCACAGTCAGAAACGCTACCGTCGAATCTGCTTTCACTGATAGACCATGTCGTCATCAATGTCCCCCAGGGTGAGCTATCAGCCGCCGTCCGCTGGTACCAAACGGTATTTGGCTTACAGTTTGGTCAGTCGTTTGAAATCAATACGGCCAACTCTGGCCTGCGCAGCCAAGTGCTGGTGCACCCTGAGGGCACGCTTCAGCTGCCGATCAATGAGCCAAGCTCAGCCAACTCGCAAATTCAGGAATTCTTGCATCACAATCGCGGCGCCGGCGTACAGCATGTTGCCCTTCGAGCTCAAGATGCGGTGGGTGCGATCGCTCACTTCCGTAGCCAGGGTCTTCAGCTGCTCGACGTCCCACTCACCTACTACGAAGACCTGAACGAACGCTCCGACTGTCCGCTACGCGATCTTTCTGCCATTAGCAAACAGCAGCTCCTGCTCGACTGGAACTCAAGCGGTGAGCAAGGAATGCTGTTACAAACCTTCACTCGGCCCATCTGAGCCGAACCTACTATCTTTTTAGAAATTATCGAACGCAGCAACTACCGAGAAAATGGCCAGCTCAAGGTAGCTCAAGGGTTTGGTGAAGGTAACTTTCAGGCTCTCTTTGAAGCGATTGAGCGATCGCAGATGGAAAGAGGCAGCCTCTCCTCTCAACACAAAAGGGCGTAGCATGCTACGCCCTACATCATTTAGTGGGTGTCATTCAATGTGTGTTTGCAGTGCACGCTATCGTAAAAAGCCGGTTATAAACCACAGTACGGCTAAGGTCACCGACGTCGATAGCGAGGCCACCTGCTCATCGGGCAGCTTTGTCCCCTGAGCGCCCAGCACCTGAACAATCACAATTCCCAGACACAGCCCCACAACCAGGCCAATCGAGGACAGCCCCGCAGAGCGCCAAAACTTACGCGTTTTTTGGTTGAGGAAATAAACAGCAGCCATCATCCCCAGGGCCAACGCGAACGAAGCGCCCACCGCCGATGCCGACTTAAGAATCCAGCTCAGCGCAATCAAGCCAGCAAAAATAGCCGACGGCCACAGTAGCTCACTGCTGTCTTCAGGCTGGTCGAGCAGGTCAGAGAACCACTGCGAGCCGATATTATCCGTCAGACTGCTCACTGAGGGCGATAGCTTACTCGGCTTCGACTGCTTTTCTGCGAATCGAATCCGATCGGGTACCTTAATTTTGCCTTCTTGCCGGAGGCGCAGGCGCTCCATCAAAATGGCATCGTAGGCAGCTTCTATGCCTTCTTTCTTTTGGAGATCGTCCTCGTAGTCTGCGGCCAACCGGGTGCGCGCAGACTGTACTTCCTCAAATGAAGAGGCCTCTGTCAGCCCCAACGTTTCGTAGTGAACGCTTTGTTCGCTCATGCCTCAACCTCCGAATCGACCAAGTCTATTAACCCAACAGCGTACGTAGCAATATGTGCGGCCTTACCAAAAAAGCACTACAGCAGACGTGTAAAAATCTCTGGCCACGATAAATACACCTAGTTCTAGTCTAACTGGGGAACGACCCAAACGAGAATGACTATTCAAGAAGTCTTTGAAAAATTTGATAGTTCAACCGCAGGCCAGCATCGTGTGAGGACGTAGGCATCGGTGCGAACTACGTAAATGTAGCTATAGCCACGTTTAGCAAATATGTCTACACTGTGACCGTTCTACTTCCTTGCATAGCGTTATTTAGGGTAAATTACACCAGTGAAAGATATTTTTTTTGCTAAGGTGTGAATGAATTATAAAAAAACTTTCTGAAGCCGCCGAAATATTGAGAAATAAATGAGGTAGCTACTCTTTATATATGAATGATCTTCTCGCCTATGAGCAGTCAGCGATCCTTTAGGGGTCTATACATATAGAGTGACCTATTGCTTAATCTTAGTTTTCAGACTGTCCCTTTTCAGCTTAGCCCCCCTGTTTATTCAGCTTCGCCTACCGCTCACACTCCCTTTCATTTGATTTAGTACCCGGATTCTTACCTATGGCCGCTGCCAAAATCCTTGTGGTTGACGACGAACCCGCTATCCGTAACCTCATTCACCGTTTTCTCGCCAAGCAAGACTATCAAATGGAGTCGGCCGAGGACGGTAAAAGCGCCCTTGCCGTTTTTGAACAGTTCAACCCTGATCTGGTGATTTTGGATGTGAACTTACCAGATGCTAACGGCTACGACCTCTGTAAAGAGATGCAGTCGCGCACAGGCGTTTTTGTGCTGATGCTCACGAGCCGTACAGATGAAGCAGACAAAATTCGCGGTTTTAATACGGGAGCCGATGACTATATTACTAAGCCGTTTAGCTTGGGAGAGCTAGAGGTGCGTTTGGGCGCTATTTTGAAGCGTCAGCGTCCGGTGACGGTTGCAGAGCAGCAGTGCCTCACCTTTAATAAGCTTTCTATTGACCCGATTCGCCGTGAGGTGACGTTGGCGGGCAATCTGGTGCCGCTAACGGCGTTAGAATTTGATTTATTACACTTTTTGGCGGGGCATCCGGGCCGCGTGTGGAGACGCTCGGAGCTGATTCAAAAGGTGTGGGATTATGAGTATGTGGGGGATCAGCGGGTGGTTGATGTGCACATCGGCCAAATCAGAAAGAAGATTGAAATTGACACGACACAGCCAACGCTGATTCAAACTGTACGTGGTGTGGGCTATAAGTTTGAGCCGCCAGCAGAAATGCTAGAAGAGCAGCAGGCATAAGCCCGAATTTGCGATTGAATTTGCGATTGGATTGTAAGAGCGCTAGCACCGCTACGCCCATCGATGATTCATCCACTTATCGATATTCAAGCAAAGAGCCTTTCTCGGTAATCGAGAGAGGCTCTTTTGAGGTTTAGAGCGCATAGCCAGAAGCTTTCAGGAGAGGATGTTCTCCATCATGGCCAAAGGCGTATCTTTAGCCGCATTCTTAGCCGCTTTTTTGACCACGTTCTTTTGGTTGCGAACTTTCCACGCGAGCCCAATAAGCTTACTCCAGCGACGATTAACGCGTTTGGGTGTCCACTTTAGCTGCTGGGCGATCACAACATCTGAAGGGCCCTGCTCTGGGTCTTGCATTTGCTGCTGCTTGAGTTCGAGCAGCTGCTTTTGGTCGGCGGTGAGCTGCTCGGTAAAAGTCGTCCACTCACGCGGTGAGAGGCCAAAGTTTTTATCGAGGTCTGCGCCTAGCCACTGGTGCACTAGCTCCCAGCGGTGAGACTGGGCAAATTTTTCGACGTGGTACTTGAAGCGCTGCTGGAGGTAGTCTCGCTGGCGAGAGCTGAGGCCAAGGACTTCATCGATCTCGCAGGCAGCCATGTCTTGCAGGCGCAGCGCCAGGTAGTCGACGCACTCGGGCTGGTCTTGGGCTTCGAGGTAGGTAACTAGTTCATTGATAATGCGATCGCGTAGCACACCCTCAGATGGATCTGTGGCATTGGCCACCATCTTTTCACGGATTTGAGCGATCGCAGGAGAGCGAAAGAAGCTCTCATTGTCGCCTTTGGGCGAATCGACGGCCATTTCAATATCGACCGAGGTCTCTGCTGGGAGCCGCCGAGCGAAGGCCTGTGCGCGCAGTACTAGCAGCTGCTGGTTGTAGCAGCCAGGCAAAGAGATGCGGCGCTTGCCGTAGTGCTCACAAAAGGCCATGTACTCCGCAAGTTCTAGCCGGGAACGGGGGGTGTAGTCGGCGCTCATGTGGTTTTCGCGGCGAAAGGCCTTGAGCACCTCGATGTAGAAGCTCTGCAAGAAGTCTTCTAATAGTGTGCAGCGACCCTGGAAGCCAAGCTGTGTTCTCGCTGGAGCGATATAGCGATAGGCGATCGCACTGAGCCGACTGTGCAGCTCAACGCGGCCCTGACGAGAGCCGAGCTTGTAGTAGTCGACGTACTTTTTAACGCGGTTTTGAGAGAGCGATCGCTGCCAGGCGTTCACTTCACCCAAAGACTGAATGCGCTTGCTTTTGCGGCAAATGCGCGTGACTTCAATCGCCAGTCGGGTTGCGACCGCGTTGACGACCTTTTTGCTCGTCGTAATTTGGCTGTTAATTTCTTCAGTCAAAAAGTCGATGAGCTTTTGGTCTACCGGGCAGAGCGTTTGCTCGTCGCCATCGGCTAGCGCCGGTGTGCTACTGCTAATGACTTCTTTAACGGGTGATTTTTTGTCAGGTGTTGCATCAGTAGATTCGGCAGTTACCTCCGGACCAGGTGCTGCGGGTTGAGAAGAGATAGACTCAGCCGCGGTTTGGTTGATGTCGCAGCTGAGTTCACAGGCTGGCAGAACGTTGGCTGGCTGAGTGGTCGTCGGTTGAGCATGGGTGTTCTCAGCCTTTGCAAAAGGGGAAGAGAAGTGGGTCTGACGGCCTTCCGGATTTGTAGAGACGGCGTTAGTAGTATAAAAAGTGACGCAGGGTTGCGAGCTGTCGGAGTTTAGGTTGCGCATGGTAGATGAATTCATAGGTCTAAAGTGATGCGAGTCAAAGGTCTATATAGGGATGTAGAGCAGCTTGCTGTAGCGCGCTTGCATCACCAGGTATAAATAAAAGGCTCAAAAATGTTTACAGAGCGAGGCCAAAAGCCGCCGATGAGACCTAAAAGAAGCGATTGAGCCACCGAGGTGCTAATCAATCAAAGCTAATAGAATCAGCGCGTTGGCCGGAATCGACTGTTTCACTTTAGGAAATATGAATCCAACTCTCTAGAATCGGTGTGGCAGTATCCCAATCAACTGTCACATAGCAACTGTCACACACAAGACTGATTTGAACAAAGGTTTTCATAGATGAACCTGGGTGCTTTATATGGCAAGGGGTTCAGCGTTCTGAGGCACAGACAGGCAATGGGGATGAGGGGCTAGGGTCCGCTATGACAGTTGCGTCGTCGGCCCCTATTTGGTGCTCACCAAGCTCAAAGCTCAGCGCCCCACTCTACGGCTTCTTGCCATCCTTGGCCTTGGCGAGTCACGGTTGGCGTATGACTCGTCATGTCTAGAATCGTAGAGACCTGATACCTCAGATCAGCATCACTGTCTACGATTACGTCCACTAGCTTCTCCATCCGGTCAAACAGTTCGACCTTTGGTAAAGCTTCTGTATCATCCTCCGTAGATTTACGAGCAACGGGTAAAGCGGAGGTCGAAATCACAGGGTTTCCCAGGGCCTCGATCAGCGATAGACACAGCGTGTTGTCTGGCACACGGATGCCGCTGGTTTTCCGTTTGGGATTCATTACCAGCTTGGGCACCGCCTTGGTCGCGGGCAGTAAAAAAGTGTAGGGCCCAGGCACCAGATGCTTCATGAGGCGAAAGGCTGGATCGCTCACATGGGCATAGTCAGCAATATTGGAAAGCGACGCGCATAAAAACGTCAGCGGCTTGTCGTTTGAGAGCTGCTTGAGCTGGCGCACCCGCTTTAGCGCTTGCTTGGCGTTAAGATCACAACCGATGGCATACACCGTATCGGTGGGATATAGCATGATTGCTCCCTGCCTGAGCGCATCCCGTACGGCCTCAATCTGTCGAGGCTGGGGCGTTTTGGGATGGATATTGTAGGTTGTCGCCATGACCGAATTCAGGAATATTGCTTTTGCTATTCTCTCTTATTTGGATAAGTAAAGATACTTAGGTGAGTGCAACTTAATACCTTTCCGTTGCTGGCGCTCACTTCTAAATCCCTATGAATATGAAAACGTTAGCTTACCTAGACTGTCCGACCGGCATTGCCGGAGATATGTGCTTGGGCGCGCTCGTACACGCAGGCGTACCGCTTACCTATTTAATAGAGCAGCTGGCAAAGCTTGGTATCAGCAAAGAATTTCAGCTGCGCGCCGAATCTGTACAGCGCAATCAGCAAGCCGCGACAAAAGTGCATGTCGATCTGCTGCCAGTTTCGTTGCCTGAAGGGCATAGTGCTGACCATTCTCACGAGCATAGCCATGAGCGTAAACACTCCCACGAGCATAGCCATGAACATCGAGGACATAGCCACACGCATCACGAACATACCCACACCGCAGCCAGTCGGCGACTGCCCGAAATCGAGACGATGATTCGGCAGGCCGACCTACCCACAAGGGCAACCCGATGGAGCTTAGCGGCCTTTCGCACGCTGGCTAGTGCCGAAGCTACGGTCCATGGCATTCCTCCCGAACAGGTTCACTTTCACGAAGTTGGCGCTACCGATGCCATCGTCGATATCGTTGGCACCTGCCTAGGCCTCGACTGGCTCAATGTAGATGCTTTGATTTGTTCACCCCTGCCAACGGGCGGTGGTACCGTTTGCTGTGACCACGGCCTGCTACCCGTACCGGCCCCGGCTGTTTTGGCTATGCTCACTCGCGCCAATGTTCCGGTCTATAGCAACGGCATTAATAAAGAGCTAGTGACACCGACCGGCTGTGCGATCGCCACCACCCTCGCCACCACTTTAGGCCCCCCGCCCCACTTCACCCTCACTAAGGTCGGCCTTGGCGCAGGCGGCCGCGACCTCAAACTCCCCAACATCCTCCGCCTCTGGCTCGGCACCACCGAAGCAGATGAAAACTTAACTCACTCTCACCAAGCTGCTCCCCCTCACACCCCTTCACCCCCCCATCCCCACAAACCCTCCCCCCCCCCCCCCCCCTCCCCCCCCCCCCCCGCAACCCTCACCCCCCATCCCACCCCCACTCACCCCACCTCCCCCCCCCTCATCCCCTCCCCCTTCGCGCCCCCTTTCCACCTACGCCCCCCGGATGTGTACACGCCCGCCA
>JBHJIY010000067.1:0-25149 GCA_050042985.1 Phormidesmis sp. | reverse complement strand
CCCAGAAAAAGCTTTATTGCGAAGCGATGAGAGCATGGGTGGCTGGTTTTTACGGTGATAATTACTTTTAGCTTTCCTTGGTTTTGCTTGAAGTAATTTTTTCGAGGATTGGCCCCTAGACTGGCTAAGATAGTCCAGCAGTGTCTGACGCATAATGTCGACCGGGGCAGGCTGGGCGAGCCAAATTTCTAGGGCGGCGGCTCCCTGCTGCACGAGCATTTCTAGGCCATCGATCGCCAGAAATCCGGCAGCGGTTGCCTGCTGAAGGAATTTTGTGGGGCGAGGGGTGTAGATCAGATCGTAGGCGATCGCACCCGGTTTAAGCATCTCTATCTCAGCCTCGCTCAGTGGGGAAACGTCTGTTTTGGGGTGCATGCCAAGCGGCGTAGCATTGACGATCAGGTCGGTTTTGGGCAGCTGAGTGGGCAGCTCATCCCAAGTCATTACCTTCAGCCGAGAGGCAATATGAGGTGCGTGGGCCCAGCTCTCTGCGAAGTAGGCGAGCTTATCTGGCGAGCGGCCAACGACGCTGATTCTGGCGCAGCCCAGCTGTTGGCAAGCAGCTACGACTGCCCTAGCCGCACCGCCATTTCCCAAAATCAGGGCACGTGCATTGCTCCAATCCTTAGGGCCGGCCAGAGAGGCAGAGAGAGAGCCAGCAAGAGCGTTAGTGGGGGAGCCGTTAAGAGAACCCGTGAGAGAGGCATCGGAGAGGGCTTTTAGGGGGGCCAAGAAGCCATATGCGTCTGTATTGGTGCCGTGCCAGCCGTCTTTATCTCGCCATACGGTGTTGACTGCGCCGATTGCTTTGGCGACTTCGCTGACGTCGTCGAGCAGTGGAATAATGGCTTGCTTGTGGGGGATGGTGATATTGAAGCCGTGCAGGTCTATCGCTTCAAAGCCTGCGATCGCCTCTTTCAGTTTTTCGGGCCGAATCGGAAACGGTAGGTAAGCGTAGTCTGGCTGGTGGCTGCCGCTATTTTGTTGCAGGTGTGCGATCGCCGCATTGTGCATCAGCGGTGAAAACGAATGCTCTACAGGATGGCCAATAACGCCTAGCAAACGAGTTGTTCCTTTAATCACCATGGTCGCTGCTTCGCACTATGAGGGCACAGGTTCTACACCGTCCTTATACACCACATGCCCCTACTTTGACAGCCGACTTTGACCGCTAAGCTTGTTTTTGCACGTTTAGAGTGTGGCATAACCAAAGGTCACGTTAAACTCGCGGCACCAGATAACGGCAGATTGTAGCTGCGAAATATCAACATCGGCGGGAATCGCATAGCGCTGTGCGCCGGAGAATTCTTGAATACGACCCAGGTTGACGTAGCTTTCAGGGCTGTAAGACTCGGGGGCTGCGTCACGATGCAGCAATACAAATAGGTCAGGGCCCGAATCAGAGCGAAAAGACGAGTCAAATTCTAAGTAGCGCTGACCGTTTTCTTCTACGATCTGCGCGCTACCAGCAGTAGGATGCGCTGCGCTAATGAAGGGAGCGCCCTGTGCCAGCTGCTTAGTTAACTGCTGCGAGGCTGCATTGTTTTGTACATCGTTCAAGCTGTCGGGTGCGGCTGACACGAAGGTATCGATCATGGGTGCAGTGGGCGAGGGTAGGGGAAACGTTTGCGCGCTCATGTTGGCCTGCATAGCGGGCTGATATGAGAAGGCTGCAACCGCAGCGGCCAAACCCAATCGCTTAACTTGCGCAGAAAGAGAAATTTGCATTTGTCTAAAAACCTCTACGGTGGAGGCCGATAAAAAGAGCAGTGAAGGATTGAGAAAATGTTTCTTAAAAGCAGGTTGGAAACAGGTCTCTCGCTTCGTTGCTCTTAGTATGGGCGCTCACTTTTGGGCATAGATGATAAACAAATAAGCGTTCACTGAGGGTGCACTTTTGTGATTCTCAGGCGGTCTTCTATTCCTCACTTACTCTGCTGTTTTCACAGTCAGCACCTGCGGTGGCGTCGAATCAGCTGGGTAGAGTAGGTCTACACTTACCGTGCTGGTACTGCCTGGCGCGACGGTGACCTCGGCTAAGGGTGTCCCTGGCTGGCCGCGCTTCATCACGAGGTGAATATTGCGAATGCGAGGAAGCCCGCGATCGTCTTGGAAGCGTATTTGCACGGGCCCTCTAAAGAAGGTTTGCGGCGGCAATGGCTCAAAAAAGCGTAGGCCACCCTCGCTGAGGTCGTCCTCCTTGATAGCAGTTTCGAGTGCGACGGTAACCGTTCGCGGCGTATCGGCAGGGTTGTAGAGCGGCAGTGTGAGGCCATACTGCACGCCGTAGTTACCGTGGCTTTCATAGGCCGTATCGGGGTAGCGCACCAGCATTTCGGCGCTCTGGTTCTGGCCACTGCCCATGGTGCCCGCGTACAGCAGGCTAATGCCGTAGGAAAAAGCTTCGCCAGGGGTGGGAATAGTGAGCCGAGTTTCTGTTTCAGAATTGCTTGACTCAGGGCTATCTAGATCCGTGAGAGTGGCCTGCCATTCGGAGCCGGAAGAAACGCCTGCTACTCGGCCGTAGATGAGCTGTACACCTTCTTCAAGTGGGAGAGGGGCTGGTGTGCGATCGCGCGGTCCAGAAAGCTCACCCGTTTCTAGCAGTGCCTGCCAAGACGCCAGCGTAGGCGGCACTTCGTTCCCTGCCTCATCAAGGCCAACAGGTTGCGCTAGGCTCGCCACATACACGGGTCCGCTACTTTCTACCCTAGCCAAAGTCGAGCGTCCGTTAATCGGAGGCTCCAGCTCACGGATGGGAATCGGCTGATTCATCAGCAGCTCACTCTCTCCCGGCGCTATTGTCATCACCGCTGGGAAAATATCCTGCCGCCGACCCTGCAAAATATCTCCCATTGCCCGACTGCCAGGGCCAGCATATACCGGGTTCAGGGGGCTAAAAGGAACAAAGCTTGACAGCGGAATGAAAGGCGCATCTGGCTGACTTAAGTAGCTTGCGGCTTCCAGCGTACGAACGGTGACTGGCTCTGTGCCTGGATTGTGAACCAGCACACCTAAATACATACTGTCTAGTAAAACAGGCCTTTCTTCGTTGTAGTCCAGTGCTTTGTAGACATGGTGAGCAAAGACATCGAAGCGACCGCTGAAGGGAAAGTTGAGATGGGCTTCGGGCGTGGCCATGCCCGCTGGTGGAAAAGTCGAGAGCAAAATGCCGGGCGTTTCTACCAGCTCAGGGCTGTTGCTGTTGAATACTGGCGTGCTGTCGAGTGCTCCGGGCAGCGGCCTCACGTCTTGCTCTACAACGTACTCTTGGGGAACGTTCTCTTCGGGTGAAGGAGCTTGTGCTAATTGAAGTGCGAGTATGTGGGGCGATAGTACGAAGGGGGTGAGCCAAGCGAGCATTAGGCAATTCCTAAATCAACTAGATAACGATTATTTTGCCTGACGCTGCGTCACAAACAAGACTTTTGCAACACCACTTTGCAACTGATGTGCACCTACGCAAATGGCTTGACCGCAGAATTTTCTAAATTTGGCTGTATTTGAATGTTGTGGGCCTCTGCGTAGGCTGAGAATATCTTGAAATCGTGAGTGAGGCGATTGAGAAAATCAGAGATATTGCGAGCAGTGATACTGCGGGAAGAAAGCCCATGTAAAACGAACAGATAGCTCTCTTGAGTATTTCTTTCAGTGGTATTTCTTTCGGCTTTGCTTTCGTGGCTGACCCGAACACTGACTCTTAAGAAAGGTAGCCTGATATTGAGCTCTTGTGCATGGTGCATCAAAGATGAAAGTGTCTCTGTCGCACTTGTTTGTGCCTGAATATTGATGCAGGCGAGTAACGCAGGCTTTCCGTTTTTAGTGACCCTTGTGAATGAGCAGCCCAGCTCAGTTACAGCTGTAGAAGTATCTGGAGGTGTAGAAGTGTCTGGAGAGGCAGTCGAAGCTGCCGACTCGTGGTTATTTACACAGGTGTTTTGTTTTTTCATGCTGTGATTCCTCTGTGCTTGGTCGCCCGTCATTCCAACTTCTCGGCTTGACGATTACCATCGACTTCAGTTGATATTTTGCTTGTAAATGCAGCTTTTTTCTCGTAGTAGTGGCCCACTTTATCTAGCGGCTACACTTGCTGTCTCTGTCATATCAAAAACTTCACGCTAGCTCCAAATCGTCCGGATAAATACGTAGACGCTTTAGTAATTATTGCGACATAAAATCTGATGACACACATGCCTGTCCGCGAGATTTCTTTTTAAATAAATTGTCTTTCTTCGACACTTTGATTTAGAATTCACTCTATCTCTGCGTTTGTCTGATTGGGCTTGCTCAACTGCTGTTGTCTAATCGCGGCTCGGCCCAACCCATGAAAATCTACTAATGAAAATTCTCCACGGTACTTGGATCCCAGATGCGCACTCGAACTTTGTGCAAACTGGGGCTTTTTACCTTTGGGTAGAAACCGCCGAGGGCACACTGCCAAAGAAGGCGCTAGCGCTATTTTTAGAAGAAGAGTTAGGGTTTCCTCATAGCTCTGCTCATAGTCTAGGTAAAGATATTAGCGATCGGTTTTTTGAGCTGCCAACAGCGGCGGGCGATCGCTTACCTTCGCTTGAGCTCGCTCGCTATTTGGAAATGGAGCTGCCAGAGTCGTTTGAATGGCAAACTTGGCCCATTGCGTGCTATCGAGTGGGGCGCTTCTTTAAAGGAGGGCAAAGCATTCCAGGCGTAGGCGCACTGTTGCCACAGCTAAAGGAACTTCATTTTATTGCGCAGTATCAGCTAGCAGATGTAATGCTAGGCGCAGATTTGTTGTTTTGGTTTCACTACACGCAGGCCTTCAAGCAGGTGATTTTAAAAGATCACTACATTCCTTCTCTTCGATACCGACAGGTTGAAAAAAAGTTTGAGACGTATCCCCATTGGGAGATTATTAGCGAAGCCTATGAAGACGCGGTTCAGCGCTATGTGCCCTGTATGCCGCTAGCGTGTACTGCCGGGTTTGCAGCACCGGTAGACTCTTCTGACGTGCAGCTGCACGATCCAGAAACGTTGCTAAGACACTGCTCGGAGTGTTTGCTGCACGATATTGTTATTCGCACGCCGCTGCCGCAGTCCTTTTATAAGCAAATTGAAGGGTCGCTAATTTACAGCTGCCTGAAGTCGTCTCACTGGACGACCAGCACTGAAATGAGCCTGTACAAGCAGTGGAAGCCCTGGCGCGATCGCGTTGCCCGCATTCAAAGCACTGTTCCCTTCTACCTATGCTTTCAGCTGCAATCTCCAACAGAACCAGACGAAGACTGGACAATTCACTTTAAGGTTGCGCCCAAGGCTCACCCGTCTTTGCGCATTAGCCTAGAAGACTACTGGCAGCTAAAGCCACATCAGCAAATGGCGCTCAAGCTACAGCTCGGTGAGAGCTTTGAACAGGACTTGTTGTTTGCGCTAGGAGACGCGGCGCGCATTTATCCGCTCATGTGGGAGGGGTTAGAAACCGACGAGCCGTCGGGTATTATGCTCGATGTTGATGCGGCTTTCGACTTTTTGAACGAAGCGGCCTGGGTGCTCGAAGACGCTGGTTGCAAGGTGATTGTGCCCTCGTGGTGGACGCCCAAGGGGAGGCGCAGAGCGCAGCTCAAGCGCAAGGCCAACAGCAAAACGCGGGAGGATGACAAAGAATCTGATTCGTCGCGCAGCTATTTCTCTTTCGATACTCTGGTGGAATACCAGTACGAGCTTTCGATTGGGGGCGAGCAGGTGAGCGAGCAAGAATGGCAGCAGCTTGTCGCTTCACAGACGCCGCTGGTGCAGTTTCGCGGTCAGTGGATGGAGCTAGACCAGGCGAAAATGCAGGAGATGATGACGTTTTGGAAAAAGCTTCGCGAAGAGAATGCCGATGGCCAGGCTGGGATGGGTTTGTTGGAATTTATGCAGATGGCAGCGCAGCAAGGAGACGATGTAGAGGTCGACTTTAGCCGCGATCGCACCCTGCTCACCATGATGGACAAGCTCGGCGATACCAGCGCCCTAGTCCCGGTCGAAAATCCCGAAAGGTTTGAAGGCGAGCTTAGAGCCTACCAAAAGCGGGGGGTTTCTTGGCTCAGCTATCTGGAGAGTTTGGGTCTCAATGGCTGCTTGGCCGATGATATGGGCCTGGGTAAAACGGTGCAGGTGATCGCTCGGCTATTGCAGGAAGAAGAACAAGCAGCAGAGGCTAAGGTGAAAAGCCTGCCGCCCACGCTGTTGATTGCGCCGACATCGGTGCTGGGCAATTGGCAGCGGGAGGTGCAAAAGTTTGCGCCCCATCTAAGGGCAGCGGTGCATCATGGGAGCGATCGCACCAAAGACAAGCGCGCCTTCAAAAAACTCTGCAAAGACCACGACTTACTCATAACCTCCTTTGCCCTCGCCCGTCGCGACGCGGATCTGATCAATGCCATCACCTGGCACCGCATCGTGCTCGACGAAGCGCAGAATATTAAGAACCCCAAAGCCGCCCAGACCAAGGCCATTCTGACGCTCTCGGCGCGTCATCGGCTGGCGCTAACCGGCACCCCGATTGAAAATAGGCTGTTGGATCTGTGGTCTATTTTCAACTTTCTTAACCCAGGCTACTTGGGTAAGGCCTCTCAGTTTCGCAAAAACTTTGAGCTGCCGATTGCTCGCAACAGCGATCGCACTCAGTCCGCCGTGCTCAAAAAGCTGGTAGAGCCGTTCATTCTGCGCCGGGTAAAAACAGACGAATCCATCATTAAAGACTTGCCGAGTAAGGTAGAACAAAAGCTGTACTGCAACCTCACCAAAGAGCAGGCCTCTTTGTACGAGGCGACTGTGCGCGATGTAGAGCAGCAGCTTAAGAACGCAGAGGGCATTCAGCGTAAGGGACTGATTCTCTCTACACTGATGAAACTGAAGCAAATTTGCAATCATCCTGCTCAGTTTTTGCAGGATGGCAGCGACTTTACGACTACGCGATCGCATAAGCTCAGTCGCCTAAGTGACATGGTTGCTGAAGCCATTGCCGATGGCGACAGTCTGCTAATTTTCACCCAGTTTAGAGAAATTGGCGACGCGCTAGAAAAGCATTTGCATCAGCACTATCACTACAATACGTATTACTTGCATGGCGGTACGACGAGAAAGAAACGCGATCGCATGATGGCCGAATTCCAGTCTGCCGATACCGGCCCCTCCGTTTTTGTGCTTTCGCTCAAAGCAGGCGGCGTCGGCATCACACTCACCAAAGCCAACCACGTCTTCCACTTCGATCGCTGGTGGAACCCCGCCGTCGAAGACCAAGCCACCGACCGCGCCTTCCGCATCGGTCAAAAGAAAAACGTATTCGTCCACAAGTTTGTTTCCATCGGCACCCTAGAAGAGAGAATCGATCAAATGATAGAAGACAAAAAGAAACTCGCCACCTCCATCGTCGGCTCCGATGAATCCTGGCTAACCGAGCTAGATAACGACGCCTTTAAACGATTAATTGCCCTAATCAAGAGCGCAATCAAGGAATAGCTTCCTCACCCTTTCTCCCATTCTCCCTCTCACCCCCTCTCTTGATAAATGCCCAACTTCACTCGCACCTGGTGGGGCGATACCTTCCTCTCCACCATTGAACAATTTACCGACAGCGGTCGCCTCAGTCGGGGGCGCACCTATGCTAACGGGCGTAAGGTTCAGTCTTTTGAAATAGAAGGTGAGCGCGTCGTCGCCGAAGTTCGCGGTTCTGTAAATCCTTACTACGGTGTCTACACAGAGCCGCTATACACCACCGTTTTAGAATTTGAGCCGATTAGTCGGCCCAAATGGACGGCTGTTATTGCGCTGATGGCTTCCAAGGTCAGCGTGCTATCCAAGCTGCTCGTGGGCGAAATCCCAGACAACATCGAAGAAAGTTTCGAGACCTTGGGACTGCATCTGCTGCCCCAAAAAGGAGACTTTACGAGCCAGTGCAACTGCCCAGACTGGAGCAACCCCTGCAAGCACATAGCTGGCGTATATTACCTCGTTGCTGCCGAACTCGATCGCGACCCGCTCAAGCTTTTTGAGCTACGCGGCCTTTCCCGCGAAGACCTGCTCGCAGAGCTATCAAAAACACCGCTGGGTGTCGCCCTTTCAAAAGAACTCATTGCTGAACCGGCAGCCGCTGAGCCTTCAGAAAGCTTGCATACTCGGCCAGAAGTGACCGTGCTAGAACAGCAAGTATCACTCACACATTTTTGGCAAGGCGCATCCCCTCTCCCTTCCATTGTAGAGACACCTCAGCCCGCTAACGTTCCTGCAATTTTGGTCAAAAAGCAGGGTGATTTTCCTCCCTTTTGGCAGAGAAATAATTCCTTTATAGAAGTGATGGAAGACTTTTATACGAGAGTTCGCACTAAAAACAATAGCTTGCTAGATTGAGCACTCAAGGTCTACCCAGATAGTCTCTTTTCCCAACGTCTACGCCGTTGTGTCTCAAAATCGCGTAGGCTGTTGTCACATGAAAATACACATTCGGGAGCACAAAGAAAGAGAGATAGGGCCACCCTGGCAGCGTCATACTTTGACCTTTACCAATCGGAATAGTAATCGCTTTCTCTTCCGTATTATCAACTTGTTCCGCAGAGAATGTCTCTAAGTAGGTCACACTTTGCTTGAGCCGTTCGATCAGCTGCGATAGGGTTGTTTCTGTATCTTCTATCGCAGGAGCTTCTACGCCCGCTATCCGAGCAATCCCTTTCCGAGAAATATCCGACACAATTTGAACCTGCTTACCAAGTGGAAACATGTCAGGATACAGCCGGCTGTTGACCAGTACCGCTGGGTCGATGCCCTTTGTCTCTGCGTGGGCTGCGCCTTTTTCTAAAACGGCTGCCAAGTTATTGATCGCTCGAACCAAGTTGGGAATGGAAGCCTGATACATCGAAATGGCCATGGGCGAATGCTCCGAAACTATCTGTTAGCTAGCGACACTATACAGGTTTGCTTCCGAAGCGCTAGCCAACCGAATTGAAACATCACAAAAGCCAAGTGAGCCACTATCTCAGAGCAACTTGTATTTGCCTTTTTTGCGCTAGCTGTACCATGCCCTTAATCACAATAGTTTCTCCTAGCATTTCTCCGAATTCTTCAAGCGCTGTGCGAATCGCATCCACCTGATAGAATTGCCACCTGCCAAATAACCTGTACCAGTGGGGCTCTTGAACATGGGAACGGAAAAGCTCCAGGCCAAACCCACCTACGATAAAAACGCCAATCCCAATCGCGATTACTCTCATAGATTGAGGACTCAATCGATAAAGGCGCACTAAGTCTCGAAAAAACACAATCGGAATGGCTAACCCGACGGCAAGATAAATCAGCTGCCACAGCTTGTGCTGTCCAGATGAAAAGTTGAACTTAAACAACTCATCCATAGAAATGTAGCAGAACAACAGTCCGACAAACGCCAACAAAATTCGAGAGGGCGGAACCTGTGGGCAACGATAGGTAATGCATAGCCAGAGTGGCAGCGCGCCGATAAAAAATAGCTGGAGTGCCTGCAAGTAAGACGGAATGGTTCTGGTACCGTTGACATCGAATAGCGGATAGGGTTTGCCACCATTGAGTAACACCGTAAGTGCATAGAGAGCAACAAGGATAATCTCTATACTCACCATCAATGGCAACCAGTTTTGTCGAATTGCCATGGGTTTTATGTCCTTTACTTGAACATTTTTGGCGTTAAGAGACTAATTGTGTCACCAGCTCCTGGTGATAGCGCTCGCCAATCCTCTATTTGTAATGCGAGCTGAACGTAGCCACAGGTCGGCAGATTGCCTAGGGGTTGGTTGCCAATGGCATTCACAAAGTCTGTCATTGCTGAGTTGTGGCCCACTATCACCACTTCTGACAATGAATTGTCTAGCTGTTGGCACCATGCCAATAAGTCTGTCATCACAAATGTATAGAGCGCTGGGTCCGTGTGCCACTCAATTTGGCGGTGGCGTAGACTTTTACTTGAAGGCGGCCCGCTCTCGAGAGAATTGTCCCCTTCGCCACCGGCAGCCTGGTTTAGGTGCTGAGCAATGTTTTCAATAGTTGACTGTGCCCGCAGTGCTGGGCTACAGAAAACGTGCTCAAATGAGCAGCCTGCTTTCACTATCTGTTCTGCCATGAGAGCACATGATCTTAAACCGCGCTGGTTGAGTGGGCGATCAATATCTGATAATGCGCGATCGCTCCAGCTAGATTTGGCATGGCGAATCAGGTGCAGCTTTTTCATCGCTTTTCTATCGCTGTTTCATTGCTTTGTGCCATTGCTTTGTGCCATCGCTTTGTTCGGAGCACGGTGCCTAGCCACATTGGCGAAGGGCGTCTCGCTTATCAGCATGCGTAGGTTGCTGACTTAGAATGTTGTAGCGAAAATACTGTAGCAAAACGCCAACATCTTGAGTGACGTTGTCTAGCAGGAACGCGGTGGTTTCTGCGCCTACGTGACCTGTTAGCACAGTATCCATGCGGAGATAATAGCTGTGGTCTCCATCTAAGTCTTGCACAACGAAGACTTTAGAGTGCTGTAGCAGAGGATTTAACGTATCGACGTAGCGAAAAACGTCATTGAGTGAGGCCGGTACTCGGCTAGGGAAGTAATAGCTCACTCTTGAAGATAAACCGCTATTACCTGGGCCCTTCAGTCTCTGAACAGAACATTCCAATGCAAAGTCAGCCGTTTCTAAGGATGTTTGTGAGGCCAGTTTCTCGTTCTGCGAACTTGTAATTCCACAGCTGGTTAGCAAATGGTTTTTCATTTGGGTAACAAGATTAGCCATAGAAGAACTGCACGAACGATCCAATAAAACGATTCAAAAACCTGTAGCCCAAGCGTTCCCTCTATTTGTGGAGATAAAGGCAGTTATGCGCGAAATATTTCAAAAATCGTTAATACTAACGATAAAATGCGCTGTTCTAACGAATGCCATCAGCAATATCAACGATGACTGATTTGTGCTGGAGGATTATCGAACACATGGCCGTGCGACATGTGCAGATGCGAGCTATTCAAAAGCTCCGGTGACATGGGCTTCGCAAGTTGTTCAGCAATCTTTGAGAAATCGCTGAGTACAAGTCGTCTACCTTCTCCTTTCAAGATCGGAATGTGCGCGAAGATGGCAACCGTTGGCAGTTTGTACTTTTGAATGCTGGCCAAAACGCTGTAGTAAAGTGCATTACACACATAATTGCCCGCGTTATAGCTGATTTCACTCAGTAGCGTTTGCTGTAGCAGCTTCTGCAAATTCACAGAGGTCTGAAGCTGTTGCCCTGCTCTGATGGCGCGCTGCTCAATGGAAAGGTAAGGTCGATTCTCTGCCATGCCGCAGCAAATGACTGCGTGGGGACGATACCGGCATAGCTCGCTGATAACTCGAATAGGCGCTAGGTCGAAGCTGACAGGGATATTTCTAAGCCAAATGCTGTTATTGGGCAGCTTGCCATCGGCTTGAAGTGCCGCAATCAGGTCATCCGATGAGTTGGACGACTGATGTGCCCGCCAGGGTTGAAACGAAGTGATGAGTAATGGGGATGGGTTCATAGAGTTTGCTATATAATTTAGACGACATAATTTAGACGGCATCTTTGCAGAGGTGTAAGTATTCGCTATGACGACTATCGCTGTAATCGATTACGACATGGGCAACTTGCACTCTGCCTGTAAAGGCCTAGAGGTTGCTGGCGCAACAACGCTCGTGACAGATTCTGTTGCTGATATTGAATCATCAGACGGGGTGGTTTTGCCCGGTGTGGGTGCGTTTGATCCTGCTATGCAGCATTTGCGATCGCGCAATCTCATCGATCCCATTCGTCGTATTGCTCAAAGTGGCAAACCTTTCCTTGGCATCTGTGTGGGTATGCAAGTGCTGTTTGTAGGCAGTGAGGAAGGGATAGAGGCGGGACTTGGCATTTTTCCGGGCACCATTCGTCGGTTTCAGCCAGAGCCTGGCATTACCATTCCCCACATGGGCTGGAATCAGCTAGCGCTATCTCAGCCAAATCTACCGCTGTGGAAGAATATCGAGCCCGACACGTGGGTGTATTTCGTGCACTCTTACTACGCTGCGCCGAACGATGTGGCGCTCAATGCGGCGACAATTACGCACGGAACGCAAACGGTAACCGCCGCCGTCTCAAAAGATAATTTGATGGCAGTCCAGTTCCATCCTGAGAAGTCGTCTGACGCCGGGCTGCAAATTCTGAACAATTTTGTTGGCTATGTTAAGGATCAGCAGATGCAAGCGGCTCAACTGGTGGTAGCCTAACGTTTTGCCTTGGTCGAACGCTTTGACCTGTCACCATGAAGCCCTATCAGAAAGTTCCTATAGAAGACTGCGGTGAATCGCTCGTTTCTATTCCGCTGGAGTCGTTTTCTGTCGTCAGTCCGCACCCTTACGAAGTGTTGGGCGCGCCCTATGAAGATCGCTCGCCCTACTTTCTCCGTGAAGGCGTGTTGCTCAAGCTGCTTCAGGCGCAGACCGCTTTACAGGCACAGTATCCTGGCTGGCAGCTACAAATTTTTGATGCCTATCGACCGATTGCCGTACAGCAGTTTATGGTGGACCATACCTTCGCTCAGCTGGCGGCAGAGAAAGGGATTGCGGTAGAAACTATGAGTGAGGATATGCGATCGCGCATCCATTCAGAAGTCCTCAAATTCTGGGCCATCCCTAGCCCCAATCCTAATACACCCCCACCACACAGCACAGGCGCGGCAGTCGATCTTACCCTTGCCGATGCCACAGGCAAAGCAGTCGATATGGGCTCTCCTATCGACGAGATTTCTCCTCGTTCTTATCCCAATCATTTTGAAGCGTGCGCTGATCCAGCAGCGCAAAAAGCCCACCATCACCGTAGCTTACTAGCTAGCGTGATGGTGGGCGTTGGTTTTCGCCAGCATCCCAACGAATGGTGGCATTTTTCAGCGGGCGACCAGCTGTGGGCCTGGCAGGTAGGTGATGGTACGACTGCTTACTACGGAGGTGCTTAAGCCGCTGCCGCTGCCGCAAGATCTTTCTCTAGCTTGAGGCAATTGCGGTCACCCCCCACATGCAGCTGATATTCCACCCGGTCCATAATCCGGTGCAAAATCAGCCAGCCATAGCCGCCTTCTTGAAAATCTGTTGGAGACGGCGCTGAGTAATTTCCTAGCTCAAAGCCTTCGCCTTGGTCCCATACTTCCAATGAGAGATTGTTGTCTTCTAGCTCAATGCGAATGAGTACAGGGAGTTCGGGCTTTTCATTGTGCGCGTGGCGAACAATATTGGAATACACTTCTACCACCACTAGCCGTAGCCTTTTCTCCACTTGAGACCAGTCAATTTCATGATCAACTTCTAGCTGTAAAGACTCTAGGAGCCAGTGCTCTACTACTTCAATAAACTTGAGGTCACTAGGGACAGTTAGTTCGGTTTTTAGCATGACGTCACCTCCAGTGACAAGATAGTTTGGTCGTCTTCCTGTTCGCCTTCGGGCAAGTGAATGTAGGAGAGTAAATTATCCAAATCGAGATTGGCAGGCTGCTGCTGTAAAAAGTCCCACAGGCCTTCTTGATTGAGCATTGAACAGCTACCGCTGCCACGGCAGCTTGGCACTGTTGCTTCTGTAATGCCATCGCTCGTTAGGAGGACGACATCTCCATTTGAGAGCTGTAGTTCTCCTGAGGCTGCTTTCCAAGTGGGTAAAATGCCTAATGGCACACCGCGTACGTCTAAGTAGGTGGGTTCTACTTGTGAACTGGCAGTTGGTATCTGCTCGGTTTTTTGCTCGTCTCTATGGGCAACCATCTTCTTGTGTGCCCACACCACTGGATACACATGGCCGGCGTTGGCATAAACCAGCTGACCGGTTTCTTCGCTATAGCGAATGAGCGCCATCGTAATGAAGCAGTTATTACTCATCAAGTCGTTAGACAAGCTGTGATTGAGGTTGCTCATTACCTTTTCTGGGTCAGGAGACTTTTCCTGAGACAGCTCTCGGCGCAGTACCGAAATAGCACTGGCCATAAAGAGCGCTGCCGGAACGCCTTTGCCAGAGACATCCCCAACGGCGAGCCAAATATCTCCTTGAGGATGCATGAAGACTTCAAAAAAGTCTCCGCCGACCTCTCTTGCGGGCTGGCAGCGAGCCTGAATTTTGAGCCCAGGGGTCTCTGGCCAACTCTGGTGCAGCAAATTACTCTGAATTTTTCTGGCGACCTCTAGCTCAGCGCGCATTTTAAACGACTGCATTTGAATCTGCTGGTAAAGCTTGGCGTGCAAGATAGCGAGCGCAACTTGATCAGAAACATTTTCTAACAGATCAATGGCATTTTTTGCCCATTGTGAATCAGGTGTTTCTTTGTATAGGCAAATTGTTGCAACCGGTGTTCCTTTATCGAGGAAGGGAGCAACGATTCTGACAGATGCTTTCCCTTCGATCTGGATCGATTCTGAAGTGATGTTGTCGCTAACGGGCAGCGGTGGAAGATTCTCTATTTGCGGTAAGAGCGCAGGCGATGCCGTTGCTTGATCGTCATTTGTGCGGTCAGGCTGATAGATTGGCAGCAGCTGGCAGTCGTTACTGCTTTGAAAATCTTGAGCTGGGTACAGAACCGCAAAATCTGTTTCGAAGGCTTTGCCCAGCGCGCTAACGACGGTTTTTAGTGTGTTGTCGTAGTCGAGCGAGCCGCGTACCGCCGCCATGATGTTGTTGCTAACAGACTCTTGAGAGAGGGCTCTGCTAAGGGCGAGCGTTCGTTTTTTAATCACTCGGTAGGTCTCGGCAGCCTGGGCAACGACCTCTTTGAGCTTTTTGGGATTCCAGGGCTTGGTGATGTATTTGAAAACTTTGCCGGAGTTGATGGCAGAGACCAAATCTTCGACATCTGTATAGCCAGTGAGAACCATCCGAATAGTGTCTGGGAAGCGTTCTACTGTCCGGCTCAAGAATTCGGTGCCGTTCATTTTCGGCATGCGCTGGTCGGAGATGATGATGGCCATCTCTCCTTGCGTGTCTAAGACTTCTAGTGCTTCCGCGCCGCTCTTCGCTTTGAAAACTCGAAAGTCTCGGCGAAAGGTTCGGTACAGTAAATCTAAGTTGTCTGGCTCATCATCAACGACAAGCAGCTTCAGTTTTTCTTCCATTCTAGGTTTGTCTGCGGTTGCCTATAGGGATTGACCAGAGCCGTATTGTGAACGGATTCTAGCCTTGTACAAAAGAGGGTAACTAGCGTTGCTACGACCTACTATGCCCGCTTGATGTGCTGCGCTAGCGCCCACTTGCATAATTAGACGGAGCCCACTGACGCTGCGTTTGGGCACAATCGATATAGAAATTGATATAGAAATTTAGGAGAGACAAAGGCAATGCGTCGATCTCTGTTTGAGCGACCGTTAGGACTAACGGCTATGTTGTTGATGACGCTAGGTGCTCTACCAGCAAATGCTCAAAAGGCGACTACTTTTGATCTCAATCAGGCAATTTGTGCCAACGACTGGGACCGTGCGGTGGGCATTACTGGAATACTCGTGGCCGACGATACTACCTCTAGTAATGAGCGTCAGGGCCTACTTGCTTTGCGGCGCAGACTGGAGTATTACCGTGCAGACGGGTTGATTTAGCACTACTCTCAAACCTGTAGTTTGACCGATCCTTACCTCCTGAGCGAATCGTCTGCGGAAGAGCCTATTGCTGAAACGGCGCTGGGCTGGGAGATGGCGGTCGCTGAGGTGACGGAGAATCGCTATGCAAGTGAGGTGATTACAGTGTCTCCTCAGCTGACTTTACCGGTGAGTATGGGCAATCAGAGAGGACTTACGCCTGCTCAGCCGGTGGATCTGAGCCGGGGGCTTAATGTGGTGTCTGGGCATGTGGGCGCAGGTCATGAGGTGTACGGCTTTGTAGCGGGGATGGGCGATCGCATTGACATCAATCTAGAAGTGACTCAAGTGATGACTGGCAGCCTCTACACCAGTGACGATTCGCAATTGTTTGTATTCGACCGAGAGGGGCAACTGTTGACGTCTTCTGACGATGGCAATGGTGGAAATCAGTCTTACATTAGTGGCATGCTCGTGCCGAAGACCGATGTGTACTTTGCCGTGGTAACAAGCTACAACAACGATCCTATTTTCAATCAAGATGGTCGGCTTACGGGCTGGCAGGAGAACGGCGGCGGACGATTTGACTATACGCTAAGTGTCTCGGGTGCGACGCCAACCAGTGCGTTAGTTCGGTAGCTCCCCCTTCAGTCTCCCTTTAAGAAAAGGGGGAGGCCGGACTTGGCATAGATACTCAGCAGAGATAAACGATGTGATTGGCCAGATACGCTAGGCTGATCACATCGTTTTTTTGGTTTAGCTGTGAGTTCACCAACGGGTTCTGTGACGATTGCTGGGTTAATTTCAGCCTTTGAGCACTGGGCAAATCCGGCTTGGCAAGAGAAGTGGGACAACTGCGGATGGCAGGTGGAGCCTGGTCTTTTGGCGCATTCGGCGGGGGTGCTGGTGTGTTTGACGCCGCCGCTGGCAGTGATGGAAGAGGCGATCGCACTTCAAGCCAAAGGCAAACCGGTGAACCTAATTTTTGCTCATCATCCGCTGATTTTTGGTGGACTCTCTTCGGTGGTAGCGGGCAATAGTATTGGCGATATGGTGCGGCTGGCGATCGCACACAATATTGGCATCTACACAGCGCACACCAATTTTGACCAAGTGAGCAACGGCACTGCCGATGTATTGGCACAATTGCTGAATCTCGATAACGCAGTGCCCGTAGAACAAACAGATCCACATAAAGATCCAGCAAGAGGCTATGGCCGGGTCGGTAACTTAGCGACAACGCAGACACTACAGCAGCTGTTAGACACAATTGAATCTGTGCTTTCTCCGCCGAGATTGTTGTATTCGCCAATGGCGGATTTACAGACTCCCATTGAGCGTGTGGCGGTACTCGGTGGCTCCGGTGCTAGCTATATTTCATCTGTGCAAAAAACGGGGGCGCAGGCTTACCTCACTGCCGACTGCAAATTCCACCAGTTTCAGGAAAGTCGCGACCAGGGACTGGTGCTGATTGATGCGGGACACTACGCAACAGAAAGGCCAGCGTGCAAGCAGTTGGTTAACTGGTTTGTTCAACAGGATGTGGCATGGGCGCAGCTTAGTGAAAAAGATGAAGACTTCCGCCAGTTTTGGTAGGTATGTACGTTGCTACTTAAGAGTTTTAATGGCCGCGAATGCAGGAATGAGCTGGGAGAGTACCCCAATTGAGAAAAGTATTCCACCTGGGGCTATTGTTAAAAGGCTAGCAAGGAGATTTAGACCTACCAAAACTGTTGCAATAACGAGTGCAACGATAGAACGGCGCCTAATCATGACTCCTAAGAAAAAATACATTCCTCCGACAATGATCATGATTAGGCTTAGGACCGCGTAATCAGCCTGAGCCGCAAGCGCAAAAACAAGACCACCTATAAACAGTGCCAAAACGCCTAGTAAAAATAGAGTCCGAGAAGCCGCTGACAATTTTTTAATCGCTTCTGTTCTATCAATTGTTGGCACTTGCTGACTCATCAAAAACTCCACTGAGATACAGCATCAGAATACCCGAACGGCATATCTGGTTAGCAAAGCTAGCCCGCATGCCTGTCGTATCAATTGCTATGTTTCCTAGCAAAGTGACGTTAGTAGAACAGTGTATAACACTACACCTGTTCGATTCTTGCTAGGTGCGTTGCTTTATCTTCTGCTTCTTCTTTCAGTGCACTATCTAGATGGCTGATGTAGTACTCCATATTGTGGTCGGTAATCATATCAAAGCCAGAACCAGAGATTCCTTTTATAAGTCCCCACGTGCTGTCGATGAGCCGACTGATGATTTTGTATTGCGTGGTGATTCTACCGCCAGCGCTGAAGTATTTCACCATACCGCCGTGGCCATATAGCCGAGTAGGATTCCAGATGGAAAACGGGGGCGGCACGTGTGGAACAATGTCGTTGTTGTTGACAAAGCGGAAGACTTTGCCATTGATGCGGGTATGCAGCTGACTGACAAAGGTGCGATCGCCTACACGCGGCTGCCCAAAGGTATAGACGCCAGCAATCTCTATCCCATTGTCTGAAAGGGCGGCAGCGGCCATATTCGCGAGGGCCCCACCTAGGCTATGTCCGGTGATATAAATCGGCGGCAGCGTTTCGTTCTCATTGAGCTCTTTTTTCCAGCGGGTGATTTGGTTGAGTACCGCTTTTCCAATGCTGTCCCAAGCAAGAAAGAAGCCAGTGTGAACTCTGCCCTTATAAGAAGAAAGCGTTTCGACACCGTCTTTATCAATAGTGAAGTTGCGTAGCTGGGTGGTGATGTTTGTCAGCCAGTCCTTGGGCTCTTGGCTGCCGCGAAAGGCGAGAACAACAAACTGCTCAGTGCGGAATATATAGGCCTGGGTGTCGCGACCACGGTTGTTGAAGTAACGAAAGTTGTAGCGAACAAAGCTGTTTTTGTTTTGCTGTGAGCGTGAATTGTGCAGGCTGTCTTGTTTGATAATCTGCTGAATGACGGGTTTTGGTTTGGCCAGCTTTTTCTGCTGACTATCGCGGCTGTCGTGCCTTTTTAGCGTGCTGCCCCAGCGCTCTACCACTTCGGCGACGAACTGTTTGTCTTGGTAGGCCAAATATGAGGCTTTGGCCAGGGTAAGCGCGACACGGGTGTCATAGCGCGATGAGAGATTAAGCGCGATGAGATCGCTATCTTGATAGGGCGAGGGCAAAATGCGATACCCAAAGCGCTCAAACAGCTTTTGAACGCCGAAGAAACCACTGTGGTGAATATAGCTGTAGAGCGCATCGTAAAACCGAGATGCGCCGGGTCGGCGATAGGTGGGGTCGCCAATAAGCTTTACCCAGTAGCTAAGCCAGGGCTGAAGTTCTTTTTCGGTAAATAGGCCAGATTCTAGAAAGTAGCCAAAGTGCTCTAGGCCTTTGAGCATTATGTTGACCCAGTCTCGCAGGACGGTTTCGATTTGATACTGGCGTAGGGTGTCAGGGTCGAGGTCGTTTTGGCCTTGGTGATAGTCGATACTGTGCTTGAGGCGGGCGCGCTGGTCGTGACCTGCTAGGGCATTGCACAATAGCTCATCGGTGACCTGGAAGGAAAAGGGCTGCCCGTGCGCTGGACTGGCAATGTGGTAGTCACGGTATTCTTCAAAGTCAAGAATTCTGAGGGCGTTGTGGATTTCTGGGTCGTCCTCAAATTCTCGAATGGCCTGCCGGAGAAATTCGATGCGCTGCCACCGCTGCTGCTGTGCATATTTCACAACCCCCCAGCTAATAGCGCCCCCTGCGAGCAAAATGCCAAAAACCAACAGCCACAGCGCTCTTTCCGACGATGATTGTTCCGAAAGGAAGTTGCCTGAAGAAGTGAGTGCGGGCGCGGGCGACGCTGCAACGCGTAGCTGAATGCCTGCGATAGATGGCGGCGGCTGTGTGAGCCAGGCACTGATAATGAGCGCAATTAAATAGAGATAGCGATGCATACCGATAGCAAAAAATAAAAGGAAAGGTGAAGCGATAGTCGGCTAGATAAATCCTTTAACGAATTCAGGAGAAATTTGAGCGAGATCGGGTTGATTATCTGTGGAATCGAGTAGATTGGGTAAATACTAAGATTAGTTGATTGACGTTTTGAGCTTACCCAGTCCGTTCGTCTGAGACAACCTGATATCAAGACAATGGGTTGAATTTCTGAGAAGAAAGGTGCTTTGTATGAGGCCATAGACAAGTTAATGCCGTTGTTTTTACCTAGAATCACTCCTCAAGGCAATATAGAGGAGGCAGTATGCAAAGACTGTATAAACGACAAAACACAGCAGGTAGCACAATCATTTATGGAGAGAACGAGAATGCGGGCTTTGCAAAAGCTGAGCGCTGTGTGCGTAGCGACTGGCTTTTTGGTGGTTTTTGGCTGGGGACCAAGCTGGCATTCTGGGCAGTGGCTGCCTGAATGGAACGCTGAGCAGAGCGCTAAGGCTGACACCCTACTAGAAACGGAAGGCTCTCTGGTTTCTGGAGATGCCGTTTTGGACGACGGCAGCCTTTACGATCAGTATAAGTTTTCGGGGGCGGGTGGTCAGTACGTCACCATCTTTTTAGAAAGTAATGATTTCGACCCGTATTTGATTTTGCTTGATCCCAATGGTCAACGCATTGGCGAGAACGATGATATCAGCCGCACCAACCGCAATTCTCGTTTGATTGTGACGCTCCCTGCTACAGGGACGTATACCGCTGTAGCCAACAGCTATGAGTCGGGTAAAAATGGTGGCTATGCCATCAAAGTAGATATCGCGAGTGACTGGACGTCACTATCGCAAACGCTGGCGAGGACGGCGGTGCCAAACAGCAACACGGTGTGTACTCGTGCGATCGCTGATATGACCAACACCCTCGAAACAGATAGAGAGGCCAGTGCGGTGGTGAGTTCCTTGCAGCTCGACCGCCTGTATATAGGTGGACCGTCCGTTCGCCCCAATGGTGTAAATGTATCGATCAATGGTCCGGCAGCACTATCGGTGATGTTTTCTCCTCAGCTGTTGACGCAGATGAGTGCGCAGCTAGTGGGCGCGTGTTCTTCGGTGGGCGCGATTATTTTTAGTACTGAGGCGGGCGACTATGAGCGGACGTTTGGCTTTTTGCCGATGCCTGGCAATGCGACAGATCAGGTTGCTCGTGGTGATGAAGCCGCTGAGATGGTAACAGAATTTTCCTGCGTGAGTCGCCAGGAGGGTGCGCCTTCTACGCCGCTCACCTGGGGAGAGAGCTTTTGCTCCTAAGGCGAAGTCTTCACACCCACTGCCAAAAGATGGCCAAAAGAGAGGCAGAGCTGTGGCACAATTGCCAGTATTCTTTCAACGACCCGCTTTTTGGTCAAGATTGCTGTGACGGTGTCCGCCTCAGGTGACAATTTACGGGTTGATGAGCTATCGGCAGCTCAGCTCAGCAGCATCAAGGCGCAGCTGGATCTGGTGCTGATGGCGATTGAGGCACTGACAAACATTGGCTCGGATGCGGTGCTGTCGGCAGCGAAAGATTTGCAGCTGACTGAGACCCTCTCGGATCGGGTGGGGCTATGGCGACTGCGGCAGTCGAGCCCGCTGCGCAAGGGCAAAGGGCGCAAGAAGCTAGATATTGAAGAGGCGAGGGCATTGGTGCTGGTGGTGTGTCATCTCGCCCGCGCTCACCATGAGTCGATTCGCCAAGCGGTGGCCAAGCTAGAGCAGCTGAGCGCTAAAGGGGAGCCGCCCCATCGGGCAGCGGTGCTGGGTGACTATCTCGATAATTTTAATAATATGTATTGCGATCGCATGGACGATCCCGACTTGGATACGCAGGTGCTGACGAAGCTCTCTTTGCGACTGCTGATTGATCTACTTTTTTATAGTGCAGCTGGGGGAGAGCGGCAGCTTTGGTTGGCGCTGATTGATCGCGCTGGCTGATGAAACCTGCTATTTCGTGACGGTGATGCCAGCGGCTGACATAATAGCTGACATACGAATGGGGCCTATTGCGACTGCCACTATGACCGCTCAGCCAACGACAGCTCTCGAACTCAATCTTAAAAAGACGAATATATACCTTGTCGGCATGATGGGGGCGGGTAAAACCACGATTGGGCGGAAGCTGGCCAATCGCTTGGGCTATCACTTCTTTGATACAGATGCGCTGATTGAACAGGCTACGGGGCGCAAGGTCACAGATTTATTTGCGCAAGAGGGTGAGGCTGCGTTTCGTGAGATAGAAACGCAGGTGCTCGCGCAGGTCTCTAGCCATACAAATTTGGTAGTGGCGACAGGTGGCGGGGTTGTCACTCAAAAGATGAACTGGAGCTACCTGCACCACGGCATTGTGATATGGCTCGATGTGCCGCTACCGGTGCTGGTGAGTCGGCTATCTGGCGACACGACACGGCCGTTGCTAAAAGACGTTGATTTGTCGGCTAAGCTTGGCGACTTGCTTACCGCGCGGGGCGATCGCTATGCGCTGGCGGATATTCGGATCGCTTATGAAGGTAAGTCTGTGGGGAAAACATGCGATCGCATTCTCAAAGCTATTCAGCAAAACCTCCGCGCAGATCCCAAGCTCGCCGCTGACCAGATTGAGGTTAGCCAAACTTCTATTAATCCAGTGTTGAATGATCCACACTGAGCGCCTTCTTCACCGATTAAAAATTAGTCCTTACGGTTTACAGCATGGAGAATTCCGACCAAAGCCAAGCTTTTCAAAAGTCCGAAGCGGCCCGCGTACGCATTTTGAGTGAAGCGCTGCCCTACATTCAAAAGTTCCACGGGCGTACGGTGGTGGTGAAGTACGGCGGCGCAGCGATGAAAGATAGCCGACTGAAAGCAGACGTGATTCGCGATGTGGTGTTTATGGCGAGTGTGGGCATTCGCCCGGTGATGGTGCACGGCGGCGGACCGGAGATTAATAGCTGGCTTGGCAAACTGAATATAGAGCCTCAGTTTAAAGACGGGCTACGAGTGACGGACGCTGAAACCATGGATGTGGTGGAAATGGTGCTCGTGGGCCGGGTAAACAAGGAGCTGGTGGCGCTGATTAATCAAGCGGGCGGCAAGGCGGTAGGCATTTGCGGTAAAGATGGAAGTCTGGTGACGGCGCGGCCTCGGTCGGCAGATGCCGGTGTGGGCTTTGTGGGTGATGTGAGCAATGTACGACCCGATTTGGTGCGGACGCTGGCCGAAGCGGGCTATATTCCGGTGATTTCGAGCGTGGCTTCAGACGAGAGCGGCCAAGCGTACAATATTAATGCGGATACCGTGGCGGGTGAGCTGGCAGCGGCGCTGGGGGCAGAGAAGCTGATTTTACTGACGGATGCGCCAGGCATTATGCGGGACTTTCACGATCCGAGTACGTTGATTAGTCAGCTGGATATTCAGCAGGCGAGGGATCTGATCTCTGAAGGGATTGTGGCTGGGGGGATGATTCCAAAGGTGAATTGCTGTGTGCGATCACTGGCTCAAGGCGTGAGAGCGGCGACGATTCTCGATGGGCGAGTGCCCCACGCGCTACTGCTGGAAATTTTTTCTGATATGGGAATTGGCACGATGATGGTGGCTTCTAGCTTTAGCCAATAGCGGGGAAATAACACGTCTGAGTAAGCTTTTGTAATCCAGGCCTCAGAATGGGTGTAGCCTACAAAACTAAGGTAGATGTGAGGCACATGATAAGACACTGGCCAACGTTATAATTTATCTACTATTTTTGAGATGTCGCTTCTATGCATCGGCTTTTATCGGGTTCGCTTTCTGTAGAGACCCTTACGATTCCGATTCGAGATTTACCTGAGCGGCTGGTGGGCACGGTGGTGGCTCAGCTCTCAGATTTTCATTTCGACGGGTTACGGCTTTCCAATTCCCTGCTGGCTAAAACAGTTGCACAAATTGAAGCGATTGGCCCAGACTTGATAGCGCTGACGGGAGATTTTGTGACGGATGACCCAACGCCGATTCATGAGCTGGCGCGGCGGATTAAGCATATGCCTAGTAAGTACGGTGCGATCGCGGTGCTGGGCAATCACGATATTCAAGGTGTTGAGGCCAGAAAGACGGTGACACAGGCGCTAGAACAGGCAAATATTCCGGTGCTATGGAATGCGATCGCGACACCTTTTGGCGATGATTTTCCGGTGGTGGGCTTTGCCGACTACTGGTCTAAAGAGTTTGAACCGGCAGTATTAGACCAGCTAGATCCAGCGGTGCCACGGCTGGTGCTTTCTCACAATCCAGATACAGCGGAGCCTTTGGCCCAGTGGCGAGTAGATTTACAACTGTCGGGGCATACCCATGGCGGGCAGATATATATTCCCTTTTTGGGGCCGGGGCCGCTGGTATGGCAGCGAATTCGGCGAGGGGTGCCAAGCGCGATTCGCAATCGGATTCCGTTTTTGAGCGATCGCTGCTTCCATGTGGTACGTCACTGGAAGTGGTGCCGAGGCCTGCATCGAGTAGGGGATAACTGGCTGTATGTGAACCGAGGGTTGGGCACATATTTCCCTGGGCGTTTTTTGTGTTCGCCAGAGCTGACGGTGTTTACGTTGGTTCGAGCGTAGCTGCGAAGTAGAGCCTTAGAAAGTAGAACCTTAAATAGGTTTCACTTTTGCCCTGTGGAGCAAATTTTTATGGTGAGTTTGGCCAGTGTGCGTAACTTGAACGAGATCTCCAGGATTGGCTACCCCTTTGGTTAGCTGATGATAGGTGGGGTCGTAAGGTAACTGCTCGTCAATAGTGGCGATAGGTTCTACATTCCACTCTTCCATGAGTTGCTCAACGGGGCGAATGAAAGGGAGGAGCTTAGTAGCAGAGAGTTCGGGATGATCTTGGACTCTTTTGGCGATAGTGGGCCACTGGATTAGCCAGGTTTCGATGGTTTGTAGGGCAGTGCTTTGAACAGAAGATGCTTGATCCTCTTTAGCCTGAACTTCTGGAATTTGTGGCAGAAAGTGATTTAGCAGGGTGGCGAGTGAAATGTCTAAAGCTGCGCTGATTTTCGTGAGGGCTTCTACTCGCATTTTTGTGATGTTGCCGCTGCGAAGCTGCTGAATTTGCCAGCGGGAGACGTTTGCTTTTTGTGCGATCGCTCGGTAGCTCTTGAGATTGACAGCTTGCATCAAGGTCTGCAAGGTTTCAGTTTCAGAAGACATGAATTAGGCAAGGTGCATTTTGAGGACAGACGTCGGGGCGCGGCGCACGCGGGCGAGGATGGTTTGGTGGCCGAGGTGCTGACAGGCTTCGTAGCGGTGGCAGCCTGAGAACCCATAATATTTGCCGTCGACTTCTAGGATGTCAACGGGTTCTTGCAGACCGATTTCTTGAATAGAAATCATGAGAGCTTTGACTTTGTCGGGATCGTTTTGCCGGTAGAGCGGTCGCCTGATTTCATTAATTGGAATCTCTTTGATTTGGACCATGACAAGTAGCGAGTCGAGTAGATCTATGTTGTTGTCTGCTGATAGGTACAGACGATGCTGAGTGCACTAAAACTCAGCTTGAGTAGCGTTACCATAAGTATAGTCAGAAGGTGCTTAAACAATGGCTGCTGTCGATTTAGATAGCTGGAGAAGCATTATTGAACAGTCTTTGCTAGACTACGCTGCTGTTCCCTACTCTTACAGTGAGGTAAAAAAAGA
>JBHJIY010000066.1:0-20826 GCA_050042985.1 Phormidesmis sp. | reverse complement strand
TATAGGCTGCAAATGCGCGCAAGGGTCAGTGCCCGAGTGGTTAATGGGGGTGGACTGTAAATCCACTAGCTATGCTTACGCTGGTTCGAATCCAGCCTGGCCCACCACCTTGCTAGCAGTGCCCATGTGGCTCAGTGGTAGAGCACACCCTTGGTAAGGGTGAGGTCACGAGTTCAATCCTCGTCATGGGCTTCACAAAAAAGGGGAATCTCCACAGATAGCAAGTAACTCTATTACTTGGTTTCGACCTAGAGAATCACCACAAATAAGCCCCGATGGATCAAATTTGATACAACGGGGCTTATTTCATATCAAGGGGTTGAGTCTATTGCAGCCGTCTAGCAAAACAAGACAAGGCTTAATCAACCACTCGAAGCTGCCCAGCATTCAAAGCATCATAGATTTTGTTGATCAGTGCTTCGTCATCAGCACTAATTTTTCCACTAGCAAATACTGACATCAAAAACGTCTGATCTTTTCGGGTGATGCGACGCGTTGCAAATATTCTAGAAACTCTCTTTTCATCAGACGGCATATGCGATTGAAGGCAGTCGCGCTGACAACCAAATGAGAAGGCTTACACCTATCAGAATGCCCGAAATACCTAGACCACACACGTGGACACTACAGGTACTGTCCGTACAAAAAATGTCCTGATCATCAAAAAAGCCGTGTTTTCTAGGGCATTGAGATCCCTAAAAAACACGACTCTCTACGGTTGAGTTCTTAGCTATCCACTCGCAGCTAGCTACTGCTGAGCGCAAACAAAGGCCTATACAGCAGCTAGCTCAGGGCGCTTACTGTTACGAATATCGCTAATTGCCGTCGCGTAGTCATTCGCCTTAAATACCGCCGAACCCGCTACAATCGCGTTCGCACCCGCATCTAACACCTGCCAAGTATTGTGAGACTTGAGTCCACCATCCACTTCAATCCAAGGATCAAGGCCACGCTCATCACACATCGCTCTTAGCTTTTGAATCTTGGGAACCACGCCTGGAATAAAGCTCTGACCGCCAAAGCCAGGGTTCACACTCATAATCAAAATCAGATCGCACAGCTCAAGGCTGTACTCAATCATGTCTAGGCTTGTACCAGGATTGAGCACTACGCCCGCCTGCTTACCCAGCTCTTTAATCTGGCCGAGAGTACGGTGCAAATGCGGAGAAGCATTGTGCTCGCAGTGCACAGAAATAATGTCAGCACCTGCCTTAGCAAAGTCCTCTACATACTTCTCAGGCTCCACAATCATCAGGTGAACGTCGAGAGGCTTATCTGTATGAGGACGTACCGCATCGACAATCATTGGGCCGATTGTGATATTGGGCACGAAGCGACCATCCATCACATCAATATGAATCCAGTCAGCACCCGCTTTATCGACGGCGCGAATTTCCTCACCTAGGCGACCAAAATCAGCCGACAAAATCGACGGAGAAATAACAGTGGACTTATTAGATTGCGTCTTTGCCATAGTGAAGTAGCCTCTCTAATGGGTGTATCTACAGAAAAACATCTCTATAGATACAGACTCTATAAAGTGTGTAGCTATTGTAACAAAATATTTCACTCACACGACAATCAACCCCATGAATTACCTGGGTAAAACTTGTGAAATCCGTCCGACTAAAGTTGACATGCGACCAATGCTCCACCCCACTTACCGTGTCTGGGTTAATTAAGCTAAAGTTGCTCTATTGTCTTTTACTTCTTTGACATCCATGGCGAATTCGGTAGGTAATGCTTCTAGCAGCAAGGCTTCTGGTAACAAGGCTCACAAGAGCAATGCTGCAAAAAGCGACTCCACACGCCCTGTGAAGAAATGCAATCATTTTGGGATAGGCCTTAGTACACGAGGACTCAGTACACTGCTTTCTTGGAGTGGCTTAGCGATCGCACTTGGCCTCCCCGCACTCGCCCTCTCCACCTCTGTCGATAGCGATGGCATTGATGCCCGCCGCCTTCACGCCGCCCCCTACAATATCACCGGCAAAAAAATCGCCATTGGGCAGGTTGAAATTGGCAGGCCCAGTCAGTTCGGCATCGATAAGCTTGCGACTGAAAATGCACCCGTTCGAGTCGGCAGAATTTTTGAGATAGATGGACCTGCGATCGCAGACGAATCCGTCGACCCCCACGCTGCCAACGTGGCCAGCGTCATGATCAGCAACGACAAAACCCTCCGAGGCGTTGCCCCAGACGCTTTCCTATACTCAGCTGCCATCGGCAACCTCACAGAATTCACCGGCCAGCAGGAAGAATGTCTCGCCTCCCAGCATGTCGCCCTGCAAAATAGCGGCGACGTACGCGCCACAAACTTCAGCTTTGGCGAGCCCCTCAGCCGAGACGACCGACCAAACGCCACCCTCGACGGCAACGCGCTTCTCACCCAGTGCATCGACTGGTCATCACGCGTTCACAAGCTGCTATACGTCATCGCTGGCAACCAAGGCCGAGGCGGCATCCCCATTCCTACCGACAATTTCAACGGCATCAACGTCGCCTACTCCCGCAGAATCGACGGTCGATTCGTTCGTGTAGACAACGCCAACCTCACCAGCGAGCCGCCCGCCACAGCGACCCAAGGCCCCAGCATCGAGTCAAACGTTGGCGCGCGCCGCTCGATCAACCTAGTGGCCCCCGGCAGCGAAATCGAAATGTTTGACCCCAACGGCAGCCGCACGGTTAGCAGCGGCACCAGCTTTGCGGCACCCCACGTTGTCGCAACCGTCGCGCTTTTACAAGAATTCGGCGATCGCCAGCTGCGCAGCGGTATTAGCAACTGGAGTTTAGACTCTAGAGAGCCCTTAGTCATGAAGTCGGTGATTCTTAATTCAGCAGACAAACTAGAAGATGCAGGCGATGGGGCGTTACTAGGGATGGCCCGCACGCTATTAGATGAAGGTGGCAAAACCTGGATAGAGTCGGACGCTTACGCCAGTCAAAATATCCCGCTACATGCCGAGCTAGGCACAGGTCACCTCAACGCATTTCGCGCCTACGAGCAACTCTCTGGGGGACAGTGGCTTCCCGGAGCCATACCCGCTACAGGGTGGAATTACAGCAGTCTTAGTGGCAACAGCGAAGACTACACTTTCGAGCAGCCGCTCCAAGGCGGCAGCTACGTCAGCGCCACCCTTACTTGGGAGCGCACAGTAGAACTAAACTCAGACGACGAATACTTCGATCGGGGTGAAAGCTTTACAGGCAGAGCGCTAGGCAACCTCGATCTGTACCTGATGCCTGCCGATAGCGACGACATTTCACAAAGCGTATGGTCTTCTGTCAGTACGGAAGACAGTCTGGAGCATATCTTTATCCCTATCCCTACCACGGGCCAATACAAACTCAGAGTCGTCCAAAATCAAGGAACAGACGCTGAGCCCTATGCCATAGCCTGGTGGGCACAGGCCGCACAGGAGACAGCATCACCCAATCAGCCAGTGCAATAGGCCAGCCTGTATCATTTAGCTAAAGTGGCACGCCAGCAAATTCACGTACGCACACTGTGCTGTATTGGTTGTTAAGAACGCATGTAGTCATCCATGCAGGATTAGAGTAGATGCTGCCTAGCCTTTTGCTGGGTGGAGTTATCTTTACCAAGTCATCAGAAGCGATCGTGGCTGACAACAGTCACCTACATGTGTTTTTCAAGTACGTTTTAAGTTTGTGGTCCCACATTTGCAACAACACGCCATAATAAAAATATAGAGGGCAATATAAAGAATTGCGATCTTTTAGGGTATGATCCCCGACTCTTGAAACAGAGTCTAGAAAGGTTGAAGTCTTTTCCTTTTGTAAAAATGGCATCTTAGTGCCTCTTGAATCGGGAGGAGTGCATCCCTGCCCGACATATCACAGCGTTTCACATTGCTGATTCCTTTGTCCGGAAACACAGCAGCACTCAGCGAAATACTTCCTGAACGCTGTCATAGCTTTCCAATAACGATTTCAGGGAAGTTCTTCGTGTAAGGTAGCGGGTGAATTACCTGGCACGCCATCCTTTGGTGTTCCAGAGTGTCTCACTCATCTAAAGCATTTAGGCAACATCTAAATGTAATATTTGTTACCACACACCAGAACTTTAAACAATCGTAAATATAGAGAGAGTGCTGCCCATCTGTCTTGATGTGACCAAGCCTCGCAGCATAGAGTATGCGTAATCTCCAGTAGCCTTATCAAACGGGCAAACCGGAAAGCAAGGGTAGCTTCACATACATATTGTTAAATGACTTTTTTGAAGAAATGAATGTTTATCGAGCTGTTGTCATAGCGTCGAAATCTATGTTTTCTTCACGAGCGGTAAAGGTATCTTCCTTATCTGTCGCTGGTGGACTGTTTTTAATGGGCCCCACAGCGGCGAACGAATTACCCGTGCTGTCCGATGAGCAAGCGGCAGCGGGTAGTTCAGCGCAGGTTGAATCAACGCCCGAAGCAAGCCTGCCGGTTCCCGGTGGACCTGTCCTCAATACCAATACCGCCGAGTATGGTTCGGGATATGTCAGCGCCTTGGGCAGCATTGGTTACGGAGCCCCCTTACCGCTATCTCCTGGAGACCGACTACAGGTCACTATTCCAGGTGTAGGTGGAGAAGAATTTAGCGGCGTTTACGAAGTCAATCTCAATGGTGACCTAGAAGTTCCCTACATCCCACCTTTACGAGCCGCAGGGTTTGTTCCCGAGGCGCTAGAGCAGCAGCTCGGCTCCAAGCTTGTAGAGCGGCAGCTGTTTCGCCCAGAGCTGCTACAGCTTAGCGTCCAAGTCCTCGACTACTCTCCTATTCAGGTCTCTGTGACAGGCGCGGTCTTCAGCCCTGGTCGACTGCTTGTATCACAAGAGAGCGCAGCAGCTGGGACAACCAACATCAATAACGATAGTACTCAGTTTCCGGGTGATTACCCAGTCGAACGCTATTTAACGTCTACCCTGCTATCGGCCGGTGGTGTGCAGCCTACTGCTGATATTAGTCAGGTACAGATACTACGCGGAACTCAGTCAACGGTCGTTGACCTCTCCGGCATAATCACTGGAGACTCAGTAGATGACTTTCCACTGATTGCTGGCGACCAAGTTATCGTTCCAAACAAGGGCGTTTTTCAAGGAACCTTGGTCAGGCCAACCCAGATAACGCCCGATACCGTACAGCTTTATGTTTCTAATATCACCGAGCCCGGCAACGGCAGGAATTTAGAAGGAGACGGCGATATCAACGCAGCGAGCTTTGAGTATGGCACCAATTTAGTACAGGCATTGGTGGCTGCTCGATGTGTTGGTGGAACGCGCTCTACCAATGCCAACAGAAGGGCAGTGTTAATTCAAACTGATACGGTCTCAGGTGAATTAAACACTTCAGAATACTTGGTGCAAGATCTAATCACGCAGGCTACAGAGAATCCAAACGACACGCCGTTGTTAATGCCTAACGATGCGATCGCTTGCTACGATTCCGGCGTTGTCAACGCCAGAAGCCTCTTTGACACCGTTGGTGATTTCCTCAACCCCCTGAACCTCTTACGAAGTATTTTCCGATGACTGACGTTTTAGCCAAAATCAAACCCCAAAAACCTTCTCGGCAGTTGGCCCTCCCTGGGTTCAACTATCTCTTCTTGGGCGTCATACTCAACGCCATCGTTTGGGGCGGTACGCTGCTCTATCTTAGAAAGGCAGCGCCTACCTATGCGAGCACATGGGGCGTCATCGTCCTGGGAGAAGATGCGAATGTCGATGTGTCTTTGCCCGATAGTGGTCGAGCATCGACCACTGGTGGAGGCAGTCGCGCCCAGGCATTTGAAGATCCTCGCAGCGATTATCTATACATCGCGACGAGTGCTTCAGTCCTTGAGGAAGCGGCCAACCAGGTTGGCAGCGAGAGCGACGAGTTCGGTGACCCTGACATCACAACTGACGAAGACAGCGCTATTATGTCTTTTGTCATTGAAGGAGACACGCCCGATTTGGCTCAGCGCAAATCAAGGGCCCTCTACGTCGTGCTCAACCAGCACATTGAACAGCTCAGACAGAATGAGCTTGCCCGCCGAGAGCAGGAAAACCAAGTCACCTTAGAAGAAGCCCGCCTCAGAGTAGAGACCGCTCAAGATGAACTGGCGCAGTATCAAGCAACGTCTGCTTTTGGCTCAGATCAGCAGCTGCAAGGGCTCGCGACAGGGATAGAGGAACTTCGTCGTTTGCGCTCTGAGTACTCTGCGCAGGCAGAAGGCTTGGGTGGGCGTATTGCTCAGCTAAATAGCGACGTGGATTTTGAGTCTCAAGACGTCTCAGACGCTTACAGTCTCCAGAGCGATCCGGTGTATCAACAGCAGTTTACCGAGTACGGTCGACTGAGCGCAGAATTCTCTGATGTGTCTTCCCAACTGGGCGCACAGCACCCTCAAGTGGTAGCCAAGCGAGCCGAATTGCAAGGCGCGCAGGCAGCCGTTCAGCAGAGAGGCTCTTTCCTACTGGGCAGACCTGTTAACCAAGAAACGCTTACTAGGATTGCACCACTGGGACTCGACCCACAGGTAGGAGTTGTGCGAGGCGAACTGTTCAGAGAGTCCGTCGTCAACCAGGCTGATAGAGAAGGGTTAATCTCTCAGAATCAAACCCTGGCAAGTGAAATCAATCAAATGGAGAGCCGCTTCAACGAGCTATCTCAAGAGAAGTTCACCATTGATCGACTCAGAAGAAACCTACAGGTCGCCGAAACGATTTTCGCATCGACGCTCGCTAAGCTGGATCTCAACAAGAATGACATCTATTCTATATATCCACCTATCCAGCTCGTGACAGAACCGACGCTTCCTGATGAAAACGACCCCGTATCACCTAATAAGAAAATGATCTTCTTAGCAGGGTTGGCTGGCTCGTTTGTCGTCACCTTTGGGCTGCTGCTGCTCTGGTACGAAAACCGTGAACCCCGTAATCAGACTCAACAGGTAGATAAGCAGTTACCTTCGTGGCTTTCGTCCTAATTTAGAGAGCTCGTTACTGTATGAAGCGTCTGCTCAAGCGAGCTGCCGGAACCTTAGGGCTTAGGGTGTTCTACACGCTTACGACATTTGTCACAAGCGTTGTACTTGCACGACTGCTAGGTCCGGCTGGCTTCGGAACTTACGCCTTTGCCACGTCTTGGGCCTATCTATTGGCAATCCCTGCCACGATCGGCTTCGACGGGCTACTCGGAAAAGAGTTGGCTATATATGAAACCAAGTTTGCTTGGAACCATATGGGCGGACTGCTCCGATGGGCAAACCTGCTAGCACTGATTATTTCTACAGCGCTAGCAATCAGTGCGGCCGCTATGTGGTACGTCACCAAAGCAGACGAGCCGCAGCTGGTTCTATGTTTTTTCCTTTCGATGAGCGCACTGCCTTTGATGGCACTGAGAAACGTTCGCCGGGGAGCCATGAGAGGCATACATAGAATTGTGTATGGTCTTATCCCAGAAATGCTAGTTGCGCCTTTGTTACTGCTCATACTCATTGGCTGCGCGGCCGCTTGGTTAGGAGATGATTTGACGGCACCTTGGGCGGTGGGCGCTTATGTACTGGCTACAGCCACAACACTTGCTCTAAGTGCGTTTTTTCTAGACCGTTCCCTGCCGTTTAACGTAAAGCGGGCTTTCCCATACTACTACCGCCTAGATTGGGTCAAGCAGGCGTGGCCATTTATGTTCATAGAGAGCATTCATGTGATTAACGCCAGAGCAGATATCTTGATGATTGGCTCACTGAGCGGCGTGGAGGCCGCTGGCATCTATGCACCCGTCAACCGAGGAGCACAGCTAATCGTATTTGTTCTGATGGCTTTCAATGGACCGATATCTCCAACCATTGCGAGCCTGTATGCCGATGGCAAAAAGGAAGAGCTTCAGCGCATTTTGAACCGATCGGCACGCATCTGCTTACTCGTCTCGGGTATAGCGGCGGCCTTTCTACTAAGCTTTGGTCGCCAATACCTCCTGATATTTGGACCAGAGTTTGTTGTCGGGCTCAACGCACTCATGATTCTTTGTATAGGACGGGTGCTGTATGTTTTTGTTGGGCTGTCTTCAGCGGTATTAAGTATGACTGGCCATGCCCAATTTACGGCCATTAGCGGATTTGTCGGCGCGGTGATTAATGTTGTACTCAACACCATTCTGATACCGCGCTATGGCGTTAGTGGGGCTGCGATCGCAACCACTTCTGGCGTACTCATCGCAGGTATCATCAACACCGTTTGGGCATACAAAGAAATAGGAATACACCCCAATATATTTAGGAAAGCTTAATAACCAACCGTTTCCATAAGGTGGGATTAGCCTGAGAAGCATGCCATCAAACCCTTATATGAGGATCCATCCGTGAGCACGTCGACAACGCTAAAGTACCAGTATTTGATTATCGGCGGCACCACAAAAGCCGCAACTACATCTCTATACTACTATTTGGCAGATCATCCCGAAGTTTCTGTTTCCACCCTTAAGGAAACGCGTTTCTTCATCGATGAGGACTATCCCGTTGCCCCTGTTTCCGCCAAATGGAATGCAGGCTCACAAGACTTCTCAAACTTTTTCAAAGAACCCAAAGCAGCATGCCGGGTAGAAGCAACCCCCGACTACCTTTATTCGTCGGGAACGCCCGAAAGAATTAAAAGCATGCTTCCTGGAACCAAGCTAGTTTTTCTGCTGCGAGACCCTATCACTAGAATGGTTTCCTGGTACAAGTATGCGCGGCAAAGAGCAGATATTCCAGAATCCATGAGCTTCACAGACTATGTTGAAACTCAGCTTGAGCATGAATATTTTGAAGAAGCTAAAGAAAACAGACTCAAAATGGATCAAGGCCAAGAGACTGAGGAGAATACAGGTCTACGCAACATTCCTTCAGCCTATTTTCTAAGTGCCTTAGAGCATGGCAGATATGCCACCTATCTGCAGCCATACTTCAAAACATTCGGCACTGAGAACGTCAAGGTCTACTTCTACGAAGACCTATGCAGCGATCCAGAGACGATCCTGACAGACCTCTGCAAATTCTCCGGTATCTCCTCAGAAGTTTATACTAACTACGATTTTAAGGTGTTCAATCGCAGTACTGCCATGAAAAACGCCACTCTCAATCAGGCTTACTCCAACCTACGCCGTGCTGTTCGTCGTCGTACCCACAACCTGCCCATTCATAAGGCGCTCAGTCAGCTGAAGCTTTGGTTCGACCCTATCTATCACCGCCTCAACGCACAAGAAATGGAAGAAATTGTTGTTTCGCCAGAAATCCGCACCAAACTAGAGAAATACTATCAAGAAGACAGAGCGCAACTAGAAGATATGTTGGGCCGCCCTTCACCCTGGAATAAAATAGCCACAGCGGAAAGAACTCGCTAAACCGTTAAGGCAAAATCAATCATAATCGGCAAGTACGAAGTAAATACGAAAATAAACAACCTTTGCATAACGACTCTTTGCGTAAAAGTACCGCAAAGGCAGTCGTACCCTATACGGAACGCTACGTAGATTGCGATACCATTTGAGCAGCCTCCAACGTCAGACTGTGCTTAGGTTATAGTCACGCTCAACTTACATCATATCGAGAATCTCATATCAAGAGTCATTGCTCTATTGTCTAGCACTGCTTAATGCAAGCGCACTAATTTCGTTGGCATAGGCAGCAGCAGTCTCTTCCCACGACTGTAGCTCCACAGCTGGCGGCGCGCCTTGACTCAAGACACGAATCGCTTCAGCAGCAGCCTCTTGAGGACTATCTGCATCTACTGTAATTAACGCATCGCTACCTGCTTCTGCACTCGCTGCGTTTTTATGGCTCACTATAGCCCAGCGGTTAAACGAAGCGGCTTCAGCAATCGGGAAACCAAACCCTTCATTGTCTGATAAGAACACGACACCTGTGGTGTGGCGATACCACTCAGCCAACACAGCATCATCCACGTGCCCGTGGTAAGACGCCCAAGGCAAAGGCTCAAGTGTTTCTAAAAAGGCTTCTCCTGACGCTTGAGTAGAAGCATTCATCCCACCAACGATGTGCAGCTCCCAGTCGACAGAATCCAGCTCTCGCATGGCGGATACCAGACGAACCGCTTCAGGTAAACGTTTGGCCGCTGGGTCAATTCGCCCCACAGAGAGAATAAAAGGATGGCTAGGATAGGGAATCTTAACGGGCGATAGTTGCTTCAGCTGCGAGTTGGCACCGTTCAAAATCACCCTTAGTTTTTCTTTTAAGGAGGGCTTAGAGCGAAAATACAACAGGTCACTTTCTGTTGCCTGGCTCACGACGATAACTTTTTCGGCGTAGCGCAAAGAAGCATCCAAATAGACTAAAGACCTCAATGCTGTCTTCAAGCGACTGCCATATTTCTTTCCAGCTTTCCATTCGTTCACATCATGCAAAACAGCAATCGTCGGCGGATGCCACGGCATTACAATGGGATTAGAAAGCCAAATCACACAGTCGATGCCAGCGCTACGACAGTATCCAGTAAACTGCGTCGCAACCCATGCATATCGCTTGGCAGGAGAATAATCCAGCTGAGGCAACACGCGGACAATACCGTTCAGCTTTTGAAGCGATGGCGTTTGCTGAACAGCATTAGGAGAGCCAAAAATCAGGACATCAACAGATTTACTCCTGAGTTCTTCAACCAACGGTTGAATAAGTTGATCAATGTACTGGCCGATACCTAGCTTAGGGCCCAGATAGTTAGCAATGATTGCAACTGTCATAACTGATACGAATGCGAGAAAAATGAAAAGAAGCCGCTCAGTCAACCTATCTCTTAGAGATTACCCATGATGATTCCAAAACCTAGCGAAGCTATTCACAGTGTAGTGGATTGGTACAGGGCCACTCTAGCAGCTGGTGATATTCCGTTTTGGATTGTGTTTGCGATCGCAATCTACACACCCTTCGAAGAGTTCCTCATTAAGTGGATGCCTTCAGCCATAGGGAGTCTTATTCGGTTTTTCCCTGAGGTCGTTCTATACGGGCTCATGATACAGGTATTGGGGACTCGTTTCTTTAAAACTCGCAACCTCAAAGCGACGCCGATAGACCTCCTTCTGATGCTATTTTTCTTGTCCACCTTGATCTCAATGTTGATTAATGGCAGCCGACTCGCACCTTCTTTAATCAACATGAGGGCCTTGTGTCGATATCTGTCTGTGTTCTACATCGTGGTCAATATAAATATTTCTAACGGTCAACTCAAGGCCATTGTAAACGGCATCAAAATCGCGGGCCTAGTCGAAGCAGGTATCGCTAGTGTCCAGTACTTCTTGCCCGACGGTATAGTAGCCAAAATATTTGCCCCTCGAGAGCTCAAAATTGGAGGATTCGAAAGGGTCTCGCAGGCGGAGTCGGGCGAAATCAAAATTGGCTCAGTATTTGGCACATTTGCTTCGCCAGCTGTACTCTCTGCATTTTTACTGCTGACGCTTGTTATCTGCTTAGTCGGCTTTTTTATGACGCCAGATATTTTTGCAGCAAAACTCAGAGCGCTGCCCAGTATGGGCATGATCCTGTTTGGGCTATTTGCTTCTAAGAAAAGAGCATCCTGGTTGATTGCGATTCTCCTTCCCCTCGTCGTGCTGTATTTTCGCAGACGCTCAAAAGGACTAGCTAAAACCATCTGGCTATATGTGCTTCTACTCTTGATATTACTCGGTGTCACTAGCTTCCTAGGCAGTAGTTTTGATACTTCCTTCGCAGGGGTCGAAGCCAGAGAAAGAAGCATTGATGTAGGCTCCTACATACTGCAACTCTTCTCTCCTAGCTACTGGCAACGGTCATCAGAAAATGCTCGTGGCTGGGTAGTCATCACTATCGTCAGCACTCTTTTTAAGTCGGGCAGTTGGTTTGGCTTCGGCCCGGATATTGAGAATGTCCGCAACATAATATACGACATGCTGGTAGATGGCAGCGATCGCTATAAGATCTTGGAACTTGATCCGCTCGAAGACACCTATTGGTTTGCACTGATGGCTTACTTCGGCGTCATTGGCCTAGGGCTCTATATCGCAATGATTTGGCGACTATTTAGAGCCGGTAGATGGCTATCAAAATTTTCACCCAACCCAGAATATAGAAGACTCGGGACGATGTTTTGCACCATCGTTGTGGTCACTGTTCTCTATGCCTTCGTTGAGCGCATTTTCAAGTTTAGAGCCTTTAGTTTTTACTTCTGGATGTTTTCGGGGCTGGTCGTCAACGCTTACAACAATCGTGAGCGAAAAGAAACCCCGCCGCCAAGAGAATCGATGCCGATATCCTCAGCGCTCAATTCGTGATATTCATACCGCCAAAGACATCAAGCAAAAACATCAGCAGAGACAAGTCAAGCATCTAAGGAGACGACCCATTGACTGAAACAAGACTACCTAACCTAGTGATTGCCGGGATTGTGAAAGGTGGAACCACCTCGCTCTATAGTTATCTATCGGAGCATCCAGACATTTGCTGCTCTAGTGTCAAAGAGACCTGCTACTTCTCTATGTATCGCTATGGCCAGCTAGATTCTAGATACGAAGGGTCCGACGATCCCTTCAAGCAGTTTCAGGGGTACTTTTCTCACTGCGGACAACAAAAATACGTGATGGAGGCAACACCTGGCTATTTTGAAGGCGGTGCTAGCGTTGCAAACAAAATCAAAAAGACGCTGGGAGAAAATACAAAGATACTCATTGTTCTTAGAAATCCTGTTGACCGACTGGTTTCTTTTTGGAAATACAAAAAGAGTATGCTTCAGCTAGAAAGCGACCTCACGCTAGAAAGCTATTTGGAGGTGTGCCAAGCAATGTCCTACGAAGAACGTGTCAAGCAAGAAAATGACCGCTACTGGGGAATCGATGGAGGCTACTATGCTAACTACATAGAAGAGTGGTTTGAGGTATTCGACTCGTCGCTGAAAGTACTGTTCTTTGATGACTTAAAACAAGACTCAAAGGGATTTCTTGAAGAAACCTGCCAGTGGCTAGAACTGGACAATTCTTTTATCAACACCCTTGACTTAAATGTTCAAAACAAAAGTGTCAGCTACAAGAATGCCGGACTACAGAGGCTAGCACTGCTAATCAACGAAAAGGCTGAGAAATTTTGGCGAGCGAATCAAGGTATCAAAAATTTCTTGAGAACTGTGTACTACTCGCTAAATGGAGAACCTCATCAAGGCGGCGTAAAGCCAGAAACGCTCGACCAGGTTCAAGCTATTTACCAGCCGTACAACCAGCGGCTCGCTAAGCAACTGCGATCGCACGGCTATAAAAACCTGCCAAGCTGGCTACAAGAGACCTAAATGACCTGTCAATGCACTCACCACAAACACCTACTGCATCAGCTATGAGCGAGATTGTCGAAAAAAGCAACACCATACTAAAAGACGCTACCCAAAAAGAAATCTTTCGGCCCATCTTTGTGGTTGGCAATAGCCGTAGTGGGACCACTCTAATGGGAACGATACTGGGTCGTCATGCCTCTGTCTTTAGATTTGAAGAGCTTCACTTTTTTGAGGAGCTGTGGAGTGCTACGGGAAGTGAGGTCAGCTGTTCTGTAGAGGAAGCCGCTACGCTAGCTGCAAAACTATTTGACATTCAGCGTAACGGGTATCTTACGAGAGGAGATTGGAGAGACTTTCTTGAAGAGTCTCAAGCATTGATAAAAGACATTCCTCACCCCCTGTCACCTGCTAATGTGTTTTCTGCGTTTCTCAGCTACGAAACAACACTCCAAAACAAAAGCAGAGGTTGCGACCAAACACCACAAAACATCCTCTACATAGCTGAAATTTTAGAACATTATCCCCATGCCTCAATTGTCCATATGATTCGAGACCCACGCGCTATCTTGCTTTCGCAAAAGAACAGATGGCGACGGCCTTTTTTATCCGATAGCATTCCCAAGAAAGAAGCTATTCGCTACTGGCTCAACTACCATCCCATCACGATGAGTCAGCTGTGGAAAGCAAACGTTCGCACCGCCGATCAATTCTTGGAAGACGAGCGAGTATACACACTACGCTATGAAGACTTACTAACAGAACCCGAGGAAGAAGTTGAGAAGGTTTGTCAATTCGTAGGCATTACATTTTCGCCCGATATGCTGAAAGTGCCTCAGGTCAACTCTTCTAGCCAAAAAGATGAGCCTACACAAGAAGGGATCAACAAAGGCAGGGCAGATAGCTGGAAAAAAGGTGGGCTCAGCTCTACAGAGATGTTTCTGTGCCAAAAGATAAACATCTCTGTTATGAACACTCATCGATATGAAGCTGAGTCAGTCTTTCCAAACCCTATTCTTTTAGTCTTCAGTGTGTTGTTTTTTCCAATTAAGCTTTCATTAGCTATATTGCTCAGCCTAAAGCGGATGCGAAACCTAGGAGAAGCCATCAAGCGTCGAATAAAGTAAAACCCGCCATCAAAGTCTGCTTAGCGCTTCATGACCTCACACTGGAGAGAAAGCACCTGTAGAAGCCAACAAGCCAACATTAGAGTGAAAACAAAAGTCCCATTGTTCGAGATGACTCAAACAATGGGACTTTCTCTTTGCGAATAAAAAACTAAAGCATTAGTGCTTGGGAGTTGTCACTAGAGGCGTCTCTACGGTCAATCTATCCGTCTCTACCGCCTGTAGGCCAAATCTTTCTATCGTAGAAATAAATAGGTCTTCGTACGCAAACAGCTCTTGATCAGCTGAGAAGGCTTCTTCGTATCGCTGTAGGCTATAGCAACCCATAGATTCTAGAGCTGCTGTGTTGTTCAGCAGGTGATCGAATTGATCGCTACAGCTTTGGGTATCAGCAAAGAAGCGAGCTTCTTTACCCGCGACCCAGCGAGTAAAAGCATTATCATGAGCCAGAATTGGTGAACTTGCTGCCATCGCTTCAACTAGCGAAGGATTGGTACCACCAACCGCATGTCCGTGAATGTAAAGCTGAGCATAGGTTCGCAGCGCTTCTACAACAGGCTGGTCGTAAATGCCGCCGGTAAAGATGACTTCGTCGCTAGCAGCCGCAATCACCTGGCGATGATAGTCATTTTCGCTGGGGTAGTAGTTGCCCAAAACAACCAGCTTGAGACCCCGACGACGCGTAGAAAAGGCAGAAACAATTTCGAGAATGTTGTTTTCGGGCTCAGGTCTGGCAATGACGATAGCGTATTCGTTTTTCATCAAACCATAGGGCTCAATCAGAGCTTCATCTGCTGCTTTGATAGGGTCTGCACCGTACGGAATCGTTGTGATCTTGGTGCGAGGGACTCGGGTAGCCAAGTGGTCTGCAATGACAGGGTGGTCTGCAATGAGGTGGTTGCCAAACCAACAGCCCAGTCTCTCATTAATGTACAGCCATGCTCGCTGAGCAAAATTCCATTTCTGGCGCTTCCACTCCAGGCCGTCCATATTGATTAAGTTAGGAATGCCTTTGAGTCGATACAGCAAACTGAAAATAGCTGTGTTGTATCCAAGCGTGAGAACTAGCGTATTTTCTCTCGCGGCGTGTAAAGTAGATTTCCAATCAAACAATATTGTTGATTTGGCACTAGAGTGTGGCACTGGAATATGAATTAATCGAACACCTTTCCAAATCTCTTCGTGAGTATCAGGGCGTTCGTAGTTTTCACAATAGACGGTAATTGCCCAATCTCTTTCTATGAGAGAGAGGGCCAATCGCTGGGCAAATGTTTCAAATCCACCGTGGTTGCCTGGAATTCCTCGGCATCCAAGAATAGACAATTTTTTTTGGATCACCATATCTTAATTATTCTTCTGCGTTTGTGGCTCGAAACAAGTGTTTCTCGGCGTAAGCGTTTTTCTGTTTCTAGCGAAGAATTAATGACTTAAACAACTTCAATGGGGGCACAGAAGCCATAGTTCTTGCTATGTCTGACCTCCTGACTGCAAACGACAAAACGCTCCCTCTAAGGAAAGTAGAGTACATTTACTGAGGCGATTCAAGTTAGTCTTTTAGGCCTTAGCCAGGAGACACTGGGGGTGAAGGGTAGAATCTATTGCTTGGAATACCCATTGCAGGAAGGCTTATCCAAAAAACCAGGAAGCACCGTTCTTAATAAAATAACAGAATTATTAAGAGGACTCTTGTTTCTGCATTGAATTTCACGTACATTTACGCAAAATTTCACACATCTGAATAGCTCTGACAACATCCACAACATAACTTGACAGAAGTCACGGCTTATGGGTAGAGAGCCTTTGTCATAGTCTAAGTAGTCAAGCTCACCCTTCACGCCCAATGTGCGTAGGCATGGCAAGCAAAACTTACAGCCTATTGACAGGCTTGTGCCTATGTTTTCGAAGGGCGAACGACGGGGATCGAACCCGCGAATGGTGGAATCACAATCCACTGCCTTAACCGCTTGGCTACGCTCGCCATGAGTAGAGACAATTATAGCACCGCTGTTTTACTAAGTGATCATCCTTTTTCGACTTTTGTGCTGCTGCTGATTCCCACTGGTGACTTACGCTAAAGGGCTCACTCTCAGTAAATAGAGAGCGCACAGAATAAAAAGGTGGGCCAAAAGTAGAATTTTTGCAGTCTCTGATACATCGATTTGTAAATTAAATATTGAATAATTTATATTAGATGCTCCAGCTAACGCCTAATTCGGTATCAATGAGAGTAGGTTGTCCATTTGCACCAGAGGTCTTTTTTGAAACCTGTAGTCGCTTCAACTGCATATTTACTGATTTCGCATGGAAGCCGGGACCCCCGACCGCAGGAAGCCATGAATCAGCTAGCAGAGCTGGTAAGGCAACAGTTAGATGAGGCCCTATTAGCTGAGGTAGCTGAAAATGCTGCCCCTAATATGCTTGAAAGCATAAAAAGTGGTGGTAATTTTTCATACGCTCGCTCTGTGCGTAATTCTGTTGAAGGTACTGCGCTCGAAATGTCATCGACAGGATCTTCGACCGTGTCGTCACCGGCATCATCAAGTCGGATGATGCCTGTATTGGATTGGCCACACACTCATCTTCAGGTAGCTGAACAGAAATCTACCCAGAAAAAGGATGCGGATTATTCTGGCTCTGGTGTGATTGTAGGTACAGCTTGCCTGGAGCTATCAGTGCTGTCCCTACGAGAGCAAATTTGTGAATTCGGTAGCCGACTCATAGCAGCTGGAGTTACCGAGCTTAAGCTACTGCCAGTTTTTTTAATGGCAGGGGTACATGTGATGGAAGATATTCCAGCAGAGATAGATGCTGCCAGACAGCAACTAGGCAAAGATATTCAGCTGACTGTATGTGATCATTTGGGGAGCCATCCCAATATTTCAGCGGTGCTAAGGCAAAGGTTGACATCAGTCCCAGCTGAAAGCTCGATTTTAGTCGCTCATGGGAGCCGTCGGCCCAAGGGCAATAGGGGAATTGAAAGATTGTCCAAGCTACTAGATGTGCAGGTGGCTTACTGGGCGGTACCACCAGATATTGAAACGCAAGTCATTGAGCTGATGCAGCAGGGGTGTCAAAAGTTGACGATACTGCCTTATTTTTTGTTTGCGGGTGGGATTACCGATGCGATCGCACACCGAACAGAAGAGCTAGCTGAGCGGTTTCCGAAGGTTCAGTTTCGGCTGCTGCCAACATTAGGCGCTACCGCTGAAATGGCTCAGCTCAGCGTAGAGATGATTCGATTTAGTTGATTCGGGCCGCCTAACTAGTTAAATCGATGCCAGCATTAAGAATTCGTTGAGGTTGGGCGTTGACAGCGACTGAGGCATCGACACCGTATCAGATGTAGCAACAGCTCGATAGTGACTTTGCTTCAATGATGGTGGTCGCTGGGCCGAGAGATAAATGACTACCTTGGTGATAGCTGCTCTCTTCGCAGTACACATCAGCAACTATTAGTATGGATTCAAAATTTGGACAGCGAAATACAGATCAACGCAGTACAGACAAACACAGCACGCCCTAACGAATTGAAACTAGACAGCGTGGGAAAAGCCTGTGGAAAGGTCTATTTGGTTGGGGCAGGGCCTGGAGACCCAGGCCTGATGACTGTAAAAGCCAAAACGCTGATCGAATCGGCCGATGTTGTCGTGTTCGATGCGCTGGTGAGTGAGCCCATATTGGATTGGATTGGGCCGCGAGCGGAAAAAATTCATGCGGGTAAACGGCGGGGGCGGCACTCCCTATCTCAAGCAGAAATTACTCAGCTGCTGTTTGACAAGGCTCAAGAGCACGCTGTTGTTGTCCGGCTAAAAGGCGGCGACCCGTTTGTGTTTGGCCGAGGCGGCGAAGAAATGAAGGATTTGATGGTAGCTGGGGTGCCTGTAGAGGTGGTACCGGGAATTACCGCAGGGATTGCTGCGCCTGCCTATGCAGGAATTCCAGTCACGCATCGAGGCTACAGCTCTTCGGTGACGTTTGTGACTGGGCACGAGTCGGCTGGGAAGTATCGTCCTCAGGTGAATTGGAGTGCGATTGCCCAAGCCTCCGAAACGATTGTGGTGTACATGGGCGTGCATAACCTTCCTAATATCACCCAGGCGCTTGTAGCCGCTGGGTTGAATGAGCAAACACCCGTGGCCCTTATTCGTTGGGGAACTCGCCCAGAGCAAACCGAACTCGTTGGGAACTTGGGCGATATTGTCCAACAGGTAGAAAGTACCGGGTTTCAGGCACCTGCGATCGCAGTCATTGGAAAAGTCGTCGATCTCCACGCTCATCTATCGCCCGCTTCGCCTGTTCACAGTGAGCACTGGCTCAGCACACAGAAATGAAACAGAAGAAAAACGAAATCGCGTGATTCGCGCTACGAATAGATAGACTTTTAGAGAGTCCTTTTGAGGGCTATTTCTAGCCGAGGGCATCACTATTTCTGACGATATCCTACAAAAGACTGTTGAGGCTCCACAAGCGGTTCGTCTAGATCGTTGGATTGCAGACAATGTTGAATCACTTTCTCGGAATCGAGCACAAAAGCTGATAGAGCAGGGTACGGTGCAGGTCAATGGAGAGGTGTGCGATCGCAAAAAGGAGCTGGTGTGCGAGGGCGATCGCGTCGAAATCACAGTTCCCGTCGCCACTCCCTACGAACTCATTCCCGAAAATATCCCGCTGGACATCCTCTACGAAGATGATCAGCTACTGATCATCAACAAATCCGCTGGCATGGTAGTTCATCCAGCACCTGGTCATCCCACTGGCACCCTAGTTCACGCCCTACTGGGTCACTGCGGAAAGCAGCTCACTGGCGTAGGCGGCGTTCAGCGTCCTGGCATCGTTCACCGTCTCGACAAGAACACAACCGGGGCCATCGTTGTCGCCAAAACAGAGCTGGCTCTGCATCATCTACAGAGCCAGATTCAAGCCAAAACGGCTAAGAGAGAATATCTAGGATTGGTGAATGGCGCACCAAAAGAATTGCAGGGGAGCATTAACCAACCGATCGGACGTCATCCCAAGCATCGGAAAAAAATGGCCATCATTCCGGTTGAAGCGGGCGGTCGCACAGCCATTACGCACTGGAAAACCGTAGAGCGATTAGGCAACTATACGCTTATGCACTTTCAGCTAGAGACAGGGCGCACGCACCAAATTAGGGTCCACAGCGCCTATCTCAATCTGCCGATATTAGGAGACGACGCCTACGGTTCAGCACGTTCGCCTGGTGTTAAGCTACCAGGCCAAGTCCTTCATGCTTTTCGCCTCACGCTCCAGCATCCTGTGACGCATGAGACGATATCAGCTGAGGCTTCACTTCCACCACACTGGGAAAAGCTACTCGTGCAGCTTAGAACTCGCATGCGGTAGCTCTTGAGCAAACGATAAAATCAAGCATAAAAAAAGTCGAGGCGGAAAACCACCTCGACAGATAACCTTTTGAGGAAAGAACAAACCGAGCGTTTAACCCTCGGAGCCAGGCTCAGGCGCAACGGGAACGCTTAGCTTGCGGAAGGGAACCGTAGAGCCAATGTTGATAGTTGCAGTGTTGACCTGAGGCGCTGAGGCCGGGCGAGGATTTACGCTGCGAGCCATGTCGAGGTATAGAGAAGGGTTGCCAGCAGTGGCCTTCTTCTCTTGAGGCTTGAAGCGGCGAACCTCTTCCTGCCAACTGATCTTTGGAAAGCCCAAAATGCCACGGTAGTACTCGTCGTAGCGAGGCGACTTGATGTCGAAAGGACGCTGACCAATTTCACGACCAGGCAAAATACGACGGCGATAGTAAGGCACGATATCGTAGCCGAAGTTCTCCATGTACTCGTCGCTATCTAGCAGCTCATCGACGAAGCCCTCGACACCCTTAGTGCCGATTTTGATAGACCAGGCAATTTTCTCGCGCTCGTTGTATGGATCGCGGCCAAGGGCTCGCTGAATTACCTGCGCTACAAAGCGGTAATTGCTATTCTTGGCATAATAGTTACGCAAAAACGTATCGGAGAGCAAGAGGCCACGTACAAAGTCACGCACGGTGATTTGGCTGTTGCGAAGCTGTGACTCTAGGAAGATCTCCCGATCGGCGGCAAAGGCATAAAAGAAAAACTGACGGTAGGCTGCATCGATCAGCTCAGTCATTTCGCTGTACTCGAGGAGAGCCTCAGCGCTATAAATTGTGGGCTGGTCGTCACCTTGAACGGTGTATCCCTCTACCCTCTGGTTCTGGCTTTTGGGAGGGTAATTCAACAACGGAAGAGCCACGCTTGAATCTCCAGACTTTTGTAAACAGCTGCAATTATATGTCCTATATCATAGGGGAGCTGGGACCTCAGGGCAGGCAAGTCTGAGAAAAACATTACACACCTTAACATTCAATCAAAGGGCTTTATGTCAAGGCTTCAGCCATTTATGTGTGTGATCCCTTGCCCTGTTTTTACCCCCTAAAGCT
>JBHJIY010000065.1:0-15032 GCA_050042985.1 Phormidesmis sp. | reverse complement strand
GGAATGCCCAGAGCATTTAACCGGCTCATACTGGCACCGAGCTTACAGCGTTAGAACGAGCATTAAGACCAAGGGCAAAAGTGTTGTTTAGGCCAAGTGCGATCGCCCCAAACACTTGCGACAGAGGCGCATCTTCATCGGCCAATGGCAAAGGTTCACCAGCATCTCCCCCCGCACAAATCTTCGGGTCAATCGGTACCTGACCCAGCAGCGGCACAGATAGCTCAGCGGCCATTTGTTCACCACCGCCCTCGCCGAAAATTGAAGTGCGATCGCCACAGCACCCACAGCTCAAATAGCTCATATTTTCCACTAGGCCCAGCACCGGCACCCCTACCTGCCGAAACATATGAATACTCCGCCGTACATCCGACACAGCTACTTGCTGAGGCGTTGTTACCATCACCACCCCACAAATCGGACTCTCCTGAATAATCGTAATCTGCGCATCTCCCGTACCTGGCGGCAGATCGATCAGCAGATAGTCCAGCTCACCCCAGTCCACCTCTTGAATAAACTGAGTGATAATTTTATGCAGCACTGGCCCCCGCCATGCCAGCGGATGCTCTGGCTCTGCCAATAGCCCTACCGACATCACCTTTATGCCGTGCGCCTCTAGCGGCTTGAACCTATCACCTTCAGCAGTTTTCACAATCTCTACTTCAGCATGGCCCAATCCCAACATTTGCGGCACATTTGGGCCATAGATATCAGCATCTAGCACGCCCACCTTTGCCCCAGTTTTTGTGAGCGCTGCGGCCAAATTCACCGCCGTCGTTGACTTACCCACACCGCCTTTACCACTAGAGACCGCAAGTGTTGTACGCACACCAGGGATCGTGCAGAGCTGAATGTAAGCTTTCTCGCACCAACCCAAGTCACCGAGGGCTATTTGCGCTTGTTCTTTTAGTTCGTGCTGGTGAACACCAATGTATAGCCGAAAGTAAACATAGTTATCAACAACGCGCAGATTGCGCACCATGCCAAGATCAACAATGTTGCTATTCAGGTTAGGCTCTATGACTTGTTTAAGACACGAAATCGCTGCTTGCTTTCGAGCTGCTGCCGCTAGACTCTCTGGGGGAGAGCTATCGGCTTCGTTAAAGGACTGACGAATAAAAGGAGACTCATGGTTAGGCATTGGTGGTTTCCGCCAGCTTGTCTTGGATCTTTTGGATGGCCCTGCCAGAGAAGATTTGCACGTCGCGATCGGGGTCGTCGAGGGTTTGCTTGAGCGCTGAGAGTACGTCTGGATTGCCAAGGTTGCCAAGTGCGATCGCCGCATCCCGTCGCACGTCCGAATACTCATCAGACAACGCTTTAACTAGGCTAGGAATCGCCGTATCGTCAGCGACCCGTTGCAGTGCGCGGGCGGTAAACTTGCGCACCTGCCAATGATCGTCGTTTAAGGCACTTGTCAAAGCCGGAATCGCGTCTTTAGTCGCATGTAGATCTACTGCCTGAGCAGCATTGCGCCTTACCTGCCAATCAGCATCAGTGATAAGTGCGCTACACAGCGTAGGCACAGCAGCTTCGTCACTCAGGTGCCCCAGCGTGAGAATCGCTGAGCGGCGAACTTCCTCGCTCTCGTCGTTGGCCAGCGCCAAAGCAGGCTCAAACCTTACGACCTGATTAAGGTAGCGCAGTGTCACCACAGCAGCCTCTCTCAGCACCGGATTTTCCGACTCAAAGAAAGGCGCGATGTAAGGCAGCGCCTGCGCGTCGTGAATTTTTCGCAGCAGAATCAACACATTCAGCTGTACAGTTTCATCCTCAATTTGCACCGCATCTAGCAGCGTCAGCAAATCATCCGGCGACACCATCTCCTTTAGCGCCGAGAGCGCTTCTACACGCACAGACTCTTCGTGAGCAGCACTCAAACACGCCAGCAAAGGCGGAATCGCCACAGGGTTTGCCATTTCCCAAAGTGCCATAACAGCAATTTCTTGCACTTTTGGGCTATCGTCTTTAAGGGCAACAATCAGGCTCTCAATGGTATCTTCATCACCCAGGTGCTGAAGCGTTTTCGCAGCAACCAGGCGGTCGTTTAAGTCGGGCGATTGCAGCATCTCTACCCACTGCACAACTTCAGGATCAAGGTCCGAATAGGTCATGGTTGAGAAGTCTCCCTAGCGCAACAAGAATGGAATTTGAACAGTAATGGCATTGGTAGGGCATTCCTTTTCACAGGGAAGACAGAACCAACACTCGTCATATTTCATATAGGCCTTGCCGGTTTCTGGATTTTTCACCAGTACGTCTAGCGGGCAAACTTCAATGCAGGCAGTGCATTTTTCAAGGCACTTGGACTCGTCGACAATGACAGGGACGTCGACACGTTGGGTTGCTAAAGCCATAGGTGAGTTTTTGAGATAAAGGAGTAAGAAAAGGAAGTTAATTTACAGCGGACTCATCGCACCGCCACGTCGTATACCTCCTGCTCCAAGTTCACATCCACAATATAAGGCTCTACCGCCCGCTTGAACATTTCCATATCACCGGTTTCTCCCTTCTTCAAGTTCGCATGGCAGAACCATTCTTCATCGTTCTTTTCTGGGTAGTCCAGCCGGTAGTGATACAGGCCCCACCGACTCTCTTTTCTGTACAGCGAGGCTCTTGCTGCCATCTCTGCGCAGTCACGAATGAAGTGCACTTCCATACAGCGCATCAGCTCATGTGGGTCACGCGCACCCATCAGGTCTAAGCTATCGTGATAGCGCTCAAAGGCAGCTAGGCCAATGTCCATGTTGGTAGGAGACTTTGGCGGCTGAAGGTAATCATTTACATAGCGCCGTAGCTTGTACTCCACCTGCGTATGAGGCACACCATCTGGACGGTTTAGCGGCGCATAAATGCGCGCTTTCTCTGCTGCCAAAAAGTCTGCGTCAGGCTCCACATGCTCTATGTCCTGCACATAGTCCATTGCATTAATGCCAGAAATACGGCCAGACACAAACGCGCCAATCATGTAGTTGTGCGGCACGCTAGCCATATCTCCAGCCGCATACAGACCGGGAACTGTTGTTTCAGCTTTTTCATTTACCCAAACGCCAGAGGCGCTGTGACCACTGCACAAACCAATCTCCGAGATATTCATTTCTACCCCGTGGGTGCGGTAGTTCTCTTTTCGGCCCTCGTGGAAACGCTCTCGGCTGGGCCGCTCATTGGCCCACAGCACTCGTTCAATCTCCGAAATAGTGTCATCATCCAGGTGATACATCTTTAGATGCACGGGCCCTTTTCCAGAGTTTAGCTCCTTCCAGGTTTCGAGCATCATCTGGCCGCTCCAGTAGTCGCAGTTAATGAAGCGGTTGCCTTCTGCATTAGCGGTGTATGCACCAAAAGGACTAGCTACGTAAGCGCAGGCCGGGCCGTTGTAGTCTTTGATAAGTGGATTGATTTGGAAGCATTCGATGTTGGTGAGTTCGGCTCCGGCGTGGTAGGCCATAGAGTAGCCGTCGCCTGCATTAGTTGGGTTCTCGTAGGTGCCGTAGAGATAGCCGGAGGCCGGTAGACCTAAGCGTCCACAGGCTCCTGTGCAGAGTACAACAGCTTTCGCCTGGATAACAACAAAGTCTCCTTTGCGCACGTCAAAGCCGACAGCGCCGATGGCGCGGCCATCTTTTACCATTACACGGGTGGCCATTACGCGATTGGTCACGCGTACCTTGTGGCGCTTCACTTGGCGGGTAAGAATCTTTTTTAGGTCTTTGCCTTCTGGCATAGGCAGCACATATTTACCGACACGGTGCACCTGTTTCAGGTCATAGTTACCTTCGTGGTCTTTTTGGAACTTGACCCCCCAGCTTTCGAGTTCTTGAATAACTTCGTAGCCCCACCGCCCAGTTTGGTACACCGATTTTTGGTTGAGGATGCCGTCATTGGCGATGGTGATTTCTCTGACGTATTGCTCGGGAGTAGAGTTACCGGGAATTACTGCGGTGTTAACGCCGTCCATGCCCATAGCGATCGCACCGCTGCGGCGAATGTTCGCCTTCTCCAAAATCAAAACGTCTGCGTCGGGGTTAGCCTGCTTGGCTTTGATGCCAGCCATGGTGCCAGCAGTACCCCCACCGATTACCAAAAAATCTGTTTGCAGATTCTGAATGTTCACACAAGTTCCTCGGGCTTTCCTCCTCTATTTTAGAAAGGGTCAGAGAACCTCTCAAGCTGGTCAGTATCAAAACACACTGTTTGCCGATTGATTTCTTTTATACACTGATAGAAATCAGTAATAGGGGCTACCAAGAGTGCTAGTACAGTAAAGCGCTGCTAAGGGTACGCGATTACACTCGTGCGATTACGCCATGGAAATCTACCAGCTCAAAGTCTTTTTAGAAGTTGCTCGCTACTTGAGCTTTACCGAAGCTGCTGACGCGCTGAACCTGACACAGCCTGCTGTCAGTGCAAAAATAAAGTCACTAGAAGCCAGTCTGGGAACCGAACTATTCCATCGGTTAGGGCGTAAAATTAAGCTGACGGTGGCAGGGGATTATTTGTTGGAAATGGGTCCAAGCCTATTGGACCTTGAAAGCCGGCTGACTCAGGAAATCGAAGAAATTAAGCAGGGCAAGCACAGCCATTTGAGAATTGGCTGCACGGTGAATGTTGCCAACGGCTGGCTCCCGAAGATTTTGTTTGAATATCGTCAAAAGTATCCAGAGATTGACGTGCAGTGTCTGCCATTTGGGTCTGTACGCCAGCTACACAAGGCAATGACGCTAGGAGAAATTGACGTTGGCTTTTCTGAAATAGATTTAAATGAATTTGAAGAGATAGAGCCTGTTGCCATCGATAGCTTTCAGTATTGCTTGATGGTAGCTGCGGACCATCGACTGGCAGAGGCAAAATGGCTCAGCCTGAGGAATCTTACCGCAGAGGCTTGGGTATTTCCGACAAAGTCGACGCCAGAACGCCTTGCCCTTGATGCCAGGCTAGATGAGCTAGGCATGCAGCTTTCAGACTTTCGCAATCATGAAATTGTGCAGTCCTCTAGCCTAATGAGTCCGTTTTTGGGTCAAGGACACTACTTGGGTTTTGCCTCCAGTCTTCAGTTTCAAACTGAACGCAAAGCAAAAGTTTTAACCGCAATTCCACTACAGGAATTTTCGCTAGACCTGAAGCTATTTATGTTACAGCTGAGGCAGGATGTAAAAAGTGGCCAACAAAAGAAGACTCAATCTAAAAATAAGCTAGCAAAAGAGCCACTGCGGCAGCTTATTCAACTGGTGAAAAAAAGAACAGACTACGGCTCTACCCGCTCGGTTACTCAAGAAGCCTCTTCTAGATCGCCGCACAGGCCGCCAACACCAATCTATTTCAAGTCTCCAGGCGGAACGAATAGAGGCTCCAGCACACCTGAAAAACAGATAATTTCTATCGGCACTCAAAACAAAACGATTCAAACGGTGACCGCAGGGGTCATTATTCAGCAGCTGGGGCTATTGGAACACTTTTTGCCCCGCAGTGGTCGATATCGCAACACTGAGTTTCAAATTCGGTGGCGTGATTTTACATCGGGCGCGCCTATTGTCGCTGGGTTACAGTCTGACAAGCTAGATATTGGGATTTTGGGAGATTATCCTCTGCTATTGAGCGGGGGAGCTGCGGAGAACGCCGACAGGGCTGGGGTCAGTGTCAGCGATGGGGCTATGGCAAAGACCCGGCTCGTTAGCTTTGTTGCGAGTAATCCGGATGGCGCGGGCAATACAGTCATTGTTCCGAACCGCTCTCCGCTAAAGAGTTTGGACGATTTGCGCCACCGAGTGATTGCGGTGCCCTTCGCCTCAGCCGCCCATGGCATGATTATGCGATCGCTATCTCAAGCTGGGCTATTACCAGATGTGACCCTCACCTCCATTAACAACCTCAACATCCACAGACTGACACCGCGAAATAATCAGGCAGATGGCTACGCCTATTTTGCACCGCTGCACGACATTGCTAGCCATAAGGGACAATTTCGCCGCCTGCTAGTAGAAGAAGATATAAAGCAACTACCGACGTTTCATGGCGTTGTTGTAAGAGAGTCTTTTGCCGATGAACATCCCGACCTGGTGATTGCTTACCTTAAATCCCTAATTGCTGCGCAGTACTGGTACGAGACAACGCCAAACTCACTATCTTTAGTGAGTAAATGGGTCGGGCTAGAGGCTGAGATTGTTGCAAAAACATTGGCTGACTATAGCTCAGATGCGGCGGGGCTGTTTTTCCCTGATACTAAAATACGAACGGATTGGATAGAAGAACATGTCCGACAGCTGTCTGCGATTTCTGGTAATGAGACGTTAGGTAATTTAGACCTTTCTGCATGGATTCAGCCGCAATTGCTTGAGGCTGCGCTTACTTCAATATAGGCGCTTAATACGCAAATGCTATCTCAAGGATGCAATTTTCCCACAACATAGTCATTAAACTCTTTGATATGAACTTCCAGCGGTGCATGTAGTACCCCTGCTTTATCTGAATTGAAGTTTGCGCCTATCTGCATCCGCTCCACCATCACTTTATCTTCAGCAGTCGCCACTTTAATAACATCAACAATCTCCTGAACATACGCTTCAGGATCAGCCATCTTTTTCATCGCATGATGTGAAAAAGAAACACCCCAGCGAGCATTTGTTTGATTAACAGCCTTAGGCTCAAGTACCATCCACCAAACAAAGTTGGGTTCAATCGCAATCAAGCCATTTGGGAAAACACCTGCCACATAAAACCGTCGATGCTCAGCCTCGTCTAGCCGTGAGTTGTAGATATCGGGCTGGGTCTTGATGGTGTAGGAATTGCTGTGAATCGTAAAATGAGGATTGCCTGTAGGCCCGTATTCTACGGCTGTCGTTGGGTTTGCAGGACCAATGGATTTCGTGTGAGTGTAGGTTGTATGATAGCTCTCAATAAAATTGTGAAAGATCAGCTTCCAGTTGGCATTCCAATGCTCTTCGTGCACTACATGGCGATCTTCATAGCGCTCTAGCTCAAAGTTCTCAAAAATCGAGGCAAGGCCACTCAACCTTTTAGCTACAGGCGGTAGATCTTGCCGCATAGAGACAAAAATATAGCCCAGACACTCATCAACAGAGAGAACCTCTAGCGTTTTCCCCTCAATCTCTTCAGGCTGAAACCCAAATGACTCCGTTACATTTATCAGAGACCCATCTAAGTCGTAAGCCCAGCAGTGATAAGGACAAACAATACACTTTGTCGATCCACTCCCTTCTAAAAGCTGAACGTAACGATGTAGGCAGTAGTTTGCCAGAGCGCGAATTGAGCCATCTCGCTGCCGAATAACAATAATGGGCCGTTGCCCCAAAAAAGCAGTAAAGTAATCGCCCGGACTAGGAATAGACCCGCCACGCCCAACCATGACCCAATCGGTGTCGAAAATGCCAGTTAGCTCACTGTCAAAAGTGCTCGGGTCAGTAAAAGTTTGTTGTTTTGGCGCTGGCATTCGCGCCGGAATATTGGGAGCTAGCGGGACATCTAAGGTGTGATTGAACTGGCTGGACTGACTCATGAGCGAACAGTTGAGTGTAGACGTGGAGTATAGACTCTATATAGGCCCATTGTATAACTGATTTTAGTTGATTTTCCAGTCTCATAAGGTCATTGGCAGGGTTACTGATGGTACCAGCTGTCATTGCTGTACACATCTTTAGGCAGAAACAGTCTCCAACTCTCGGCAAGCTGCTTTGCCATCTGCCAGTAGCCGCGCCTTAAACTCAGAATCTGTTTATATTGTTGCTTTCGTATTAAGTGTTGACTCTCAATCGTTGAGTTTTAAGCGCTGAATTTGAGCACTTCGAGCACTTAGGAATGGCAAATAAATAACAGTTGCTTTTGTGAGCCCGGTTAGTTTTAGCTAACGCCTATGGCGACGCAAGCGAACAACTACGCTCAGCTACCGTATGTGGCCGACCCCGAACCCTGAGCATAGTCGTTGGCGTTAGCCTGCCGCAGGCATAGGGTGGCTGGATAAATTATCAGGTTGTTTTGTGCTCATTCCTTAATTTATTAAGCCGGTAAATTTTGGATCGGGCGGGGGTAAGTCGTATTGCTCCCATCCAGCGATGATGCCGCCATCTACAGGTAGGATTGCGCCGGTAATGTAAGCGGCATCGTCACTGGCGAGAAAGTGAAAGGCTGAGGCGATTTCTTCAGACTTGGCCAGTCGGCCTAGCGGTGTTCGCTGCCTGACGAAAGGGATTTCGGGATTGTTGGGAATGTCGGTGACAGCAGGTGTGAGTACCGTGCCTGGCGCGATCGCATTCACCGTAATATTCTGTTTTGCCAGCTCAATGGCCCCGCACTTAGTAATTTGCACAACAGCGGCCTTAGAGACCGCATAGGCCGATCCCAACGGGATGCCAATAATGCCGACAAACGAAGTGGTATTAATAATTCGCCCACCTGTTTTGGGCATAAACCTGGGCCCGTGCTTCATCCCAAAGGTCACACCGTGGACATTTACCTCAAGCGTGCGGCGCAGTGTCGCCTCAGTTAGCTCCGAAAATGGAATGCCGAGCGGTTGCACACCAGCATTGTTTACCAAAATATCAATGCGGCCCGTTTCAGCGGCAGTTTCTCCCAGCAAACGCTCAATGTCGGCTTCTTTTGAAACATCGCCAACGAGTGCCACTGCCCCCTCAGCTACCGAATCAACCAAATCGATTGAGTAAACCGCCGCGCCTGCCTTCAGAAATCGCTGCACGACGGCTTCTCCAATACCCGAAGCCCCCCCGGTGACTACAGCAATTTTGTCGGTGAGTGAAAACATCTATCAAAAACATCTATCAACAGAGCAACAGCAAGCAGCTAATATATTTCTAAGCCTTCATAGGCTCAAACAATACTGGATAGCCTATGGTTATTTCTGTATTCTCAGTGCCTTTATTCGACTTTCACTATGGTTAATCTTAAGCGGACCCGTGAGGACATCCTAAAGTCTGTTATCAATACGGTGCACCGACAGGGCTTAACGGCAACAGGATTAAGCGAACTGTTTAAGGTTAGCGGTGCATCTTCGGGGAGCTTTTACAACTATTTTCGATCCAAGCATGAGCTGGGTCATGCGCTCATCGACTATGAGTGGGCACAGCTACAGCAAGCCGTCTTAAAACCGGCCATCGTTCAAACAGAAAATCCGGTTGAGCAAATGCTCTGGATATTGGATCGGCTAGAAGCAAAGCAGCTTAGCGATCCAAAATGTGGCGGGTGTTTGTTGGGAAATTTGGTCGTGGATTTGGTAGAACAGGATGCTTCTTTCAGGGAGCATTTGGTGGAAGTGTTTGGGCAGTGGGAGAGTGCGATCGCACAAATTCTACGTCAGGCAAAACCGCAGCTAAAGCCAGACATCAAGCCAGATATCTTAGCCGAGCAGCTAATTACAGCCATCGAAGGTGCAATGCTAATGGGCAAACTACATCAAAACTCGGCCAAGCTACGAAGAGGGTTTGACAGTGCTCGCCAGCTGCTAGGTTATGCCCTGATTGAGCGTTGAGCCTGTCGTGAAACTAGCAAAAAAATGAGCGAGGCATTGGCTATCTTGTTTTTCTTTGCTCTTTTTCCGCCTTCGGTATCATACTTATGTGAACACGAACAGTAAGGAGTTTGAACAGATGAAACGTATCCATGCACTCGGGCTGTTTTCGTTAATGGCACTCAATGCTTTTGTTCTGCCTGCATCCGCAGCAGTCCTTATCGGCAATACTGAAGGCAACAATATTGTTGAATTTGACGAGACAACAGGGCAGTTTCTGGGCGAATTTGTTGCGCCTTTTGAGGGATTTGAAAGTCCAGACACGCTGACCTATGGTCCGGATGGCGATCTTTATGTCAGCAGTGGTACAACACGAGAGAACTCAGCTGTTTACCGTTTCAATAGCCAGACAGGCGAGCTGGTTGATAAGTTTGCCAGCGGTGGCGGTTTGTTTCGGCCCTATGGCGTTGCCTTTGGGCCCGATGAGCTGCTGTACGTTAGCAGCTTCCGCTCCGATGAGATTTTGCGCTACGACAGCAAAACGGGAGATTTTGTTGATGTTTTTGCGCAGCGAGATGGTACAGATGCTGGGCTGAATGGCCCGAACGGGCTCTTGTTTGGGCCCGATGGCGACCTCTATGTGACCACTCAGGGCAGCGTTGCCGACGAGGAGGGCAATTTGGACTTTGCCTTTTCGAGTCAGGTACTGCGCTACGATATTGAAACAAAACAGAGTGAAATCTTTGCCCAGCCCGAGCCATTCCCGGCCAGCTTTGACTTTGTCAGCCTGTTAGGGTTAGCGGTAGGTCCAGAAGATGGCGACCTATATGTGAGTGATTTTGCCAACGGAATTCAGCGGTACGATTTTGAGTCAGGTGATCTGCTCGATGTACTAGATACGAACTACACAGAAACAGATCCTAGCAGCAACTTTATTGGCAGTCTGGCATTTGGGCCAGATGATAATGATCTTTATACGGTTGGATTTAATACAGATACAGCAATTGGCTCATTGCTAAAGTTTGAGTCACTAGATGGCGATCGTGCCGGCAACCTCACCTTAGTTGCAGAAAATTCACCCGAACTCAAGCGCCCTATTGGCCTATTGTTCAAGGCTGATACTGATAACAGCAATCCAGGTGTTAGCGTGCCGGAGCCTGGGGCGATCGCAGGTTTGCTAGGCACTTTTCTCTTTCTCTCAAGGAAAAAACGCACATGAAGAATCTTTCTCGTCGCCAGCTTTTGACATGGGGCAGCTACGCAGGCTTAGGGCTAGTAGCTAGCCGCCTTGGGCATCAGCCTGCGTGGGCTCAAGCACTCTCTTCTATGCAGCAGAAAGCCATGCCACTCACCATGCAGCTAGATTGGAAATTTAACGTGCAATTTGCCGGACTATTACTAGCAGATGAAAGAGGCCTGTACGCTGACGAGAATGTTGCTGTCGCGCTTAAGCCTTGGGAGTCGGGTATTGTTGTGCCAGAAACGGTTGCTCAAAATGCTGACATCATTGGCTGCGCTGAACAGAATTTAGTCCTAGCCGCGCAGGCAGCGGGCGCACCGATCAAAGCCGTAGCTACGATGTTTCAGGCTTCACCACTGGGATTGATGACACTGCCTAGCACGGGGATTACTAGCCTAGAAGACTTGGTCGGCAAAAAGGTAGGAATGCACGTAGATGGCTTAGCCGTCATGGAGCTAGTACAGGGTGCCAATGGGCTTGACTCTGGTGCCATTGAGGTTGTTGAGATTCCTTACGAGAATAAGTTTGAGCAGCTGCTATCGGGTGAGCTGGCAGCTATTCAGTGCTACGCCGTAGACGAACCCATTGCATTTATTGCTCAAACTGAGATTGTTCCCGACGTGCTCAAGCTTGCCGACTATGGCTATGAGGCCTACGCACAGGTGATCTTTGCCAACAATGAGCTAATTGAAACGAATCCGGATCAGATAAGGGGCTTCTTGCAAGGGACGTTTGGCGGGTGGGCGCTGGCGCTCGAAGACATCCCAGCAGCAGCGGCAACTGTCGTCGCTAACTATGTAGAACCCGGCAGCAAGTACGAGGATATCGCCTACCAGACACAGTCTCTAGAGCTGATTGCAGACTACATGCGACTAGGCATAGAGCCTGCCGCTCTGGGTACGATAGACAGCGATCGCTGGATGAGAATGGCACAGTAGTTTGTAGCGTACGGCATTATAGAAGCAGCGCCTATGCTAGAGGACTCTTTCACGCCTGATTTTTGGCCTGCTGTGTGAGCTGAGCCCTTAAGTGAGCTGAGCCCTTAAACAGATGAGTCACTCAGTGTAGGAATATCTATTGCAATAAATAGTACTTTTTCATCAACTGATGACATTGTCGTGCCTGGTCTAAGGATTTCTTGTATGTTAAGTAGAGTGATCATTCTACTTGGAGCACATCATGGCTGAAGCCACGACATTGACTGCTGAAGTTGCTACACCGCTGACGCCTATTCCGGCAGATGGCCTCAGTGACCTTGCTCAAAAGAATAAGGATAATCCTGCTGATAAGACGCTCAAGGTAAAAACCGTTTGCACAGGAAAATTTCGCAGCTTAAACTATGCTCGCGATTTAGAGGCTTTTGCAATTGATGAGCCGCCTGTTTTACTAGGAGACAACACAGCGCCAAACCCTTCTGAGATTGTTTTGGGTGCACTGGGTTCCTGCCTGGTAGTTGGCATTCAGGCTAATGCTGCGGCAAAAGGCATTGAGCTGACTAAGCTAGAGATTGCACTAGAAGGTGACATCAATATTGTGAGCACCTGGGGAACAGGTGAGCTGGAGAAGCCACAGATTGGCTTCACAGATGAGCGAGTGAAAGTCGATATTGACGGTGACGCTGAGCAGTCGGTGTTAGAAGAAATGGTATCCCATGCCAATACGTGGTCGCCGGTTTCTGCAACGCTAAGCAATCCGATGCCTGTCTCCGTTTCTATGGCATAGCGGTTTCCATCGGGTAGCAGCACCACTCCTTCAAATAATTGCTTCAAACATCTCACTAATTTCATCATGCAGACTATTTCAAAAGCGTTTACCCCGATTGAGCCTTTTTCAAAATTACCCGATAATACAGACAGTCCCGATATCGCGCATCTACGTAGCGTTATTAGCAAAACGCTCACCCCAAAGGTTAAAGACATTGACCTGAAAGGAGAATTTCCAGAACAAATTATGCACGATATTGGCGGGGCGGGTGCTTTTTCCCACGCGGTATCAACCGATAATGGTGGTTCTGGAAAAGGCTTGAAATATGCGGTTCAGAGCATTGAAGAGGTTTCTAAGGATTGCCTCTCTACCGGCTTTATTGCCTGGTGCCAGGTAGCCTGCACATGGTATCTGGAAAATACTGAGAATAAGGCTTTGCAGGCTCAAATGCTGCCGAAAGTTGCCAGTGGAGAAGTGCTGGCAGGTACAGGGCTCTCTAACCCGATGAAGCACTTTGCCGACATTGAGAAGATTGCGCTAACGGCTGAGCGGGTAGACGGTGGCTATAGGGTAAACGGTTTGTTGCCGTGGGTCTCTAACTTAGGCCCTGGGCATTGCTTTGGCATTGTTGCTAGGCTAGCCGGCTCAGAAGACTACATGATGGCGATTGTTTCCGATGACTTAGAAGGAATGTCTCTGCGGTGCAAAGCGCACTTCATCGCACTCGAAGGAACAGGAACCTACAGCTGCCAGTTCCGCAATGCCTTTGTGCCCGATGCGTGTGTGCTGGCTGCGCCCTGTGAAGACTATGTGGCTCGAATTCGGCCAGGGTTTATTTTGACTCAGGTGGGTATGGGCTTGGGTTTGACTGATAGCTGCATTGGGCTGATGAAGCGGTCAAACAAGCAGCTAGGCCATGTCAATCAGTTTTTGGATGACCAAGTAGAAGACTTAGAAGAGGCCTTGCAAGCAGCCAGAGCGCGCACGTACCGAGTGGCCGATGAACTCAATGAGTGTACGGGTGTTGCTGGATTGCAACTAGTAAAAGAAGTGATTCAGTGTAGAGTTACGGCGGCAGAACTCTCTTTGCGTTCTTCTCAAGCAGCGATGCTGCATGCTGGAGCAAGAGCTTATGTACAGGGGAGCGCGGCAGAGCGAAAGCTGCGAGAGGCTTATTTTGTTGCAATTGTGACGCCTGCACTAAAGCACTTAAAGAAGATGCTGGCAGGCATGAAGGAGACGGCACTGCCAGTTGGGTAAGTCAATCAACTAAGTCAATCAACAATGTTGCAAAACGGTAGCCTGCTTCACAATATTGTTCTAGAATGACTGTTCTAATAAAAGCTGATAGCTACTTTCGGTTATATTATGCTTTCAGCTTCTGGTCGTTCTCGCTCTGGTGTTTCTCATTCGTGGGCAAACCTCAGCTGTGAACAGGGCACACCTGCCACTATTCCCATGCGATGTGTGATTTGTGGCAGCCACCACACCACAGAAGAACACTGGCGACTAATGGCTGAGATGCCACAGAACCCGGCTGACATGATTGACGACTTGGTCAAGATGCAGCTGTACAAGCCTGCGGCCATAGAAGCTGCCGACGCGATTAGCGCAGCTGAGCTACGCACCGCTTTGTTTGTGAGTATGGCAGCCAATGGAAAGCCCAAAAGAGAGAGATTAGTAAAAGACTTAATCTCTTTGGCGGGCGGGCTTGACCAGGCATTTAGCGCAGCGTTTGGCCCTAGGGCTGGTGAGTTCTTTACCGATGCCAAGCGCGTAAGCCAAGTCACTCGTCGGAAGTTTTTACAGAATGTGGCTGTCGGGGCCGCGCTTGTCACACTGACAAACTGTGCTTCAACGCCAGAGGTTGACGTCGAGGACTCTAGTACAGATGCAGGTGCGCCAGCAGCACTAGAAAAAACAGATCTGAAGGTGGCATTCTTACCGATTACCTGTGCGTCACCGATTATTATGTCGAAGCCGCTGGGCTTTTATGAAAAGCACGGGCTGAATGTGGAGCTAATGAAGTATGCCAGCTGGTCGGTAGTGAGAGATGCGGCGATCGCAGGTGAGCTAGACGCCTATCACATGCTCGCACCCATGCCGATTGCAATGTCTCTCGGCTTAGGCTCTACACCATTTTCAGTCAAGCTAGCCAGTATTGAAAACAACAATGGCCAGGGCATTGCGGTTGCTAATAAACATCTAGGCAATGTGAATGGCCCCGCTGACTTTAAGGGGATGACGATTGGCATTCCTTACGATTACTCGAATCACAATCTGTTGCTGCGCTATTACCTGGCGACAGGTGGGCTAGACCCGGATGTGGATGTGAAGCTGATTGTGTTGCCGCCACCAGATGCGATCGCAAAAATGGCTACCGGTCAAATCGACGCCTTCATCCTGCCTGACAACTTCACTCAGCGCGTCGTAAAAGACGAAATCGGCTTTATTCACCTATTGACAAAAGAGCTCTGGGCCGGTCATCCCTGCTGCGCTTTTGTGGCGGCAGATAATTGGATGGGTGAAAATCCCAACACGTTTAGGGCGTTGAATAAAGCGATTATTGATGGGGCGACCTACGCGAACAATCCGGCGAATCGGAAAGAAGTT
>JBHJIY010000064.1:0-18522 GCA_050042985.1 Phormidesmis sp. | reverse complement strand
AGGCGATTTCGCGCTGGCATAGCCCCCGCTGTCGCCGATGGCACAGCCCGCTGAGAGCGATGGCACAGCCCGCTGAGAGCGATGGCACAGCCCGCTGAGAGCGATCGCGTAGAGCTGAGTCGGGTTTTTCAGGGACGACTACTTAACGATAAGAGTATTGCAACACTAAAAATGTACTTGCCGCTTGTATCTATTGAACGATATTGGTAAGTTATTTAACACTTTTACGCCTGTGGGCTAACAGTCTTCGTTTGCCAGTAGCGATAGGCGCTATAGGCCATGGTGGTGACACCTGCGAGGAGTGCGCTTTCGTCGACTTCGAACTGGGGATTGTGAAGGGGTGGGTTGCGCCGACCTGGAAAGCCAACGCCTAGGCGGAACATAGTGCCGGGGGCGAGGTCGGTGAAGTTGGCAAAGTCTTCTGCGCCCATGGAGGCGTCGGCTATCCACTGAATGCGATCGCGTCCTAGCGCTTCTGTGGCGCACTCTGCTACGAGGTGGGTGAGCTCGGCATCGTTGAGGACGGAGGCGCACCGCCGGGTGTAGGTGACGGTACAGGTGGCACCGTGTAGCTCACAAACGCTGGTCGCAATTTGGGTAATCCACTCGGGGAGCATGGCATGGGTGTCGGCGTGTAATGAGCGTACGGTGCCGGTGAGGCGAACTTTGTCGGCGATGACGTTGGAGGCGCGGCCGCCTGAGATTTGGCCGATGGTGATGACGGCTGGGTGCAGCGGGTTGATGGTGCGGCTGATGGCCTGCTGAAGCTGGGTAATGACCTGAGCGGCAATCCAGATGGCATCTATTGCTTGGTGAGGTCTGGCTCCGTGCCCCGATTCGCCTGAAATGACGATTTCTAAATCATCGGCAGCGGCGGTCAGTGCGCCTTGGCGAAGGCCGATGGTACCGGCTTTTATGCTGGGGAATGTGTGAATCCCAAAGACCGCTGCAACATCTTGCATGACCCCGTCTTCGATCATCCATTTTGCCCCTTGAGCCGTTTCTTCGGCGGGCTGGAATAGGAATCGGGTTGTGCTGGGAAACTGCTGATTGCTGAGCTGAAGGAGTTCTGAGAGAACCATGGCTGTGCCAAGGCCAACCGTGGTATGAACGTCGTGGCCACAGGCATGCATGATGCCGGGGCTTTTGGAGGCAAAGGGTAGGTCTACCTGCTCGGCGATAGGGAGCGCGTCCATATCTGTACGGATGGCGAGGACGTCTTTGTCTGGGGTGCGATCGCCTTTTAGCTCGGCAACGACGCCTGTCTTCCCAACCATTTCTTGTACGTGATAGCCACAAGAAGAGAGCACGCCAGAAACATAGGCCGCTGTTTTGTACTCTTGCCCACTCAGCTCTGGATGGGCATGAAGGTGACGGCGAATTTCAATGAGGCGTGGCGACAGCTTATCAGCGATTTGTTGAATGGTGGAGAGCATGAAGCACAGTAAGTTTTGAGAGAGTCCTTATTTTAGAGCTTTAGAGGAAATCCTTTGCAGTCCTGTCAGCTATGGGTGCGAGCCTTCTCCACAGTGGAACCTGATTTTTCAGGAGTAATACTCTATATGTGGCGACGGTGGTAGGTATCAGAGATATTTGAAAGTGATTGAGAGATTTAGCATCGATATGCTTTAAATCACTGACTAATCTGTGCTTATTACTTCGTCTAAGCATCGTTACGCTCAGCATTGTATAAAAAATTACTCCCTGCATCTCAGTACTTGTGAAAACTTTTGCGGTTCACGCGTCTTCTCAACAGAAGTGAGTGGTCGATGTTTATTAGTCAAAATGTCTGTTGTTAAGAGCGTGTATCGCTTGTCTATGCCTGGTATCACAATAGTATAGATTTTTATCTATTCTGTTGTTTCGTTTTATCAAGAAAAATTGATGCATACGTAGTTGAAAGGGAAAGAAAAGACCGGATTTCTGCCATAGGTAATATGTGATTTATAACGCTAAGTCCGTTGGTATGAGAGCATCTCTGCCTATTCGATTGCTGTTGCTTTTCTGTTCTTAAGTCAGAAGTATCAGTGTTCTTTTTGCTCTGCTTAGATCTACATACAAACTATTTTTGAACTTATCTTTTCTTCATAAAGCGTGTACCTCAATCATAGAAAGAGGTACACGCTTTTCTGTGTTCGTAATTCTTGCTATTTCAGATTTAGAAATATAAAGAAAATCTGTACTTCGTATTTTGTGTCGTAGGGCACAAAACAGGCGATATATCTCCATTTGAGTGCGTTTTAAGTGCACATTTCTACGTAAGTTTACGTAATACGTCGAAATTTAGGGGTTGAAATTACGTAGCACTTCTCAGTAGCATCGCTGTGGGATGTAAAACATTTTTTACGTGGTACTCAAAAAACTCAAATAATCCGAACAAGCTCTTCATTTTTTATATTTCCTGCTATTGTCATGATTCGTCTACCCCAACAGTGCCAATCCCAGTCAGAATTTTCTGTTTTAGCGCCTTGTTTTTCTGAAGAGCGTGCGACTGCTACGCTCGTTGCTGCTTTTGTTGCAACTGGCCTGCTGAGTTTGAACGCTCAAGGTGCGATTGCGAATGAGACTGTGACCAGCTCTGGCGCAACACTTTACTATGATGCTGAAAGCGGTCGGGTTCAAATAGACAACAACAGCTTTGATCTTGAGACGGGTCCATTAGAGAACACCTCAAATGTGCCGCTACCTTCTGAGCTGCCTGAGCGGGTACGTCAGGGACAAGCGCTGCCAGTAGATCGCAGTAGACAAGCGCCCAATACTGTTCAACTTACGCCTGATGTTGACTACATTCGTGAGTCTTTGGACGATGTGTTGGATCTAGGTCGTGACAGTTTGACGACGTATACGTTAGAAGAAGCGTCTTTGGAGCTGACCACCCAGTTTGACTTGAACTGGCGGCCGAATTCTCACGACTATGGTGAAGGCATTGAAGCCATCGTGATAGATGGAGAAGGCGACGAAACGAGCCGTGAGTCTGCTTTTGTTCGTGGTGACTTGATTCGACGAGGACCGGATAATGAGCAGTTACCAAACTCCACTCGGCTAAACGTAACCTATGGTGCGACTGACACGGTGAACCTGCGAGTGCTGAACTTGCGCAGAGAAGGTTTTGATCCTAAGGAATCTGGAATTTATTTTACGGAAGATGGTGAGTTTATTGTTGAAGATTTGCAGGATGGCGGAGACCTGGATTTTGACGATGGGGAATACTTAGAAATTTCTGGAGGGCGGGGTGAAGCGCAAGCTGTTGAAGAGCGCCGCGAGGTAGAGCGCGAAGAAGAGACGACTGAAACACCGCTAGCGCCCAGGATTCGGCAAGAAGAAGAAATTGAGACGGATGTGGTGCGCAGCATTCAGGAGATGGATGCTGCGTCGAATGAGTCAGTTGAGCGCGGTGAAATTGAAGCGCCCGATTCTACTGCTGACCGGCTGCCACACTCTAGAAGAGTCCGTACAGAAGATGATGAGTATCTGGTATACACGCAATATGCGGCGGCGAATGAGGTGAGCGCAGGAAGCGATGGGATTGGCTTGACGGGGCAGCTTGCACCGCTGGTGAATAATCCCAATGTGCCGCCAACGCTGCTGACTGGAAATCTTACGTTTAATCCTTTTGTGGGCAATAACGAAGCTGGGCTGACAGGAACGATTGGCCTAACTCAGTTTTTGACGCCAACGCATCGACAGGCCACAGATGGACTGGGCAATGCCATTGTGAACCCGAACGGTGGTAGTCGCCGACTGCTGGAGCCGACAGGCCTGTTCAACAATCGACGACTTGTGGGCTATGTGCCTGCGATTCCAGATGAAACGGTCCTAAGTGAGGCGGTTGCTTCAGTAAACGGTATCTTTGATTTGCCGAGTGACCAGCCGATGTTTGTTGCTCCGCCAGATGCACAGCAGGTGGGGCGGGGTAATGCTGCCTACACCGACAATGTGGGCGGTCTGTTGGTTGAAAAGGCGGACGGTTTGCTTTTGTTTGTACCGCAGTGGACGAATGAAGGATACGTGCAGGAACCGCTGACGCTTGCGGCTGGAGAAGCCTCTCGGCTGATTTATGCTTTGGTGCCACAGCAGCCGGGGCAGACACTGCAACTAGGGCAGAGCTACGCGGTTAGTGAGGGGGCGGATGGCTACCAAATCACGGACGGTGGGTTTACGGTGATTTCGGCGGATCGGCAGCCGGAGAACTTTGTTCAAGAAAGCGATGAAGTGTATGCGGTGGAAGATACGCTGGCGAATCGGACGAATGCTGTGACGTCTATTTTTAATGGAATACGGGGCGTGTATGCCGAAGAATTTGGTGGAGTGCGGGTGCCTACTTTGGATGTGGGCCTTGCGAGCGAGGCCGATGCGCGGGTAGGAAATACGCTCTATCCGCTGCGATCTGTTGCGGGCAACCCAGGACAAAGTGCCTATACAGAAACGAAGGTGGCAGCAGGCAATTATCTGGGGTGGGCACTGACAGGAGGACTGGGAAACCGGGAGGATACGATTACCCGTACGGATACTACGATGACGGTTAGCACAGATGAATTGCGAACGCGGCGAACGACCAATACTTTTGAGATTTCTCGCTTTCGTAGAGAGCGCGTTGTTTCTGAAACGACAACAACAACTCGTGAGGCGGGGACTGCGCTGTTTGATATTAATGAGCGCGGTGAGCTGACCAATGCGAGGTTTTTAGGCGGAGAGGAGTTGAGTGTGGATATCGATACTCTGGAATTGGAGCGATCGCGTGAAGTCATTCGCACAGAAGAGAGATTGATCGATTCGGACACCACAGAAGAATTTCAGCTGATGGACTCTGAGGTGATTAGCGCTGATGAGAGTACGAGTGTTCGCGAAGAAACACATGCTGATTTTGCGCCGGTTCAAGGTGAGCTTGCTCTGGGCGGAGTGCTGAACTTTGGCAATACGCCATGGACGCCTGCCGCGAATACGCTAAGGGCAGAGCTGTTTGCTAGAGATACGGTGTTTGGCCGTCGGAATAGTGGCCGAAACGGTGCCTCGGATGTGGGCTGGCGGACCGAGGTGGTGTTTCATCCTTTTGGTGAAGTCAGGCGTGAGGCCTTTCAGTACGATAGGGCAGGCAATGTAGTGCCGGTGTATCGGACGCAGGCGCTGCTAGATGTGGGTGGCAAGCAGGTAATGGAACTGATGACGGATGCCAATGGCAGCGTGGTGGAGATGCCGGTAAATGACTATATGCTGGACGCGGCGGGTGGGCTTATGGCGCAAATGGTTGGCACGGGTCAATCAAAGGGGCCCGGTGTGTACCTGCGCGTAGAGGATGCTTTTGATGATGGTGAGAGTGTTTTGTTCGCCGGGGGGTTGCAGTTTAACTTTTAGCCGTTTGGCTCTTAACCTGTAAGTGGGGCTTGCGTGGGATAGTAATAGGCAAATAGTTACACAAGGCGCGTTTGCTCAGTTTTTCATGCCAAAGATTACTCATCTCATCTATGACTTTGACGGACTGCTGCTGGATACTGAGCCGATCTACTGCGAGGTCAATCAGATGATTGCGAGCCGGTACGGAAAGCAGTTTACGCCGGAGATTCATCGGATGATTATGGGTCGTCAGGCTTTGGACTGTGCCCAGATTATGGTGCAAGCGCTGGACTTACCGCTGACGGCTGAGGAGCATTTGCAGGCCCGTAACGAACTGATCTTTGACATGTTGCCGAAGGCACAGCCGATGCTGGGTGCTTTGGAGATGACTCAGCGGTTTTGTTCGGCGGGGGTGCCACAGGCGATCGCAACGAGTTCGGCGGCGATGACTTTTGAGATGAAGACGCTTCACTACCAGGACTGGCTGACTCGTTTTGAGGTAATTGTGCTGGGAAATGACCCGGAGGTAAAGCGAAGTAAACCTGCGCCAGATAGCTTTTTGGTAGCGGCCCAGCGACTGGGTGCGGACCCTTGTGACTGTTTGGTTTTGGAGGATTCTCCGGCGGGGATAAAAGCCGCGAAGGCCGCAGGGATGTGGGCTGTAGCTGTGCCGGCGGCGCATATGTCGAGAGCTTTGTACGGCGCAGCCGATGAGCTTCTTGAAAGTCTACCTATGTTTGACGCGGCGCGATGGGGTTTGGTGTAGCTGGCTGTTGTGGAGGTTATGGCGTGTGTGCAGGCCGCTTCAGTGGAGCTTTTTATCGTATTCGTATTTTTACTGATTGTGTAAAGTACTGTGGATACCCCTTTCCTTTTCAGTCATAAGTGAATACAACAGTAGAAGAACGGTTTCAAGAGGCATGCAAATGCGTTCAGTCGGTTTTGTTCTTTGTTCTTCTATCTGCGTTTTGGTTTGTTTGGTCGTGTCACCGCTGTTTTTTGTGACGCTGACTTCTGAGCAGGCGAAAGAGTAGGAAGAGGTAAGCTGGCAACGTTGAGTTGCTGCTCTTGTGAGTCGTTAAGTTTTTAATTTTTGAGTAGGTTATTTTCCCCAGGATCTGAGAAGGTCTTGGGGATTTTTTTGTGCCATGGGTTGCTGCTACTTTTCTTTTTGTGATTGGCGTGCGGGTTGGATTTGTTTTGTGTTCTGGTTCCCCTTCACAAGGGGAACCAAGTTTTGGCTGGGTGGTTGTGAGGCTATTACCTTATGAGCTGTCTGGATGGCTAGTAGGGCTGAAAATTTTTAAGAGACTTTGTTTTTTGTGTGGGAAGTGGCTGTTCCGTCAGTGTTTTCTCTGGTATTTTCAATGGAAATGCTGAATGCTAAGACCGTGTGATTTCAGTCACTTTTCAGGGTAAATACTGACTGAAACATGTGAAAAAAGAACAGAATTAGAGAGTCAACTTATTACCTTTCCCGATTCTTTTTGAGAACTGAAGTTTGAAGAAGACGATCTATATATCTTTTCTCTTTTAGCCTTTTTTATGAAAGTTGTGTAATGAGTTGTGCTTACGCTTATCAACTGCGGACCTACGTGAATACAACAGTAACAAGTCAATGCTTCGTATATATACGGAGAGCTGACTCAGTGTTCTTACTGTTATGTGGCGAGCGGGCTGTTTCCGTGCCGCTTTTATGTAGAAGAGGTTATTTCTCTTATGAAAAAGATTATTTTGGCAGCGGGTTTGACGCTTGCGGCTGTGTTGAATGGGCCAATGGTGCTGGCGAGTGAGACTACTGTAAGCGATGAGATGCATAGCGAATGGGACTATAGCATCGATGCGGTGGGCGATAGTAACGATGGTGCTATTTACGATATTCAGGCGATCGCAGTTAAACAGACGCCTGAGACTGTTTATGTTTCAATCAGCGCTAACTTTCCGCTGGCGGGTATAGACAATGTGCGGGCAGAAGATGCTCGGATTGGTTGGGGCGATTTGTTTTTTGACTTTACGAATACTTCTTTTACTGAGGCCAATAGCAACAGCCAGCTGTTTGCGGTAAAGTTTGCCAGTGGAACAGAGTCTGGTGTGGCTCAAACTGGTGTCTACGGTGAGGTTTCGGCAAAGAGCGTAGGTCGAGAGAACGACGGATTTAGACTGTTTGAGGAATACTATGCGGCTGGATTGGAGCGTTTTAATACTTTGGGCTCTGATTTGGTGGATAAAGAACGCGCGCAGCTCTACTACGCTGGCGAAAAGGCAGATAGCGATGTTCCTATTCGCAATGTTGTTGCGACGGGTACTCGGCTAGGCGATGTGCGATTTTTGAGTGAGGCGGAAGCGAAGCTGGCAGGCGTGGATTTTGCGGCGCTCGATGCGGTGGGTGATGAGCTGATCACCTTTGCGTTTGATCGGGATTTGCTGCCTGCGGGTGAGTTTATGGCGCATGTGTTTGTTGAGTGCGCGAATGATGGGGTGGCGATCGCAGGTATGCTGCCCGAGCTAGTACTGCCGACTGATAATTCGTCAGGCGGTGCTTCTGCTGGTGGCCTTGGCAGTTCTTCTGGTGGTGGATCGGGCAGTTCTGTGAGTCGTCTATCTAGCAGCCTATCTGCTCCTGCGCTGGCGCATTTGTCAGGTGGTGTGGTCGATGGTGTAGTGCTGTCTTTGCTGAGCCCAACGTCAGCGGTCAAGAATCCAATTGATTCTGTTCTAAAAAAGGTTCCTCAGGAGCCGCAGGCTGTGCCCGAACCCGATGGACTGATTGGGCTCGGTTTATTTAGTTTGTTAGGTCTTGGCACGCTAAAGCTACGCACTAAGCAGAAGCGTTCGTGAGACATGCACTGGGACTTGTCGTAGACAGCTTACGCTTTACGCTGTGAGATAGTCTTGCAGGGCTTTGACGGTGATGTCTTGATCTTTGAGTGAGCAGATGGCAGCGATAGTGGCTTTGGCCCCTGCGATTGTGGTGATGGTTGGAATTTTGTAGTTGAGCGCGGTGCGGCGGAGGATACGGTCGTCTTCTTGGGCCGTTTCGCCCGCAGGTGAGTTGATGATGATTTGGATGTCTTGATTTTTGAGGGCATCGCCAACGTGGGGGCGGCCTTCGTGAATTTTGAGGATGGAGGTGACGTCGATGTTAGCTTCACTGAGGGTGCTGTAGGTACCGCTGGTCGCGACGATGGTAAAGCCAGCTGCGGCGAATTCTTTGGCAATGGGAATGACGGCGGGTTTGTCGCGATCGTTGACTGAGATGAAGACTGTACCGGTAAGGGGAAGCTGCTGCCCAGCGGCAAGTTCGGCTTTGGCGTAGGCTTGGCCGAAGCTGGTGTCGATGCCCATGACTTCTCCAGTGGAGCGCATTTCAGGGCCTAGCAATGTGTCGGTGCCAGGGAACTTGTTGAAAGGAAGCACCGCTTCTTTTACGGAGATATGAGCCGGGGTGATTTCCTCGGTAAGGCCGACGGCGGTGAGGGTTTTACCAGACATGATGCGGACGGCGATTTGGGCGAGGCGAGCGCCGGTGGCTTTGGAGACGAAGGGGACGGTGCGTGAGGCACGGGGGTTGGCTTCGATGATGTAAACCTGGTCGCCTTGGATGGCGTACTGGATGTTCATCAGGCCAATGACTTTGAGGCGCTTGGCGAGTTTGAACGTCCAGTCGCGGATGGTGGTGAGTGCTGCGTCGGACAGGGTGACGGTGGGTAGGGAGCAAGCGGAGTCACCGGAGTGAATGCCGGCCTGCTCGATGTGCTCCATGATGCCGCCGATGACGGCTGCGCCTGTGTGGTCAGCGACGGCGTCAACGTCGACTTCGATAGCGTTTTGTAAGAATTTGTCGATGAGAATGGGGTGGTCGGGCTCTACTTGCACAGCGGTGGTCATGTAGCGGACAAGGTCGGCATCGGAGTAGACGATTTCCATGGCGCGGCCACCGAGGACGTAGCTGGGTCGGACGACGACAGGGTAGCTGATGTTTTGGGCGATTTTGAGGGCTTCGTCGTTGCTGCGGGCGATGCCGTTGGGCGGTTGACGGATGTCGAGTTCGCGCAGCATTTGCTCGAAGCGTTCGCGGTCTTCGGCGGCGTCGATGGAGTCGGGGGAGGTGCCCCAAATCTTGGTTTTTATAGAAGATTCTTCTTCGCTACTTTCAAGCTGTTGTAAGTAATCTTGAAGCGGGATAGCCAGCTTCAGCGGCGTCTGGCCACCAAACTGGACGATGACGCCGTCAGGGTTTTCGGCTTCGATGATGTTGAGGACGTCTTCTTTGGTATGGGGCGCGATGTAGAGGCGATCGCTTGTGTCGTAATCAGTCGAAACGGTCTCGGGGTTGGAGTTGACCATGATGGTCTCGTAGTCGTCGGCCTGGAGGGCGAAGGAGGCGTGGCAGCAGCAGTAGTCGAATTCGATGCCTTGGCCAATGCGGTTGGGACCGCCGCCGAGGATCATGACTTTGCGACGAGTGGAAGGGAGGACTTCGCTTTCGGTTTCGTAGGTGGAGTAGTAGTAGGGCGTGAGGGACTCGAATTCGGCGGCGCAGGTGTCGACCATTTTGTACACCGGAACGATGCCGAGGGCCTTGCGGGTAGCGCGGACGGTGTCTTCGTCGGTTTTGGCGGCAAAGGCGATTTGGCGATCGCTAAAGCCTTCTTGCTTGATGGCGAGAAGCTGCGCTGTTGTAAGGTCGGGCAGGGGGGTGCGCTTGATGAATTTTTCGACGGTGAGCAGCGTTTTGAATTGGTTGAGAAACCAGGGGTCGATGGCGGTGAGTTCGTAGATTTCCTCGACGTCGAGCCCGAGCTGCATGGCGTGGCGGATGGCGAAGATGCGCTCGGGGTGAGGGCGGCGCAGGTCGCTGCGGACCTGGGAGAGGGTGGGTAGCTTTTCGTTGCGAGTCTTCCCGCCGGAAGAGGCTACGCCATCGCACCCCCAGCCAGCTCGACCGGTTTCAAGCGATCGCAGTGCCTTTTGAAACGACTCATTGAATGTGCGCCCAATGGCCATCGCCTCACCCACAGACTTCATCTGGGTGGTGAGGGTTTCAGAGGCACCTGGAAATTTTTCAAAGGCAAAGCGAGGTACTTTGGTGACGACGTAGTCGATGGTGGGTTCAAAGCTCGCAGGCGTCTTTTGAGTAATGTCGTTAGAAATTTCGTTGAGGCGGTAGCCAACGGCGAGCTTGGCGGCGAACTTAGCGATAGGGAAGCCGGTGGCTTTGGATGCAAGTGCTGAACTACGCGACACGCGAGGGTTCATTTCAATCACGACGACATCGCCGTTGTCGGGATTGACGGAGAACTGAATATTTGAGCCGCCGGTTTCGACGCCAATTTCACGGATGATTTTGATAGAGGCATCGCGGAGACGCTGATATTCTTTGTCTGTGAGGGTTTGTGCAGGGGCGACAGTGATAGAGTCGCCAGTATGCACGCCCATAGGGTCGATGTTTTCGATAGAGCAGATGATGACGACGTTGTCGGCTAGGTCACGCATTACCTCCAGCTCGTATTCCTTCCAGCCGAGAAGAGACTGTTCAATGAGAATCTGCGAAACGGGGCTGGCTTCTAGGCCCGAGCGAGAAATCGTTTCAAATTCTTCTTGGTTGTAGGCAATGCCGCCGCCGCTGCCGCCCATGGTGAAGGCTGGGCGGATGATGAGTGGGTAGGATCCGATTTCTTCTCCGATGATTTTGGCTTCGTCCATGGTTTCGGCGAGGCCAGAGGGACACACGCCCACGCCAATTTTGACCATGGCTTCTTTGAAGAGCTTGCGGTCTTCTGCTTTTTCGATCGCTTCGAGCTTGGCTCCAATGAGCTCGACGTTGTATTTTTCTAGCGCACCGCTTTTTGCCAGCTCTACGGCTAGGTTGAGAGCTGTTTGTCCGCCCATGGTTGGAAGGATGGCGTCTGGGCGCTCCTGGGCAATGACCTGTTCTAGAAGGGGTGCGGTGAGCGGTTCGATATAGGTGCGATCAGCGGTTTCTGGATCGGTCATGATCGTCGCTGGGTTGGAATTTACCAGGACAACCGCATAGCCTTCTTCTCTCAATGCCTTGCAGGCTTGGGTTCCAGAGTAGTCAAACTCGCAGGCCTGGCCAATGACGATGGGGCCAGAGCCAATGAGCATTATTTTTTTGAGGTCACTTCGACGAGGCATAGGGTGCTAACCGCAATAAATCCAAACCATTTTATATCAAATGGTCTGATGGGTTTGGATCGTTTGAATACTGGCCCTCTGCTGAGAGAAGCTTCGGTCTTTTTGTCCGACCCTGTCCTGCCCTGGATAGTAGAAGTAGAGCGGCATCGTCGTTGCACTTTACTCCGGTTTTGTTGGGAAGAATAAGTTTGCCTGTTCTGTCCCGGTTTGTTTTGCACAGTTCGGCTTATGCAGTTCGGCTTGCACAGGAGGTAAGAAAGCTTAACTTGGCTATACTTGGGTACGAAAGACAGCACAAAAAATTAACTCAAACCTATCGAGGTCTGCCGCTTCGTTGGAAAATCAATCTTTCTTTTGTTTCTACTTGTCTAGGCATTTGGCTATTGGGCGCTTTCTCTAGTGCCTATGTGTTCTCTCAATATTTGGAGAAACAGTCTGAGGAGCAATTACAATCTGTCGTCACCTTGGCACAAGACGAGTTTGAGTATCGTGTCAACAGCCTGCGAGAAGCCGCTGAGCTATTGAGTAAACAGCCTTCTTTGCAACAGGCACTACTTACCAAGGATGCGCAAAAATGGCAGCAAGCGATTCAACCCCTAAAACCTGTTTTAGATGTCGATATCATTCAGGTATTCAACGCGGACCAAACGGTATTACTCAGCGTACGCAAGCCTGTTGTTGCAGATACTTCACTGGCGTTAGGCGCTGTCAAAGAAAGTATTTTTTCGGGCGCGTTCAACTTGAGATTGATAGAAGCAAATGATGCCTATTTTTCGATGCTGGTGGCGGCCAAACCCGTTATAAATGAACAGACGCAAACGGGCGGTGTCATGATTGGCAATGCGATTACCCGCGAGCAGCTACAGGGTATTGCGGACAACTCAGGCGGTGAGCTGGTAGCCTTCGCAGGGCAAAGGCAGATAGCGTCTACTTTTTCTGATCGGGGGGAGCGATTTTCTTTTGATCATTTTTCTACAGACAGTCAATACCTACGAGTTGGCGATACGCCCTACTTGGCAAAAATTGGCATGATTACGGGCGTAGATGGTGCCGCAGTTACGCTGGTAGCAATGCAGTCTTTAGCCCCGCTCAGGCAGCTTCAAAGAAGACTGTGGCTAAATGCCTTGTGGGTATCGGCGCTGGGCAGTGGTGTAGTGGCTATGGTGGGGTACTGGACGTCTACGAGGATTACACGCCCGATTGAGGTCGTTACTCAGACGGCGCAGCAGGTGATTCAAACGACTGATTTTGAGCTGCGCGCTAAGGTGCGATCGCAAGATGAAGTAGGCAAGCTAGCAGCTGCGCTAAATCAGCTCATTCAGTGGTCAGGGGACTACACCCGAGCGCTTCAGCAATCGGAGATTGCACTAAATCAACAGGTAGAAGAGCGATCGCGCACCCTAGAAAAACTAAAATCTGCCCAGTCGCACCTGATCCAGACTGAGAAAATGTCGAGCCTGGGCCAAATGGTGGCAGGAATTGCTCATGAAATCAACAATCCGGTCAACTTTATTCACGGCAACCTCACTCACACCAAAAACTATGCTCAGGATTTGCTTTCTCTAATTGAGCTATATCAAGAGAAATATCCCGTTCCTCACCCAGATATTCAAGCTGAAATAGAAGACATTGACTTTGAGTTCTTAAAACAAGATTTTGCGCGCATGCTCGATTCTATGCAAACAGGCACGGCGCGGGCGAAGAAAATTGTTGTTTCGCTGAGAAATTTTGCCCGACTCGACGAAGCTGAGCAAAAATCAGTTGACTTGAGTGACGGTATAGACAGCACATTGCTGATACTCAACCATCGTATTGGACAAAATAATGTAGAAATCACCAAGGCGTACGGCTGCCAGAAAACAGTTAGCTGTTATCCAGCTCAGCTCAACCAAGTGTTTATGAATATTCTTGGCAATGCACTCGACGCGGTGATGAGCCCTAAAGTCAGCTCACCTTGCATTTGTATCCAAACAGAAACGACCGCTGATAACCGGGTTTGGATCACCATCAAAGACAATGGACCAGGTATTTTTGATGAGGTAAAGGCCAGGATATTTGATTCTTTCTTTACGACTAAGCCCGTGGGAAAAGGAACTGGACTGGGGTTGAGTATTTGCTATCAAATTATACAAAAGCATCAGGGGACAATTTCAATCGAGAGCATACCTGGAGAGGGTACAACCTGTTTTATTTCACTGCCCATTAAAAAGGCGATCGCAAAATAGAGGGTTGCAACTTCGCTCAGACCGGTTTTTAATGATAATTCTTATCAACAATGATTATTAAAAGGCTGTAAATCATGAAAGTTTCGAGACGCGGGCTCTGTGGCCTGGCTCTATGCATAACGGTAGGGAGTATAGCGGTAGGCACGGGTGCCTGCGGTCAGGCGGGTGATTCAGACTCAGTGATTAACCTCTACTCGGCGCGGCATTACGATGTGGATGAGCAGCTGTACGCATCGTTTGTGGAGCAGACGGGGATTCGGGTGAATGTACTAGAAGGACAGCCCGATGAGCTGATCGAGCGGATTAGTAATGAGGGTGAGCAGAGCCCGGCAGATGTGTTTGTGGCGGTGGATGCTGGTAGGCTTTGGCGGGCACAGGAGGCAGATGTTCTTCAGCCGGCGGATTCGGAAGTGCTGAGGAGCGTGGTGCCAGAGAATTTGCGGGAGCCGAGTGGACTGTGGTACGGGCTAACGACTCGGTCGCGCCTGCTGGTATACAACCAGGAGGCCGTGCAGCCGAGCGAGCTCTCCACCTACGAAGATCTAGCCGATCCCAAGTGGAAGGGCCGCGTATGCGTGCGCAGCTCTGGAAATGTGTACAATCAGTCACTGGTGGGGTCAATGATTGAGACGATTGGCGCACAGGAAACAGAAGAATGGGCAAAGGGCCTAGTGGCTAACTTTGCGCGGCAGCCAGAGGGAGGCGATATCGACCAGATTAAGGCAGTGGCCGCTGGGCAGTGCGACGTGGCGATTGTCAATCACTATTACTGGGCAAGGCTGGCGAAGTCGGACGATGCAAGCGACCGAGAAGCGGTGGAGAAAACGGCTTTGTTTTTCCCAAACCAGGAGGACCGAGGAATGCATATAAATATCAGTGGTATGGGGCTGGTAAAGAGTTCGCCTCATCCTGAGAATGGCATTGCTTTTATGGAGTACCTGGTGAGTGAGGAAGCGCAGAAGGTATTTGCCCAGAGCAATAACGAGTATCCGGTGGTGGAAGGTGTGGCGCTAGAGCCGATTGTGGCTGAGCTGGGTGAATTTAAGGTGGATACGGTGAATGTGTCAGCCTATGGGCGGAACAATCCGCTGGTGAATGAGATTGTGGACCGGGCTGGCTGGGAGTGATATGCAATTTACGATTCCTGATTTGCTGTCTGCGGAGGCGGTGGAAAAGCTGTGTACTCGCCTCCAATCAATCGCTTTAGTTGATGGAAAGGAGACGGCAGGCTGGCACGCAAAGGCGGTGAAGCAAAATCAACAGCTGGACTCGAAGCAGGCTAAGCCGCTGGTTCAGGAAGTGCGGCAGGCGCTGATGGCGCATCCGCTGTTTCAGGCGGCGGCGCTGCCTCGGCAGATTCAGATGGTGCGCTTTAACCGGTATAGCGATGGGATGGCCTATGGCCGCCATACAGACAATGCATTGATGAATGGGGCGAGGACGGATTTGTCTTTTACGCTGTTTTTGAGTGAGCCGGAGAGCTATGACGGCGGGGAGCTGGTGGTAGAAGGGGTAGATAGTGAGCAGGCCCATAAGCTGAAGGCAGGGTCGGTGATTGTGTATCCGTCGACGAGTTTGCATCGGGTGGAGCCGGTGACCAGGGGCGTGCGGTGGGCCGCGATTGGCTGGCTGCAAAGCAAGGTGAGAGAACGTGGGCGGCGGGAGATTTTGTTTGAGCTGGATACGGCTAGGCGATCGCTGTTTGCGAAGTATGGGAAGACGGATGAGTTTGATTTGGTGACGAAGAGTTGGAGTAATTTGATGCGGCAGTGGGTGGAGTGACTATCTGCTGCGCAGAGACTGCGTCAACGGCTGCGCTCAGCCACTGGGAAGATGGAGAGTGGCCTGTTAGGAGAATTAATCTAGGCTGGAGATGGCGTATAGTGAGAGTAAGCACTATTGAAATTGATACGCAATAGATAGAGTTTGTTCGGCTTAGATTTGTTTGGTTTTGTGTTGCATTAATTTATGTTGGTTTCTACGCCGGTTCTGTCTTTTCAAAATGTTACTAAGCGGTTTGGGGATGCTAATTCGCAGCCAGCAGTAGACCAGGTGAGTTTTTCGCTGCAAGCGGGTGAGCTACTGGGGCTGCTGGGGCCTTCTGGCTGCGGGAAGACGACGTTACTGAGGCTGGTGGCGGGATTTGAGCAGCCGGACATAGGTGAGATTGTGCTGGCGGGTCAGTCGGTATGTTGGCGCGTGCGCATTGTGCCGCCGGAGCGACGGCGGGTAGGGGTGGTGTTTCAGGACTATGCACTGTTTCCGCATTTGACGGTGGTGGAGAATGTGGCGTTTGGGCTGAAGCAGCTAAGTCGACGGGGACAGCTGCCGAAAAAGCAGATTGGGTCGCTGGCGATGGAGGCGATTAATTTGGTGGGGCTGGTGGGGATGGAGCAGCGGTATCCTCATGAACTCTCCGGGGGGCAGCAGCAGCGAGTGGCATTGGCTCGGGCGTTGGCTCCTCGGCCGCCGTTGATTCTGCTCGATGAGCCGTTTAGCAATTTGGATGTGCAGGTGCGGCTGCGGCTGCGCCAAGAGGTGAGCGATATTTTGAAGAGCATTGGGGCGTCGGGGATTTTTGTGACGCACGACCAGGAAGAGGCGCTAGCGATCGCAGACAAGGTGGCGGTGATGCAAGACGGATATTTGGCGCAGCTTGATACGCCTGAGGAGATTTATCAGACCCCGGCCTCACGGTTTATTGCTGAGTTTGTGACGCAGGCGAATTTTGTGTCGGCGCTAAGGCTCAGAGGAGAGTGGGAAACGGAGATTGGTTTGATTCCGGCACTACCTACGGCAGATAATGTAGCGGCGATTGCGGATCGGGGTGAGCTGATGATTTGCCAGGAAGATGTGAAAATTGAGCCGGATGCAACAGGTCTGCTAGAAGTGCATGCTCGACAGTTTTTGGGACGGGAATATCAGTACACGCTGCGGCTGCCGTCGGCTCGTCAACTGCAGGTGCGGACGGCGGCAAGTCAGCGACTAGCGGTTGGCGAGCGAGTGAGTGTGCGGGTTGACCCAGAACGGGTACGCTTTTTTTCGGCTGACGGGAAGGTGGTTAGCCCTGAGATGGCAGCAGCGGCTAATCCGGTTGCGTAAAGGAGAAGGCGAACGGGGCGAAAATGCTATTTTTCTCTGGATGAGTTAAAAACTGCCGATACGGAACTTTTTCGCTTTAAACATTGGTTCCACATCAAGTTTTGTAAGAATTGAAGACTCGGTAAAGAATCGGATATTTCAAGTTTTTTCAATATCTTAATTCTTGTGAGTCTGTTCTAATAGCTGAAGCGACAGCCCTTTTTATGGCCTTCTCAAGGGCTTTATCACGGGAAATGCTGCTGTTTGGGCATCTTACTAATTTTTTGTTCATAGCTGCTGTTCATTTTCAGAGCAGTCGTTTTTGCAAACGAGCTTCTAATTTTTTACTTATTACTTTCATTTTATTTTGTCCACTTGCTTGAGCTGGATGACTTTAGGTTGCCATTTTGTGACCTGTCATTTGTGAGCTTGTTGTCGGTCAGATGTTGTATTTAGGGGACGTAATTTTCCAACGCTTGTTTGAGCGGTTGGAAAAATTTTTTGTCGTCTGGTTTATCTATTTTTTTGCAAGAGGATCTGCGCATGGAATCTGTTGAAGTGGTTCTGAATTTGGTAGGTGGCCTAATAGATTCTGAAGGCGTAGCTGGTCTGAGGGTTGGCGAAGAGTTTGAGGTGTCTTTCACCGCTGTTGATCTGAGAGCCGATAGCCGAAATACTGTCTACTCTTTTTATACAGATGTTGCGTTCGATCCGACGGTATTGCGGGCGGTGAGCGTTGAATACAATGATGAGCTAGCAACAGGTGGTGGGTACCAGTTTGCACAGTCAGGCAATATCAACAATGTTGCGGGTCGGAATGAAGATGTGGGGGCGACTTCTGGGCAGGTAGTGTCGTCTGAAGCGCTGTCGCCAGTTGTGTTTACGGTGCGCTTTGAGCTGTTGAAAGCTGCGCCGGTTTTGATTGAGACGGATGTGCCTGAGACGCTGATTGCACAGACGACGGTGTATGGGCTAGATGAAGATCAGCGTGATGCGGTGAGGTATGGGTCGCTGTCGCTAGAGGTGCCTCAGGCGAATCCGGTGGTGAGTATAGAGGCGACTGATTTTGGGGCGGCGGAACCGAATGATGATGGTGCCTTTACCCTGACGCGGACGGGAGATACGAGCGAGGCGCTGAGCGTTGAACTTGCGATCGCAGGAAGTGCAATCAATGGCGCAGACTACGAGACAATCTCGCAGACGGTAACGTTCGCAGCGGGTGCAAGCAGCGTAGCGGTGCCGGTCTTGGTGTTTGATGACAGCCTGGTTGAGGACGTGGAAACGGTTGTTTTAACCTTAGTGGACGGCGCTCAATACGATTTAGATGCTGGTAATAGTGCGACGGTAACGATTGCTAGCAACGATGCCGTGCGGTCTGTGGTGACGATAGAAGCAACAGATGCGATCGCATCCGAATCGGGTGATGGCGGCAGTTTTACGATTACGCGTACGGGTGACTTGACCGGATTTTTGCCGATTACTTTGAATGTGAGCGGTACGGCGACGAATGGAGAAGACTATGAGGCGATTTTGTCGCTGGTTACGATTGCAGCGGGTGAAAGCAGTATAGAGATTCCGATTTCGGTCATTGATGACAGCCTGGTAGAGCCTGTTGAGACAGTTGTTGTTGAGCTGGCTTCGAGCGTTCTGTATGATCTAGGCGCTAGCAGCAGCGCGGTACTCACGATTGAGAGTGATGATGCGGTACTGCCTGTTGTTGCAATAG
>JBHJIY010000063.1:0-16187 GCA_050042985.1 Phormidesmis sp. | reverse complement strand
GCCGATAGAATTTAACCCGGATAATTTGATTAATCCGGGTAGACCGGGTGGGCGCAGGCGCGGTGGTGGCTCGCGAGGGGGCTGTCAGGCGGGGCTGCCGCTGACTGCGATCGCCTACGCAGACAGCCGCACGGTGCAAGAACTGGGTGTGACTGTTACAGACGAAAGGGTGGGTGCGCTGACCACTCAAGTTCAACCCATGCTTTGGTTCTATGTGCCGACGGCCATTGACGATGTTCCAACAGAATTTATTGTCAAAGATGTTCAAGGTCAGCTTGTGTATCAGGGGAGACTCTCTGGGCAAACAGAAAGTAGCGGTGTAATCAGCGTTCCGCTAGCCGCAGAGATGGCAGTGAGGAGTGCCTATCAGTGGTCTTTGACGCTGGACTGCGATGAGACTGAGCGGGTGACGGTCGATGGCTGGGTGGAGCGGCGAGCGATTGGGCCAGATGCGGTGCGTACGCTGAGTCAGGCATCTGCTCGCAATCGGACGGCGCTGTATGCGAACTATGGGTTTTTGCAGGATGCGGTGAGTGAGCTGGCGCGGCTGCGGTTGATGGCTCCGGAAGATGAGTCGATCGCACAGTCTTGGCGTCAGTTTCTTACTGCGCTAGATTTGCCTGAATTGGCAGAAGCGGTGGTCTTTCCCTGCTGCGATGTGACAAACGAGCCAGTGGAGATACCCGTAGAGGTTGAAGAGGAAGCGGTTGAGGTGGAGACGATGCCTGAAGTTCCACAACCCATGGAAGAAACAGAGCCAGAAAGAAATCCTCGTTCTATTTTGGAGCGGGCGAGAGACCGGGGAAATTGACCAAGAAGCTCACCTTTCAATTGACCAATCTTGAATCATTAACCCTGGTACCTGTTCAAAATCACGCAGATTTCTGGTGAGCAAAACACCACCGTGCGCTAGCACAATCGAAGCAATCCTTAGATCTTGTGTGCCTATACGAATGCTTGCTTTTCTAAATTCTCGGAAGTACACATCGGCTTCAATGTTGTAATCAAGAATATCTAGCCCGGCAAATAGCTCAAAAGTTGTTGCCAGCCGTTTGTAAGCTAAAGTTAAATGCTCGGGACTCGTAGCTGCCTTACGAATTTGAGCTAACCTTCCTCTAATTTGCTCTTCCAAGCTAACGACTGTAGTAGATAGGTTATTTAATTTTCTCTTCCTAATAGCCAGAACACGACTGACGACGATTGGATGGTTTCTATCAAAAAGACTCAGATGATCAGTATCCAATGCGTATAAAATCATGTCATTGCTTCTTCATCTACCTGCTTGCGGTACGCTGCAATCTCGGCTTGATAATCGTCCCATGTTGGATCGTCAGCAAAGATACCTGCACGTTTTGTCCAAGGGTCTGTCTCTTCCTTTTGCTCTTCCTTATCTTCTATCTCAACGGTCACAACCTTAGTGATTGCTAGTTGGGATCTTAAGGCTGCTTTGACTTTTGCAATCACTTCTTTCTCAGTCCTCCCATCGGCGATAACATTCGGTAGCCCAAATACGGACGCTACAAAGCGCTGCTCTGAAGGCTTCTGTAACAAAATTTGGTATTGCATTGTTATTGCTGGGCTCCCAATTAGCGTAGCCATATTATTATACGCTCAAGATCCCAATGCCATTGCGTTGACTGACTTCATCGACTGTCGAGGCAGTACTTTACTTTTCAATGCGATGCAGTCTGCCAAATATGTTGCATCGCGTGCAATGCCCGAAAACCGGGCGGAGCCCCAAGTATAGAGCCAAGGTAACCCTACAAAGTATAGGTTTTCTACCGTTGTGCTGACGCCGCGCTCATGACCGGGGTAGCCTTTGCCGTTAAAGGCAGGGACTTCTATCCAGCTAAAGTCTGTATGGTATCCGGTTGACCAAATGATGGTAGAGATCTTATCCGCCTCTAATTCTAAATTTGTAGAGGTTTCTTCAGGCTCCCATAGAGGTTTGTATGCAGGCTCTATCGGGGCATCTATTTTGGCCTTTTCAATGTGCTGATCGATTGTTCCTTTAATGCTTTCAGCGACGCTATCGGCATAGTCAAGATTTTCTTTAAGATCGGCCTTAAAGGTAAATTTGTTGTCTTGAATAGTGTTTAGTCTGCCGTGTAAGCGCATGCCTTCGGTGGCAAACTGGCGCAGGTCTATCTCTCGTCCGCCGCCGCGTCCAGTGACGTAGTGGTTGGTTTTTGTTCTGACCGTTTCTTTTTGTGGATGTTCATCAATAGGAATGTCGTAGTAGCCCATTTGGTCGAGCCAGTCGACGACGTCTTTGCCGCGATACTCTCGGGGCGATCGCGGCGCACCTCCCACGCACAAATGCACCTTCCTCTCTGCCAAATGCAAATCTTCCGCAATTTGGCAGCCGGATTGTCCTGTTCCTACTACCATTACCTCGCCTTCTGGCAGCGATCGCGCATTCTGATATTCCGAAGAGTGAAGCTGAACTATGCTCTTGGGCAGTCGCTCTGCCATACGAGGAATCTTCGGCGTATGATAGCCACCTGTTGCCACCACAACTTGGTCAGCGGTGTAGGTGCCAATAGACGTGACAACCTCGAATACGTTGCGCGTTTCGTGCTGACGGACGCTGAGCACCGAAACGCCTTCTTTAATACAGGGACCAAAAGACCTAGCGTAGTCTTCTATGTATCGCACGATTTCATCGCGCTGCATAAAGCCTTCTTTGTCGCTACCAGGATAGTGATAGCCCGGTAGCGTGCACTGCCAGTTGGGTGTTACCAGGCAAAAAGAGTCCCATCGCTTTGTACGCCAAGCATGCGCAATCTTGTGTTTTTCAAAAATAATATTATCGATTCCCCTCTGCTGTAAGCAGTAGCTAACCGATAGCCCTGCCTGGCCACCGCCAACGATTACCACTGGGAGATGAGACTGCATGAGCCAGGTTCCAAACAAAATTTTCAGCCAATAACATCACTCTTTCCAACAATAATCGTGCGTTTTGAGGTGTCCTGTATCGCCGACTACAGAAAGCTTTAATCCCTTTTTATAGACAGGCTGTAACAGAGGATGCCTGTCTTTTTAGACAGGGGTGCTGTCTAAAAAATCTCTTTTTGACGGCCTTCTATTGAATGCTGCTGTACGAATTGTCAGGCTTTTCCGCTTTGTAACAACAGATACGGGAAGAGGGCGCATGGACCTTTTAAGCTGCGATTAAGTCTTACAACGAGAGATATTCACATGCCTGAAGTAACAGCCCCTGCGCACAAAGCCGGTGACTTTTTTGTCGATTACGAGGATAAGGTTTTTCCCGATGTCCAGGCTGAACCTGGAGAGAAAGCGCTAGTGGCTTTCCATACGGTTGCGTTTGAAGGTTCTATTGGTTTGGTGAATCTGTTGCAGGCGACTCGGCTGATTCGTAAGGGGTTTGAGACTTCTGTTTTGCTCTATGGCCCCGGTGTAACGTTGGGAATTCAGCGTGGTTTTCCAAAGCTAGGCGACGAGGCATTTCCAGGCCACTTGGCGATGAACAACCAGCTGGTGAAGATTATGGAAGAGGGCGGTAAAGTCTATGCCTGTCGCTTTGCTTTGCAGGCGCTGTATGGTCACGGCGAACCTTCATTGATTCCCGGCATTCAGCCGATTAGTCCGTTGGATGTGTTGGATATTACGCTGATGCACCGTAAGGATGGTGCATTTGTTTTGGATACTTGGACAATGTAGAGGAGGAGGGCGTTATGAACAATCCCACCTCCGATTATTCTCGAACGGTTCGTGCGGCAGCGGTGCAAATCTCGCCTGTGCTCCACAGTCAATCGGGCACGATGGAGAAGGTGCTCAAAGCAATTGAGGATGCGGCGAAAGAGGGTGCACAGCTGCTGGTCTTTCCAGAGACCTTTGTACCTTATTACCCCTATTTCTCTTTTGTGCTGCCGCCCGTACTAATGGGCAAGGAGCACCTGAGGCTGTATGAAGAGGCTGTGGAGGTGCCGGGGCCAGTGACAGTAGCGGTGAGTCAAGCGGCGAAAGCACACCAAATGGTGATTGTGCTGGGTGTAAACGAGAAGGACAAGGGCTCTCTCTACAATACTCAACTTGTTTTTGACGCAGATGGAAGCTGCCTGCTCAAGCGGCGCAAGGTGACGCCAACTTATCATGAGCGAATGGTGTGGGGTCAGGGCGATGGCTCGGGGCTGAAGGTGTGTGAAAGTGCGGTGGGACGAATTGGGGCGCTGGCTTGCTGGGAGCATTACAATCCGCTGGCTCGCTATAGCCTGATGACACAGCATGAACAGATTCACTGTGGGCAGTTTCCGGGCTCTATGGTGGGAGAGATTTTCGCGACGCAGACGGAGATGAGTTTGCGGCATCATGCCTTGGAGTCGGGCTGCTTTGTGGTGAATTCTACGGGCTGGCTGACGCCGGAGCAAGTGGTAGAAATTGCGCCGAATGAAGGCTTGCAGAAGGTGCTGAAAGGCGGCTGCTACACATCGATTATTAGTCCAGAGGGTGTGCATTTGTGTGAACCGGTCAGGGAAGGAGAAGGGATGGCGATCGCAGATCTTGACTTTTCTCTAATCATTAAGCGCAAGCGCATGATGGACTCGGTGGGTCACTATGCGCGGCCTGATTTGTTTCAGCTGCGAACGAATCGATCTGCTTATGCAGTGACGTCTTCTGCAAGCCCAAATGGGATGCCAAGTGAACAGACCAGCAATGGTGCCGCTAATAGTTCAGCAGCCTTTGCAGAGGCCTCTGGTCCGCTAGAACGACCGCTTCAGTCTACTGAAATGCCATTGCCCGTTCTCGACAATCAATTCTTTGACTCATGAATCAACAGCAGGTTATTACAGAACTTCAGTCGCGAGGGCTCAATCTTGTTAGCGATGGAGTGGGTGCTTCTGGACGTAAGGGCGGGGCAGGCCCTTCAGACCATAAGGCGGTGACGGTAGGCGGTACAACGGTGATGGTGCCGGTATTTACAGAAGGGGCCGCGCAGTCTCCTTTTGTGGTGAAGCGCGATCGCAACACAGGCAGTTCTGTTCTCCTCAAGGAAAAAGAGGTGATTGCGCCCATCTCTTTTCCTACGCAGCCAAAGTTTTATGGATTGGAAACTGCAGAAGGTGTTCCTTATTGGAAGATTGCCCTGCTTCATAGCCGAAATGTCTTAGCGACTACGATTTTACAAAACTGCATTCGCTATGACAATCGCAAAACAGCCTGTCAGTTTTGTGCAATTAGCCAATCGCTAGAAGCGGGGCGAACGATTGCAAAGAAGACACCTGCGCAGCTTGCGGAAGTTGCTGAAGCCGCTGTTCGGTTAGATGGTGTAGAACACATGATTATGACGACGGGGACGCCGAACGTAACAGATCGAGGGGCGGCGTATCTTATGGAATGTGCGAAAGCGATTGGTGAGCGTGTTTCTCTTCCTATTCAGGCTCAGTGCGAGCCACCAGACGATTTTGTTTGGTTTGATCGGTTACGCGCAGCGGGTGTTGACAGCTTGGGAATGCATTTAGAAGCCGCAGATCCTATGGTGCGATCGCGGATTATGCCGGGGAAAGCGCGAGTGCCGCTGACCTATTACTACCGGGCTTTTGAGGTAGCGGTGAAGGTGTTTGGCCGAGGGCAGGTGAGTACGTATTTGTTGGCGGGGCTAGGCGATAGCAAGGAGACTTTGCTGGAGATGTGCGAGCGCCTCATTGCTTTGGGCGTTTATCCTTTTGTGGTGCCTTTCGTTCCCATTGTGGGTACGCCGTTAGCTGGACAATCGCCTCCAGATAGCGACTTTATGTTCCAGCTCTATCAGGCAATTGGTTCACGGCTCAAGCAAGCGAATCTGCGTTCTGCAGATATGAAAGCAGGTTGCGGTAAGTGTGGTGCCTGTTCGGCGTTGTCTACTTTTGAGGGGTGATGTGATGAAAATGACCTATAGCTTTGAGCTGGCGCTAAGCGATACTGGAATTGCAGACTACTTTGATTTACGACAACAGATTTTTTGCCAGGAGCAAGGACTGTTTGAAGGACATGATCGCGATGCGGTGGATGACTATGCCTATCCGATTGTGGCGATTGCCCATCAGTCAAACCAGCTAGATCAAGTTGTTGGTGTGGTGCGAATTTATGAGAAATCTCCTCGCGTTTGGTATGGTGGCCGTTTAGGTACCCATCCCGACTTTCGACGTGGCTGGCGAATTGGTAAAGGATTGATCCAGAAGGCGGTGACGACAGCGAATACTTGGGGATGCGATCGCTTTCTTGCCACTGTTCAAGAGCAAAATGTGCGTTTCTTCACTCGCCTTCACTGGGAGAGTTTGAAAGAGATAGAGGTTTTGGGAAAGCCCCATCATCTGATGCAGGCAGATTTAAATTTTTATCCAGCGGGCGATCAGGTGCGTCCGGTGCTGCCGTTGAGAGAGGTTGCGTAGGGGTTTGGAACTCACCGAGCTCATCACAACGTTACAGTCTTCTCTTAGTATTCTGAATAAGAGAGATATTCAAACGGCGGCTAGTACGCTGGGCCAGTATGTGCAGGGAACGGATGAGTCGATTCGTTTAGGTGATGACTGTGCGGCGAGCGCTGATGGCAATGGCTATTTACTTTTAGCGGCTGAAGGTATCTGGCCGCAGCTCGTGGAACAAGATCCATGGTTTGCCGGATGGTGCGCGGTGATGGTGAATGTCTCTGATGTGGCGGCGATGGGCGGTGAACCAGTCGCGGTGGTTGATGCGCTGTGGAGTCTCTCTATTGCGGAAAGTGAGCCTTTGTGGGCAGGAATGAAGGCAGCAGCGCAGGCGTACGGCGTGCCGATTGTAGGCGGCCATACGAATTGCCATAGTCCCTATGCGGGGCTGGCGGTTTCTATGTTGGGGCGGGCAGAGTGGCTGATTACCAGCTTCGATGCGCAGCCGGGGGATGCGCTGGTGATGGTGATGAATATGGCGGGGGTTTATTACAAGGACTATTCTTTTTGGAATGCGGCGACTGAGGCAGAACCGGTGATGTTGCGATCGCACATAAAACTCCTTCCTAAGCTCGCACAGTCAGGACTAGTCAATGCCGGAAAAGACATCAGTATGGGCGGTTTGGCAGGAACCCTTTTGATGCTAACAGAGGCCTCTGGCTGTGGTGCGATGCTCGATTTAGAGAAGGTGCCTCGCCCTTCTGGCGTGTCTTGGGAAAAGTGGTTAACTAGCTTTCCGAGCTTCGGTTTTTTGCTAAGTGTACCGCCAGATAATGTTGCCGCTGTTCAATCTGTTTTTCAGCCTGAAGGATTAGTTTGCGAGCCAGTAGGTGAGACTATCTCAGATAAGTATGTTTATTTACAAGCTGGCGAAGAAAAGCAACAGCTATGGGACTTATCAAATGCCCTGACTGGCTTCTAAGGAACAGATTTCTCTTACCTTGGCGTTAGCCTGTCCGTAGGACATAGGGGAACCGTAAGGGAGGTGGCTCCAACAAGTCTGCCACACACCAACTCCCCCGCCGTTCCTACTTCTCACACTACTGGAGCCATCCTCAGTGCCTCTCAAAATCGCTCTGCTCACCTACGCAACCAAGCCACGCGGCAGCGTTATCCACACGCTAGAACTCGCCCAAGCGCTACATGACCTCGGCCATAGCCCCTGCGTTTTTGCGCTCGATAAAGACGGTAAGGGTTTCCATCGCTCAGCAGAATTCGACACCTATGCAGTTCCTGCTAACGCTTGCGATGCAGGGATTGACCAGCTGATTAAGCAGCGAATCAATGAATTTGTAAGATTCTTTCAGCAGCACAGTCAACCCTATGACATCTACCATGCGCAGGACTGTTTGAGTGCCAATGCGCTGGCTATTTTGCGATCGCAAAACCGCATTCCTCATTTTGTTCGAACGGTGCACCATATTGAAAGCTTTCGCAGTCCCTATCTTCAAGATTGCCAAGAGAAATCTATCTATCTTCCCGATCGCTGCTGCTGTGTCAGCCAGCAGTGGCAACAGGCTTTGCAAGCAGATTACGGTGTCGATGCGCATCGCGTTATCAACGGTGTGAGTAAGCGGTTTTCATCTCAATCTGACGGCTTGGAAGTAGCGCTCAAACAGTTGCTAAATCTTCAGGATGGGCCCATCTATTTGACGGTGGGTGGAATTGAGCCGCGTAAGAATTCGATTAACTTGCTGAAGGCATTCTCCCAGGTCCATCGCCAACAGCCAACAGCGCAGCTCGTAATCGCGGGCGGCGCAACGCTATTTGACTATCAAGATTATCGTGAACAGTTTATGGTGCTAGCTAAAGACTATGATTTGAAAGATTCTTTGGTGCTGCCAGGCGTCATTCCCGATGCGCAAATGCCTGCGCTGTATCGGCTGGCGGATGGGTTTGTGTTTCCGTCAGTGAAAGAGGGTTGGGGATTGGTTGTGTTGGAAGCGATCGCCTCAGGACTCCCGGTCGTAACTTCAGATCAACCGCCCTTTACGGAGTTTTTGACTGGGGATGATGCCTATTTGGTCCATCCTGAGGATGTCGATGCGATCGCCTCAGCCATGCTTCAAATGACTAGCCAAAAATCAACTGGCTCTGTAGATAGTCAGCGCTCTTTCAACATTACGCGCAACTACAGCTGGCCAGCCTCTGCTCAAATGCATTTGAATCTTTATCAACAGCTTTCACAGCCTGACGCACAATCCGAGAAAATACTATCTACACAGAACTATGCCTGAAATTAACTTCAAAATTCAATGGCCTGATGGGAAGCAGGCGGTTTGCTATTCACCTTCTTTAGTGGTGAAAGATTATTTTGAGCCGGGACAGACATATACAGTGACAGATTTTTTAGCGCGATCGCGTGAATCTCTCACCATTGCCAGCGACCGGGTACAGGCCAAATACGGCTTCCCCTGTAGCCGAGCGCTAGGCCAAATTCGCCAAATCGAGGCAGCGGCAAAGCCCTATCTAGAGAAGCCAGAGGAATCGGTGAAGGTATTGGAGTTTCAGTAGTGTAGATCTATGCTTAGCTGAGCCAGCCTTGTTTTGTGGCCTCAAAGACGGCCTGAGATCGGGTGCGAACGTCCAGCTTTTTTAGGATGTTTTTGACGTGGAATTTTACGGTGCGATCGCTAATAAACAGCTGCTCGGAAATCTCGCGATCTCGTAATCCATGGGCTAGCCGCACAATCACATCTTGCTCCCTAGCAGACAGTGGAGAGGCTGTGATGGGTGTGTTCAGCGAGTCAACTTGTCTAGGAAGTTGAACGTTAATCACAATCTGACTCTCTCCTTTTTCTATTCGCAAGTGGCCTCCTAGCCGAACTGCGATACATTCTATGCCTGCAAATTCGGCTGCAAGCTCTCGATGAATGTCTTCTTTGATTTCGGTGCTATCCGTCGCTGATTGCCAGTCGGTCGCCAGCATTGCCTCTAGCGCTACGCTGTCTGGTTCATACACGAGTCGGCAGTACTGACAAGATTTTTCAGTGATTTGTTCGGCGAGCTGAATTAGCAGCTGAGAGATCGCCGGAGAAAGCGATTGTTCTGTGCCAATTAAGCTCAGCTTTTGCGTGCCCAATTGCCCAGCAAGCATTTCAGACAGACTCTGCTGGTAGAGCGTGGCATGAGAGTTGCTCGCTGCCTTTAAGTGAGCGATGCTCTCCTGATGGTTAATCGCACTGGCCAGCGCGCTTGCCACCGACACGCTCAAAACCTGTAGCACTTCCAAAAACTCAGCGGCCATTGGCGTGTAGCTGAAGATAGCCAGTACCCCAATGGCCCGATCTTCCTGCATCAGCGGTAGTCCGGCAAACCCCTGAATGCCATTTTCAACCGCCCACTGCCGGTCTTTTACCCAGGGTTCCTCTGGCAAATAGTTACTCAAAAAAGGAATACAGTGCTGAGCGATTTTTCCAACTTTAAAGGCACCCATGGGCACAAGAGCAAACGAGCCTGTGGTGTGGGTATACAGCCCCGAAGAGGCCATGAGCTTTAGCGCAGTGCGGTCGGGTTCTACTAGCCAAAGACGGACAAAGGCACAGTCAAACTGTTCAATTAAGCCATCGGTTGTTTGCTTTGCGATGGTTTGAGTACTCAGCTCTCCCGAAAACTGATGGATCAGAGCAGCACACTTTTTCAGGTCAAACAAAAGCCTTGAAACCTTGAGCTTTGGAGACGTCAGCTGAGTCTCTGCGGAGTGTGTCACGATAGCAGACCGTGTGCGCTATCCCTCATCTCACCGCGAATAGTTGCGGGTTGCTGTAGTCTTCGCTACGGAGATAGCTTTAGCCAATGCGTTGTTTTTGTCGCAGAAGAAGGCCATTTCCCACTAGCAAAATGGCCGCAGTACTGACTGGCTCTGGTACGCTCTGCGGCTCGCCTTTGCCTAGCGTGTCAACGGCTAGCTGTGCAATTAAGCTGTGGGTTTGAGCGGTAGGATGAACGTCATCCCAAAACAGAAATTCGTCAGGGTTGCTGCAAGGCGCGCCAAATTCAGTGATAGAAACAAAGTCGGAGAGGCAGCTATCGGTGACATTTGTGAATCCAAATTCGTCAGGACTGCCGATAGCTCCATCGATCAGACTACCCACGTCTAGCTGAATGATGTTTGCACCCGAGGTTGCTTCTAGGGCCGTTAGCTTATTGGCCAGTAGCAGGTTGTGCTGAGTCGAGAGCGCAGATAGGCCAGCGCTACTCAAAGGATTGAAACTATTGAGCGCTTGGGCGTAGGGCTGGTTGCCTAGGTTTGGTAGGTTGGCAACTAAAATGTCTGCGGCACCTGCGTCGATCAGGCCTGCGATCGCCTCGACTAAATTGTTGGTCACCTGCTCGGGCAATGTTGCTAGCGTTGCAGGTGACTGGTCCGGATTTATAATTGCGTTGTTGTAGTCGTTGCCGCCTGCTTGTATGACGTTTAGGGTGGCTGGAGCGGGCGGGGCGACAGTGCTTAGGGTGCTGAATGTGGCGATTTGCGATCGCAACCCTGCAAACCCCGGTATTCCATTTGTGTCATCGCTCAAGCTACCGCCTATTGCGAAGTTTATGCCCTCACTGGGTACGGGCGCGGTTCCGCTCAAGATGCTTGGGAGTACGACTGATGACTGCGCAGGTGCTAGGTCCAACGATTGAGCTAGTTGCTCCGACCACACATCTCCATTGGAAAATTGTTGAGCATAGGGGGGCGTGGGTGGCAATCCAATGCCTATTAGCTCACTTGAAATATTGAAAAAATTGCCACCGTCGACCAGGCTATCACCAAAAATATTAATACTGCTGTAGTCTTTTGCGATCGCTGCAAAGGGTGCCAATCCAGCCAGGAGAACTGCACCTACGCTGCAGCGGCCAATAGTTTTGAGGACGTTAGAATACTTCGTCCATGACGATGAGTCCGACTCAAGGCGATTCATAATAATAGTTCTCTAAGATTGGTGTCTTATAGAGGAAGAAATCTGTGTAAACCCCGCTAAATTTGGCATATCTGGCTCGCCAGCTCTCTTCTTATCAGAATCTTACTACCAAAGTCGTTTGATGGAATGTCTTCAGTACTGTTTGTAAGATAAAGAGTGCGTATTGTATTTGTGTTGCTTACATGTAGTCGTGTTTAGTGAGCCAATCTTTTTATTGTTGAATCTCCAGTGCTGATTTTAGAATTGAAGTGCACGTTGCTCGCATTGTTGAGAATGCACCCAGTGAAAAATGAAAGTTTTTTCTAAACGCTTATTCTGGCTTTTGCTTGTTGTGATGATTGGCCTGAGCGGTTGGCTACAGCCGGTGAATGCCTCCGGCTCAGATCCTCGGCTAATACAGCTAGAGTTTGAGGTAAGCGCGTTACAAAATCAAGTTGCTCAGCTCCGCAGCCAGATAGACCGTAGCCCAAATACCGCACCCCAAAGTCGCCCCGCCGAGCGCTTAGATATTCCTTCCGCCCTGCCAGGTGATTTACCTCTAAATGCGCAGTTCGATAATTTGGCAACGCTGGTGATAGAGATCAATCAGAGAGTAATTGCCATAGAAGATCAGATTGCTGATTCGTCTAGCTGATCTTAACCAGACAGCTCTTGCCAGAAGGGGATTGTCAAGTTGAGTCCTGACTAGCACTGATTTTAGGTAACACTCGCAGCACAAAATAGACCGTCATCTAGACGTCCAGCCCACTGATTGCGTCGGTCTCTACGCTCTCTGGAACCGCTTAAACCCCAGCAACTCCAGCCAATGTGGAGGCGCCTCATCCGTCAGCAACTGCTTCGGACTTTTACCGACTTTTTCAGGCTTCAGTGAGCGCATGAAACACCGGCTGTTTAAGAAGAATTGGAGGAGATTCAGGTAGTCGTCACCCAGGCTTTTTCGCAGGAAGAAGTAGTTGGGTAAGCGTGAATTGAGGTTTTCCACCATAGAGCTGGCTCTGGGTGTTCCGTTAAGTGCTTCTCCAACCGCCTCCATGACGCCATGAAACTTGCTAGACACCTGACTATGCAACTGATTCCACGGCACCTGTTCGAACTGCTGCTGGATATGGAACACATCGCCATGACAGGGTTTCTCTGGCATCATGGCTTTCTGGCCAGCCCTTGAGCCCACTACCGCCATCAGCGATGGTGTAGTCTGGGTCGAAGCCTTGCTCCACCACATCCAGGAGATGCCAACCCCAGGTGTTTTCATCGCGGTGTGCAACCGATTGGAGAAGGTAGCAGTACGTCGAGGTGGCATCAATACCCACTAGCACCGAGCGATTCGACTGATAAATCTCATCGTGAAGGCCCACTTCAATACCAGAGAGAGCTTGGCTTTGATTGATCTCAGCCGCCGTTGCTGCTACCGCTTCGAGTCGATTGTGGACAGTGCCCACGCTGAGCGGCGTATCGAATAGATCGCGCAATAGTTCCACCACGCCACGATACGAGCTGTGGCAGATGAGCACCAGTCCTAGAATCAGTTGGTAGAGCCAGTTTTTGGTCACTGGTAAATGGAATAGAACATCGTCATCGCCTTGGGACGGTGCAAACGACCTCAAACTGTTTTTGGAGCAGTGAGTTTGGGTAACTTTTGTATGAAGCGTATATCCCGAAAGGCACGTCTTCCTAAAGAGTTGTCATTCTTCGACACCAAATAAAAGCACACAAAAAATTGAAAAGAAAAGAATATATGCGATGCTCCTTCAGCCCATACGCCCGCTTCCTCATCATAGGGCTGTTAGCCGTCGGCTGTAGTCGCACGATCAAATCTGAAACACCTAGCCCTTCAACTCAGACGGAAGCACTACAACAGCAACGCTTCGATGACGTTACCATCACCGTCACAGGGTTAAAGTATCCCATCGGCAATGCCTTTGAGTCCCATACCAAAGCCTTCGAAGAAGCCACAGGCGCTAACGTTGTTTTTGAAACGGTCCCATTCGGCGATCTCTACGAAACTATCAAAGCCGACTATACAACTGAGGAAAACCGCTACGACGTCGTGATTTATCCGCCTATTTGGCTCTCCGACATGGTGAAGGCCAACTATCTAAGCGACCTCACCTCTAAAGTGCAAGCAGATTCGGCGCTTGAATGGGAAGATATCACGCCCTTTTTTCAAGAGCACGGCGGTACTTACGGCGATAACATCTACGGTATTCCGGTCGATGGAGATTACTACATGCTGTATTACCGGAGTGATTTGCTAGAGGCCGCTGACATAGAGCCGCCTAGTACCTGGGATGACTACCTTGAGATCGCTGAGACATTTCATGAAAAAGATCTCAACGGTGATGGCGAAGCTGACTATGGTTCTTGCCTAACTAAGCAGCCCAACCATGTCAGCTGGTGGGCTTTTTGGTCAATAGCAGGCTCTTTCTTACAGAGCGAAGGCACACAGCAAGGTGGCTTTTTTGATACAGAGACCATGAAGCCGCTAACCAACAATGCGGCTTTTGCCAAAGCTTTAGAGGTATACAAAGCTACAGGTAACTATGGCCCACCAGGTGAACTTAACCACACCATGGATGATGCCCGAGAACTGTTTATTGATGGTCGATGCGCACTCACTCTGGACCATGGCAACACAGGTACGCTTACCATTATTCCTGAGTCTAAAGTTGTTGATAAAGTTGCCACTGCGCCTTTACCCGGTTCTACAGAGGTGCTGAATCGAGAAACAGGTGAATTAGTCGCTTGTGACAAGTTCACCTGTCCCTTTGGCATTAACGGTGTCAACCATGCGCCTTACGCTGCGCTTATTGGCTGGTCAGCAGGCGTCAATGCGGCTTCTAGCCCCGAACAGCAGGCAGCAGCTTATGCCTTTATTTCTTATGTTAGCCAGCCAGCCCAGTCCAATGTTGATGTCACTATCGGAGAGACCGGCTTTAATCCCTATCGTATTTCTCAGCTCTCCGATACGCAATCGTGGGTCGAAGCAGGCATGAGTAGTAGCGCCGCCAACAAGTATCTAGGTGGCATCGGCGCGAGTTTGAATAATCCCAATATCATGCTCGATCTCACGATTCCTAATGAGCACAGCTATCAGCAAGAGATTGTCGATACCACGCTAGCGGCTTTCCTTAGAGAGGAAATCAGCCGAGAACAAGCCATGGAAGAGATTACCGACGGCTGGGAAAAACTAACTGACGAGATGGGCCGAGAGGAACAGAAAACATTTTACAGAACCAGCTTAGGCATGACACCGTAGCGAGTAATCATATGTCTGCTCAAAACTGGAAGCTCAGCACTAAAATCGTCCTTGCTTTTTCTAGCCTGATGGTTTTGGGCATGGGCAGCCTAGCAACGGGTCAATACTGGCAGTTAAGGACTAGTCAGCGAAAGGCGATGGCAGATCGCCTTTCGGAGATTGTGCAGCTGGCCGCGCCCCAGATTGATGGCGACTATCACGCATTGGTGGTGAATCGACAAGATGCAAACACCACTTACTATCGGATCAATCAAGAACAGCTCGGAAAAATTCAGGCAGCTAGTGACGATATTCAACATCTCTACACGGTGCGTCAGCAGCCAGAAGGCCATTACAGCTATGTTTTGAAGAAATGGAAAGAGCACGAAACTTCGCTAGATGCTGTGGGTGAAGTGATAGGCTCGCCACCGCCATTCCTGGCTAATAAGGAAACAATTGAGTCTCCTGTTGTAGAAAACGAGATCACTTACAGCAGTGCGGGGATTCCAGTGTTGGTTGGGTATGCGCCTATCTATGGACAATTTGGCCGTGTTGATGGGCTGTTGGTGGTAGAGCTAGATGCGCGGCCCGTACTAGAAAGAGAGTCTCAGGCGCAAAAAATCGCTGTGGCTACCTTACTGATTATTGTCGCGATTACCTTTGGGACCATTCGCTATCTGTCTCAGTCGTTAGTGGTGCGTCCTACGCTCATGCTGAATCAGGCGGCAAAACGATTGGCTGAAGGCGAGTGGACGGCGACTTTGCCTACGCATAGACAGGACGAGTTCGGAGAGCTGGCGCAGTCGTTCGACAATATGGCGCAGCATTTACGCAATTCTTTTGAGCAGTTAGAAGATTATTCTCAAAATCTGGAAGAGAAGGTAGAAGCCAGGACAAAAGAACTGTCAGCTTCTCAGCAGCTGCTGAATTTGGTAATGAACAACATTCCACAGTCTATTTTTTGGAAGAACAAAAAGAGTGTTTATCTAGGCTGTAATCAAAGCTTTGCGAATGTTGCAGGTGTAAGCGTAGATGAGATTAGAGGAAAGACAGACAATGACTTGCTTTGGTCAGAGGCGGATGCCAGGTTTTTTGCGGGATGCGATCGCAAAGTACTCGAATCAGGCATTGCTGAGTTAGGCCTTGTTGAACCACATCAGTCAAACGGGCGTCAGTCCTGGTTAGAGATGAGCAAAGTGCCGCTTTACGATCAGCGAAACAACGTCATGGGACTCATCGGCATCTTTCAAGATATTACGCCTTACAAAGAAGCTGAACGAGCTGCTCACCAGGCAAGTGAGGCCAAAAGCGAGTTCTTAGCCAATATGAACCACGAGCTGCGAACGCCGCTAAATGGAATTTTGGGATATACCCAAATTCTTCAGAGAGATTCAGAAACAGGCGTTAAGCACGAAAAGGGACTAAGAACCATTTATCAGTGCGCGACCCATCTGATGTCGCTTATCAACGATATTCGTAACTACTCAGGCTTAAATCTTTAAGTTGATTCTAAACACTCCAGAAGCATAGCCGATAAGGTGTTGCGAGTATATATTCTCCAGGCATTCAAGCGTTGAGTAAGCAGGGGCCTAAATTTAACATCAGCGAAGCGGA
>JBHJIY010000062.1:0-10376 GCA_050042985.1 Phormidesmis sp. | reverse complement strand
TTCGCTGACGTAGGGCGGATGGTGGAAGAAGAGGACACGCCCTTTGGCGCTAGGGTCTTGCCAGGAGGCGATCAGGCGATCGCTGAGCCATTCCAGCTGTTCTGTATCAACGGTGGTTTCTTGGGGTGAGATGTTTAGCTGTTTGTCGATGTCTTGTAGTTGCTCTTCGATTTGCTCCATTTTGGCGTAGACGCTGGGGGCTCTAGCGGTCTGTTTGGAGATGTCTGCACTGAGAGCGAGGGTTTCTGCGGTGAGCGCTCGCATGTCTTCTTCTAGGCGATCGCGCTCTTTTTCCAACTGTTCGCGCATCGCAATCCCAGCCGGTTCTGTTGATAGAGGCTGAGGTGAATTGAAGGTGTTACTATCTAGCGCGAAGAAATCGATACCGTGCTTACGAAACGTGTAGTATCGGTTGGGTAAGCGAGTAAACTCTCCCGGCACGTATTGCAGACAACGGGTAGGGGTTGCTTCTGCCTTAGAGGATGCAGAATGCGCAGGGGTGGTAACCGTTGCTGAATAGTGCATCTTGAGATGGTTTAGCAGTTGGCGATCGCTGAGCTGATAGGTGTAATCCAAGAAAGCTCTGGCAAAAGCTTCCCCCTGGTGAGAACCGTGCCAGCCAACGTCTAAATTGATTCGACGGCGCAGCAGCCGTCTTAAGGGTGAGAAGGCCTTACTCAAAATACCTGCTACCAGCGGTAAATCGTAATAGTCGTGATTCCCTAGCACGGGGAAAAACGGCAGCTTGAACGTCATTTTGTCGAATCGAATTTTGTTTGGAGACATGCCGCCTACCAAAAACTCGCGATACGGCTTGATAAAGTTGTCAGGATACTGCTCACTAGAGCCGACTAAATACACCACGTCGCCCGTATGCAGAATAAATTCGCAGCTATCTGAATGTTTTAGCAGCTGCTTAGTAATGCGGCGCTGGGGTGGGTCGGTAATATAGCGGCTGGTGCCACTGTCGCCAATCACTAAAAACGAAAAATCTGTTGAGCGTTCTTCTTTTTGCGTTTTTTCTTTTTGTGTCTTTTCGAGAACATCTTTGGAACTACTTTCGTCAAAGCTTAAACGGGTTTGGTCGATCTGTAGCTGTTTGAAGACAGAATGCTGCCAGCGCACTCGCTCTTTCATGCGGGCGATTTTGGTTTTGATGGCCGGATCAACTACAAACCTCATCAGACTCTTATCAACTCTATTGAGTATGTACGCACGGCTATAAACTAGCACGGCTTTCCACCGTAAAGATGTTGTTTGTAGGGTTCATATGCTCTCGCCGTCGACAAAGTGAGAACGGGTTCGTAAAAATAGCCGTAAATTTTGTGTAGAGCGCAGCAAATTTGCAGATGAATTTTGTGTAGGGCTCAGGGAACATACGGAGAGGCGGTGTACATTGAGAGAGTGACAAAACGTACTTTTTGCGGTGTTTCTAGATGCCTTTTCCTGGGTGTCTTCGTTTGCTTTAGGCCTTGCCTCTTATCTTTTCTTTAGGGCGTGATGTACCAGAGAAATCGAAATTTGTTCTCATTTCTGGCAGTTTTAGTGACCGCTGGATTGATCACGGGAGTTGTGGGCATTTTCTTGGCTTTAGCCGATCAGCTCGGGGGTGGTTCCCAAATGGTCTCTAGTGGGATTGATAGTGAGCTGTCGCCAGCCGCTGCTGAGCCCGCCTTTGAAACATTGGGGTCACATTCTGCAACTGTGCTGAGTGTGAGTGCGGCGGAAGATGCACCCCTGATAGCCAGCGGCAGCTACGATAATGTCGCCCAGCTGTGGGATCGCAACAGCAAGCAGACGATTCCGCTACCCCACGATGGCCGAGTTAACGCGCTGACTTTTTCTGAAGAAAACGATTTGCTGGTAACGGGCGCTAGTTCTGGCGAGTTAGCTGTTTGGTTTACGCCTTCTGGTCAGCTGTCGGATACCGTACAGACAGCGGCTGGACAGATCACAAGCGTAGCTGTAGCTCCTAGGGGGAAAACAGTGGCAGTTGGCAGTGACCAAGGTAGCCTTACGCTGTGGACGATTACGGCGGGTAGTAACCTTCAGCGCTTGGCGACGTTGCTGCCTGCGGGTGTGCCAATAAGCGCTGTTGCTTTTCATCCAATCGATGACAACCTGGTTTTGAGCGGCGGGCAGGATGGTTTGGTTCGGGTATGGGATATTGATGAGAATGCGATCGCGTTTACTTTAGATGATGGTACTCAGGGCAACGGTGCTCAAGGCGATCTCACACCAGATAGCCGCGCTCAAGCTAATGGCCCCAGTAAAATTGTGAGTATTGCCATGAGTAACAACGGTCAGTATGTGGCCAGTGGCAGCGATGACAAAACAATTCGCGTATGGGAGCTGGCCTCCGGGAAGCTGATACAAACTCTAACCGGTCACGACTCTCTGGTTTCGGATATTGACTTTAGCCCAGACGGTACGCTGCTGGTGAGCAGTAGCTATGACGAATCTTTGAAGGTGTGGGAATGGGCACGTGGGCTGTCCTTGTGCACGCTGGAAGGCCACGCTGGTTTTGTTTATTCTGTTGCCTTTACAGACAGCGGTAATACTCTGGTGAGCGGTGGCTACGATGGAACCGTAAGAACCTGGGATTTGACAGCGACTGAGAACCAAGATTGTTTGCCGCTCTAGCGAGAAGCTCGCTAAGCAGTCTGTCGGTAAGTCGTATGCTGACAGTGCTGATTTACGCAGGTGTAGAAGATGTCATTGCTTTTGCATCTTCTACACCTGCATAGTCAATAGTAAGCCCCAGAAGGCGAGTGTCTCCTGGGGCTTTTCCTGTTATGAGTGGCAGTAGGGCTAGTTTTTAGTCTTTTTTGTCTATTTTTGGAACGATATTGGGGCGTTCTTGGCCTTCCCAACCAGCCGGGCGTTTGGAGTTGTACCAGGCGACTGAGCCAATGCCTACGGCAGCTGCGAAGCCAATAACGCCGACGATGGTCAAAAATACGGAGTAGGGGATGGTGCCGTCAACCACTTCCTGCATGATTATGTACATGGTTTAGCTGCCTTGGTATTACTAAAAAGTCTATTTATACAATACCAGCTTGGGAAATACAGAAAAGAGGTGGACGTAAATGAAGATAGATCCTGTAAGCAACCGGGCGAGATCTCATCCTGTGCTGAAAGAGAGAACCTTGTGCCTGCATGAGGTGTTCGTACAAGATATTCGTGCAAGATGCTACTTCAACAGTTGCTGGATTGCCTCGCTTTACGTGCGGGTCTTGCTGTTTTTTAAAGTGTTTCCCACCCGACTGAATGGCGATCGCTATTAATAGGTGTTTTTTGAATGATTTCAACCAGGATTTCCCAAGAGTCTACGAGTCTGGGGCCAGGGCGGTTGAAGTATTGGTTGCCGTCAGTGAGGTATACGAGGTTGTTTTTTACAGCGCTGAGCTGTTGCCACTTGGGGTGAGCGGCGATTTCGAGAGTCGCTTGCCGGGTTTGAGCTAGGTCATAGCCACAGGGAAGGACCACTATGATGTCAGGGTCTGCTGCTTGCAGGTCATCCCAGGTCATCCAGTCGGAGTGTTGGCCGGCTTGGCCAAGGCAGGCGTGACCGCCAGCGAGGGCAACGAGTTCGGGAACCCAGTTGCCTGCGGCCATTAGCGGCGCGGTCCATTCTATGCAGGCGACTTTTGGGGGTGTTTGGCTAGGCTTTATTGGGTGAATGCGAGTTTTTAACGTGCTGATGATGTCGGCGGCGTTGGAGGAAGCTGACTGAGAAGATGTTACCTGTGGTGAAGTTGTCTGTGGTGAAGTTTGTAGTGCATTGGCAACTCGCTGCATGTCTGTCCAGAGGTCGGCTAGGCACTCAGGCTGCAACGACACGATTTGAATCGGCGGTTGATTGACTTCGGCTGCATTCGATTTCATCAAATCGGTGACGGCTTGCTTTACGTCGCTGAGGCTGACGGCGCAGACTTCGCACTGGGCCTGGGTGATGATGTGGGTGGGGCGCAGCTCGGCAAGAAGATCTGTTTTGACTCGGTAGACGCTGAGGGCTGAGGTGAGCAGGTTGGTGACGCGGTCGTGGATTTCGGCGCTGGTGCCGACGGGATCAAATTTGGGTTCGGTGCAGATAGGGAGGGTAGTGACGGAGGATGGGAAGTCGCATTCGTGCGATCGCCCAACTAAGTACTGGCTATAGCCCAGCTTGGCGACAATTTCGGTAGCACTGGGAATCAGCGATACAATGCGCAGCTCAGCAGAAGCTTCTGGTTCGATAGAGACCATAACATTTCAAAAAAACTTACTTTTCACACAGAGTTACAGACATCTTACGGGCACACTGAGTCTACCTACTCTATACATTTTTTCACTTTATCTCAGCTGTTTGAGCGATAAAACAACGCCCATAATCATAAATTGTAAGCCAGCTATCTGCCATGCATTTGATCGCCCCGCCCCCGCAGTATCCTACTTTAGGCACGGGTAACCAACCGTCTTTAGGGATTCACTCGCCGCTGAATACGCTGCCACTACATTGTTTTACGGTGACGGCAGAATGCTGTTTTCGAGAGATTGTTGAGCGCTTTACCCAGTGCTCCAATTTGCCAGGGGTGGTCGTAACGGATGGTGATACGGATGGCGATGTGGTGACGGTGCTTTCTCGGCAGGCCTGTTTGGACTGTTTGTTACATATGGCTCAAGCACCCTATTTCTTGGAGAGCCCTGTCCGTGTGGTGCTGGGGCAGCAATCTTGTAAGCCGCTGACTTTTGCAAGTGATACCACAATATTAGTAGCCGCTCAGCAAGCACTGAAGCGTCCTCATGAGCAGCAGTGCGAGCCGATTTTGGTATTGCATGAGGAGACCTACCAGCTGCTAGATGTGCGATCTCTGAATGTAGCCTACTGGAAAATTCAGGAAACCGAAACGCAGGTTCGCTATGAGCGGCTGCAAATGCAAATATTAGAAAGTGAAAAGATGGCGGCGCTGGGTCGCCTCGTGGATGGGGTGGCTCACGAGATTTTGGACCCGGTGAGCTTTATCTGGGGGAATTTGAACTATATTGCCAACTATGCCAAGCAACAGCATGAGCTGCTAATGGCTTATGAAGCGGTTTTTCCGGATGTGCCAACAGAAATTACAGACCTTAAAGAAGAAATTGAAATAGACTACTTACGCAGTGATCTGCCAGCTGCGATTAAGAGTGCTAGAGGCGGGGCCCACCGATTGCGACAGCTGGCGACTAGCCTGCAAAATTTCTGTCATATCGATGCGGTGCATCCTAGGCCGACAGACCTCAATACCCTCATTGACAGTACGCTGCGACTGCTGAAGAGTCGCCTCAATACTCCAATCACCATTGAGCATAGCTATGGTAAGCTGCCGCCAGTTCCCTGCTTTTCGGGGCAGCTGTCTCAGGTGTTTATGAATATTTTCACCAACACTATTGATTCTTTGCTGTCTCAGGTGCAGTGCAGCGAAGATGGGTTCAGTGCGATGACAGCTACGAGTACTTCCGATGGTTCTGAGGCCGTTGTGGCTGAGCCTAAGCCGCTGCAAATTACAGTCACCACCTGTATCTGCACCGATCAGCATTTGTTGACGGGTTCGCCAGAAGAGTCTCGCTGGGTTTCTATTATTATTAGTGACAATGGTCCGGGCATTCCTCCCGAGACTAAGGCGCAAATTCTTGATTCTTTTTCGACAGAGCCTCGCTATTACAAAGAGACAGGCCTTGCAATAAGCTATCGGATTGTAACCGTGAAGCACGGTGGTAAGTTTTGGATGCGCTCCATACACGCTTCGGAGCAAGATGGTAGTGCTGAGCAAACAACAGGAACAGAGTTTGAGATTTTGCTGCCGCTCACAGTAAGTGAGTGACTGTAGAGACTTTTATAGCCTAGGCCATCGTTGCACTCGTCGCTGGCGATTATCGATCATACTGATTCGAGGGTTAACTTAACAGCGCTATTACCATTCACACTATGATTGTTCAGGCTACTGTTGGCACTTAAGCCATCAGTGTGCAAGCAGATGACGCCCGATCTGCATGCGCACTGAAGCAGTTCGTTGTGTGAAAGGATAAGAGAGTGATGCCACCTAAACATTTGGACAGACATTCGGACCAGTCTGCGTTGTTTCAGTCTGTACGAGGATTGCTCTGGTCTGGCAGTTTTGTGCTTTTTAGCAGCGTTGCAGCCTACGGCTATAACTTTGTTAGGTCTAATATATTCAACCAAATGCCAGCGATCGCAGCATTAGCAGATCGCAGCTTATTCACCCAAGATTTTTACATTCAAGAAATGCTGGGGTTTACGGCTCGGTCTTACTATTACCATCTGATTTTGATGTTTCATCAGATGGGGGTTAGCCTGCCGGTGGTGGCGTTTGGGCTATTTTTGCTGGCGTTTGGCTCTATGGTAGGTGGGCTTTGGGCCATTGGCGCACATTTGGGGAAGTCGCCTGTTGCTGGCATGATGCTGGCGTTTTTGGGATTGGCGACGATAGATGGCACGGTAGGCTCAACTGGCATTTTTCGCACAGAGCCTGTTGCGGCTGTGTATGCGATGGGTTTGGCGATATGGGGTATTTATTTTTGCTGCGCTCGGCGGTGGCGATTGGGCTATTTGATGTTTGGCTTAGCTGGCTTATTACAGTTTTTGGTCGGGTTTTTACCGGCGTGTCTGTGGGGAGTTGGGCTGCTAGCGGGCACTGTTTTTCGTGGGCGGATAGGTCAGTTTGTTAGCGCGTCTGTCATTTTTTGTCTGCTGGTGGGGATAGTGTATGTGCCGATGGTGATGGCGGGCAATACCAGTAGTGACGCGCTGAGCAATGCTGAGTTTGTGAAGCTGTATGCCTATGTGCGGCATCCTCATCACATTGTGATGTCGTCGTTCTCGGTAGACGACTGGCGAGACTTTTTTGGCTATGCGGGCGCTGGGCTAGTTAGCCTACGGCTCTCGGATCGGCTGAGCTTTGCACAGAAGCGAGATTTGACGGCGACTGTGGTGGTTGCAGGGGTGCTGTTGCTGATGGGGTATGTGTTTGTAGAGCATGTGCCGGTGGCGCTAATTGCCAAGCTACAGCTTGCTAGAGTAACGCCGTTTGTCATGCTTACGGTGTGGATGGCGGTGAGTGTGTTGGCCTGTGAGTATCACGAGCGGCAGAACTATCCTGTGAGCCTGCTGCTATTGGCGCTGCCGTTGGTGCACGGGTATGGCGTGATCGCACTATTACTCCTGACGCTAGCGCTTTGGCTCGCAAAACGCATGGGCAAAGCATACGATGGGCAACCCGCCTATCTAAAACCTTTCGTACAGCTGAACACACTCAAAATGACTGCTCGGCGCTCAGTTATTGTCGCTTACGTTGCCTTCTTCATTGTGCTGCTGATTTGCTGGCCACACTCGCCCATATTGTTTTTGAGTTTGGCCTATCCGTTAACGCAGCAATATTTTCCTGTCTTTTATCGCCGTTCACGTCCCTACTTTAAGCTAGCGACTGTTGGCATTGTTTTTTACCTCGGTCTGCATCTTGCAGGTGTTGTTGACAATGTGGGGCTCACGCCACTACATAAAAAAATAACGGTATACGCGCCGCCACGAGATGCGCTGGAGCAGCTGGCTACTGACTTTGGCCAAGTGAGTCCAGTGGATGCGTTAGTAATGGTACCGCCTACAGACAGCGTGTTTCGGTTTCATTCAAACCGGTCAGTGGTGGTGACTTTTAAGAGTTTTCCGTTTACAGATCAAGGCATTTTGACTTGGGAGGCGCGGCTAGAAGATATTTTGGGTCCGCTGAATGCACAAACGCGGGCCTCCTCCATGCAAAAAACGTATGGGTTACTGAGTAGTAAAGAGCTTGTAGATATTGCCCAACGATATGGTGCGGGCTATGTTTTGACGCAGCAGAAATGGCACCCAGATATCGCTGGGCGCATGGTCCTCCAAAGAGACGATTGGGTCGTTTGGCAACTGCCTTAGCTTTCGGATGGTTGAGTAGTGGATACTTCGTTATTTTGAAAGGTCACGGAGGCTGGCAACGGCTTGAGGGTAGCGCACTATTTCTACCGGTTTGCCAACGATTTTGTCTAGCTCCTGGAGGATACGTGCTTCGCCTTCGGGCGGGGTGCGACCGAATAGAAACCACACTCGCTCTTGGCCTTTTAGTGGGCCTTCTTTAAGCTGTTCAATATTTTGGGAGAGTCGCTGAAGTGCACCTGGTGAAAGATTGCGAGAGTTGAAGTTTTTGACTTTGCCGAAGATGACGTCTGTCTCTGGGAACTCGAAGCGTGGCTGGTAGGCCCGGAACTGATGGTGGACAGCGGGAGAGATTTAGAGTTTGTCACCGAGCTGCCAGTGCGTGTGAATGTGGGCGATCGCAGGCCGCACATGGTCAAAATGGTTCAGCTGTGGACGTACTATTCGAGGCACTGCCACTACCATTGGCTGGATCAACAGCGACAGCGCCAAAACAAGTCCTAGTATCCGAACAAACTTAGCGAACCCCTTTCTTTGCGGTTTGCTCTGAAAGCATTGCCGAATGAGTAGCGCTATTCCTTCAGCAAGAATCACCAGTGCATAGGGCGTAATAAATAAAACGAGACGATTCCTGAAAGGATACTGTTGTAGATACGAGGCCAAAAATGTGATGGCAAAGGGGCTGCTAAGGTATGCGAGTCGCCATTTTTGGATGCGGTAAAGATAGATCCAGCCCACCACGAATACAATTAGGGCAATCCCGTCGGCAGGTGAGAGAAAGCCAAGCGGATGATAAAAAAATTGACCGAAAGCATCTAGCAGCCAAAGCAAGTCAAACCCATTTGTGGGATAGCGATTTGCCCAGGCCTTTTCTAAGCTGGTTCCCGTTAGAGTTTTTTGGATGTTCACTACGTAGAGGCCGACAAAACTCAATAGCCAAACGGCATAGAGCGGTAATCTTCTGTTGAGTAAAGTCAGCCAGTCTTGGCGGCTAATGCGCCACAGTTTAAGCTTAATTAAGTTAGTCGCTTCTAGCCCGGCCATGATGAGAACGCTGGGAAAAGAGAGCCAAATGCTAACAACGCCTAGCACTGCGGCTGTGAACAATTTTTTTAGGCTGGGCTGTAGGGCTGCAATGGCACGAATGCACATAAACAACAGTAGGCAAAGCGTAATATCCCAGCTGTAGGGCTTTACCTCTGAGGAGTAGTAGGCGATATATTCCAGCGCAGAAAACAAAAAAATAGCAATGGGCCGAACCCAGCCATCTGCATACGACTTTGTGAATCTGTAGAAGATGAATAAAGAGAGTAGTCCACCAATCAGCGGATACAAACGCAAAGAATATTCGTTGTCACCTAAGTTCTCGAGCGCGAATTTTTCGATCCACAAAAACAGCGGCGGTGCTGCCTGGTTATGGTCGAGTGCTTCCAAAAGTTGCCCATAGTTGCGCGACTGCAGATTCCGTACGAGCAGCGTTTCATCGAGCCATAGGGAGCGATTGCTAAAGTATTGAACTATCCGAAAGAGAATGCCAAATGCCAGCGCTAGGCGTGAACAAATTTGAATATTTCGCAGGGACTTTTGATTGTCCCCAGGCTTCGATGCGGCTGGGGGAAGGGGACTAACGGCTGGCTTCGCTGAGGACATAACTCAAGAGATTAGGGGCTTGGGCTGACAGCTGTCAGGTACGGCGTGTTTTCGTTGTTCACTGTAGCGTAGGAATGCTGCATGGGACTATAGCGAGGTAGTATGCATGAGGTCCAAAAAAAATAACGCTTCGCATTTTGTTTTTCTCTTGACGCCACCTATTAAGCTCATTATTCAAATTCCTTGCTACAACGAGGAAAATACGCTGGGCGTTACCCTGTCGGAGCTGCCAAGGCAGGTGCCTGGAATCGCTTGTGTGGAGTGGCTAATCGTAGATGATGGGAGCCGCGATCGCACCTCAGAAGTCGCTAAAGAATGGGGCGTAGACCATATTGTTCGCTTTAGCCAAAACCGAGGCTTGGCCAAGGGATTTATGGCCGGGCTAGAAGCGAGCCTGATGGCTGGGGCCGACATTATTGTTAACACGGATGCCGACAATCAATACTGCGCCGCTGATATTCCCAAGCTGGTAGAGCCGATTTTAGCTGGGCATGCGCAAATCGTCATTGGCGCACGGCCGATTCAAGAAATAGAGCATTTTTCCCCGGCGAAGAAGCTGCTGCAACGGCTGGGCAGCTGGGCGGTGCGGGTGGCGAGCCGAACGACTGTGGCCGATGCCCCAAGCGGATTTAGAGCGATTAGCCGAGAAGCTGCGCTGGAGCTGAATGTATTTAATGAATACACCTACACGCTAGAAACGATCATTCAAGCGGGGCGAAAGGGTATGGCCGTTGTGTCTGTTCCTATTCGCACTAATGGCTATCTGCGGCCTTCGCGGCTGGTG